>JALOKP010000209.1 GCA_025456425.1 Acidobacteriota bacterium | reverse complement strand
CGGCAGCGGCTGCGGCGCCTTCTCCAGCGTCAGCGCGCGCGCGAACTCGAGCCCGCCGGTGACGGTGCGGTTGAGCCGCTTCACGTCCTCGGCAATCTTCTCGACCAGCTCCTGGACCCCGTTGCCGTCCCCCAGCTTGCGCAGCAAGAGCGTCGCCGTGACGTCGATCGAGGCCAGGGGGTTCCGGATCTCGTGGGCCAGGCTGGCGGCCATCTGTCCCAGCGCGGCCAGCCGGTCGCGCAACCGCTCCTGCTCCTCCTGCCGCTCGACCAGCGTCAGGTCCTTGAAGAAGAGCGCGACCCCTTCCGGCCCGCCGTCGCCCGGGATCGGGCTGATCGTGAAGCCGATCGTCCGCCCGTCGTCCTCGCGCGATCGGATCTCCATCTCGGCGCGGTTGGGAAGGAAGGTCATCTCGAGCGAGTCGCGCAGCACCGCCGCCAGCCGCGGGTGGGCGGCGAAGACCTCCTCGACCGGGCGGCCCGAGGGGGCGTCGGCCGGGAGCTCGAGGATCTCGCGCGCGAGCTGGTTGACGGTCAGGACGCGGCCGGCGCGATCGACCGTGATGATCGCGCAGCGCATCCCCTCGACGACCTTGCGGAAGAACGAGTCGGGCGCGACGGAGCCGTCCCGAGGCGCGGTCGCCGCGTCCGCTGCGTGCAGTTCGCCCACGGGGGCGAATCTTGCGGGCGCGGCGCCGCGGGTCAAGGCGCCGGCCCCGCCGGGGGGCTGGGGGGCGCCAGGATCGCCTCGATCATCACCGCGTCGGCCTCGTCGACGGCGCCGTCGCCGTTGAGATCGAGTGCCGGGTCGAAGCCCGTCTCCCCTGCCTTCGGTCCCACCGCCTGTCGGATCGACTGCGCGTCCGCCGAATCGACGTCCCCGGACTCGTCGACGTCGAGCAGCTCGCGGTGCACCTTCAGGTACTCCTCGGTCCGCCGCACCGGGTTGACGACCAGCAGGTCGCCCGGCGCGAGAGGCCGCGCCCCGCGCGCCAGCGTCACCTCGACCGCCACCCGGTCGTGGGCCAGCACGCGCACGGCGCCGGTGCGCAACCCGGCGCGGACCGGCACGACGCGCGCGCCCGGCGCGACGTTCACGCCGCGCAGCACGGCCTCGCCCCGCTGCCCCGGCTCGGGCGCGGTCACGATCTCGTCGACGCGCGGCGCGGGGTACGTCACGAGGTCGCGGCTGGCCTCGCGCGCGCGGTGGCCCCACTGGTCGTAGGGGCGAACGCGCACGCGGTAGACCATGCCGTCGGCCAGGTTCGGGATGACCACGCGCGTCGCGTCGCCGGCGTCGAGCGTCTGCAGGATCTCGCCGTCGAGGTTCAGCACCTCGACGTCGTAACCTTCGGTGACTTCGTCGGTGCTGGCCTTCCAGGCGACCGTCAGGTCGGCGGCGAGGGCCGGCGCGGCGACGCCGCAGAGCAGGAGGCCGAGCACGAGTCCGGGCGCGAAGCGCGGATCGTCACTCTCCCAGCCCGAGGCTCTGGCTCTGCGTCGCCGCCGAGACCTCGGTCGCGAAATGAACGTAGATGAGGCGCGGCGCCCCGATCGGCGCGGAGCCGCCGCCGGAGACCGCGAGCATCACGCCCTTGCGGCCGGTGCGGACCTGGATCCTGTGCAGCTTGCCCGGGGCGAGCGGGCCGGCCGCGCGGATCACGACCGTGCGCCCGCCGTCCTCGAACCGCGGCCGCTCCGCCAGCCCCAGCGCCTTGCCGCCGCCGAGGATGCGCACCGTCGCGGGGGTCACGGTGGAGGCGGAGACCGGCTCGGCGAAGGTCAGCCGGAACTCGGCGTTGATCGAGACCGCGGCGTTCTGCGGCGACGGGCCGCTCCCGCCGATCAGCAGCGGCACGCCCGACTCCGCGCCCGCGATCCGGGCCTCGGCCGCGACCAGCGCCTCGACCGTCTTCCAGGCCGGCGAGGTGCTCCAGGGGCGGCTCATCGCGAGGTTGGCGTGGCCGGAGTCGGTGAGCAGCTTGCGCAGCTTGGGGTCGGCCAGGTTGACGCTGGTGGTGTAGGCAAGGCCGGCCTGCAGCGGGGCGCGCAGCCGGATCACGACGGTGCGCCCGTCGTTCTCGAAGCCCGGCGAGCCGGACGCGTGGGCCAGGGCCTTCGTGCCGTAGAGCACGCGGAAGGCCTTCTGCAGCGCGGCCGCGTTGGCGACCGACGAGAGCGCCCGCATGTCGCGGTCGAAGGTAACCCGGACCTCGCGGCTGGCGACGCTGACGCCGGTCGCGCCGGCAGCGGGCTCGCTGCCGACGATCACGGCGTCGGTCGGCGCGGGGGTGGCGGCGGTGGTGAAGGCCGGGTCGAGGCGCCAGGTGGCCTCGAGCGGCAGGCCGGTCAGATCCTTGACGCCGGCCGCGCCGCCCGTGACTTCGATCCGGTAGGCGGTGCTGGCGCGCAGGGCCTGCGCCGGGCGGATCGTGACCTGGTTGCCGCTGACCGACGGCGAGCCGGTGGCCTGGGCCACGGCGGCTCCGGCGGAATCGAGCAGCCGGACGGTGAGCGCCGTAACGCTGGCCGGATCGATCGGCTCGCTGAAGCTGATCGAGGGCTGGACGCTGGACGCGACGTCGGTCGCGCCGGGCGCCGGCGAACTGCCGGCCACCGTCGGCGCGTCGTTGGTCTGGGGCGCGCGGACCTCGAGCCCCTGCTCGAGGGTCCCGAAGACCTGCGGATGGATGCTCGGGTCGTCCCACGAGACGTCGACGTTCTGGACCGTCAGCGCCGACCAGCCCGGCTGGGCGTCGGCTGCGGCCTCGACACGCACGCGGAGCTGGCCGCAGGCGTCGTGGAAAACCTCGCGGACCTGCAGTCCCGGGTGCGAGAAGACGACCGCCGCGCCGGGGTGGCGCGCGTCGCCCGGCACACCGGGATCGAAGTTGACGCCGGTGACGGTCAGCAGCGCGGTCTCGCCGGGGAGGATCGAGCGCGGCTGCGTGGCCGTGACGACCGGGCGCGGCCAGCCCATGACGAGGTTGCTCGACTCGGTGCTCTCGAGGCCCCCACCGTCGTAGGCGCGGACCGACAGGTACCAGGTGGCGCAGTCGGCGAGGCCGTCGATCGTCTTTCCGGTCTCGAGCCCGGCGTCGGCGACGGCGGTCATCGCGGTCGGAGCGAGGCCGTAGTAGACGCGGTAGCCGGAAAGGTCGGGATCGTCGACCGGGTCCCAAGTCAGCGAGATCGTCCCGGCCGCGGCGACGCCGCCCGCCAGGAGGACCAGCGCCAGGACCAGCAGGAGCCGCCCGGGAACGCGGAGGATCCCGGCCCCGGCAGGGCCGTCACACCGTCCGCGGATTCCGTGACCGGAACTCATCTCGCACCCCGTACCGACCCCCACGACCCGGACGCTTCCGCTTCAGTTAAGCAATCACCGTTCCATGCCCCGCGGCCGCCAGGCGGCGCGGTCCGTACGGCTTAAGTGGCTGATAAGAAAGCTTCTAGCGGCTTCCTTGGAGCGGCGTCGAGCCGGGTCCGTTCCCAGGCGGGACCCGGCTCGATTCCTTTTTCGTAATCAGGGTGACGGGGGGGGGCGGCGCTCTGCCCCCCGGCCGTCCTGGCGGCCCTCCCTGGCCTGGTCACTTAGCGGGTATCCGAGCGGCGGTTGTTGGTCGGCGCCTTCGGCGGCAGGTTCTCGGTCGTGAAGCCGGTCGCCTGCGTGAAGGTGCTCGCCAGCGCGTTGCCGGCCCGGTCCTTGGCGCCGGAGCTGCCGCCCACCACGCGGATCTTGTAGGTGGCGCGCTCCTTGAGCGACGCGGCCGGGGTGATCGTCGCGGTCAGGCCGTCGGCCGAGAGGGCCGGCGAGCCCGCCGCCTGCGCCACCGGCGCGCCGGTCGAGTCGAGCAGCTGGACCGTGCTGCTGGTGATCGTCGCGGCGTCCATCGCCTCGCTGAAGACCACCTGCGGCTTGACCGTGATCGCGACGTTGGTCGCGCCGTCGGCGGGGTTCGTGCTGCTGACGGTCGGCGCCGTCGTGTCCGGCGCGGCCGCAGTGGTGAAGCCCGGGCTCTGCGTATAGTCGGAGGTCATCGTCTTGCCGGTGATGTCCTTCACGCCCGAGGCCCCGCCGATCACGTTGGTGCGGTAGGTCTTCGAGTAGCCCAGGTTCGCGGACGGCGTGATCGTCGCGGTCAGACCGTCGGCCGAGAGGCTCGGCGAACCGGCGGCCTGGGCAACCGCGGCGCCCGTCGAGTCGAGCAGGCGGACCGTGGACGCGGTGATCGACGCCGGATCCATCCTCTCGCTGAAGGTCACCGTCGGCTTGACCGTGACCGCGATGTTCGTCGCCCCCGGAGCCGGGCTGGTCGACGACACGGTCGGCGCGGCGTTGGTGTTGACGGTGAAGCCGGCGGTCTTCGTGCCGTACGAGCGGTCCGGGTTCATCACGGTGACGTCGCGCGCGCCGGTCGGCGCGCCGGCGGCGATCTGGATGTCGACCGACAGCTGCGAGCACGAGTCGCGCCGGACGGCGACGACCGTGATCCCGGTGCCGGAGAACTCGACCGTCGCGCCGCTGTCGTACGATTCGCCCGCCAGCGTGAGCGTCAGGCTCGCGCCCTGGTCGCCCGCGGCCGGCGTGACGGTGTTCAGCACCGGGCGCGGCAGCCCGGCGATTTCGTTGGAGTAGGAGGCCGATTCGAGCCCGCCGGTGTCGTACGCCTTGACCGCGACGTGGTAGCGGGTGCAGGGGTCGAGCCCGGTCAGGGTCGTCGAGGTGGCGTTCCCGACGTCCTTGCTCATCGTGTAATTGCCGGGAGCGGTCCCGTAATAGACCTTGTACCCGGCGAGGTCGCTGTCGGAAACCGGGTCCCACGCGATGCTCATGGTGCCTGCGTAGAGCGCGCCAGTCGCCGCAAACAGGACCACCAGGACCGTGAACAGCCTTCTCATCGCTTCCCTTTCGGACCCCAGAACGGGCTGGCCGTCCCCCGAGGCAGGCCGCCTCCGACCGGCTGGAGTATCAAGGCCCGTGCCACGGGGCACGCGTCGGCGATGTGCCCGGATATTGCCGCGTTTGTTAGACTTATCGTGCCGAGCGGCGCACCCCTCGGTCGACCCGGCCGGCGGGGCCGCCCAAAATCCGTTCACCCGTAACGATTCCGTCGTTGGGTGACCGACGCAGTCGAACAGTCGGAGCAGATCGGGTAAGCCCGCCCGGACTACCGCGGGAGAGGAGACGCCGACGCCCATGAATTCGCAAGATCCAATCC
Organism: Acidobacteriota bacterium; assembly: GCA_025456425.1. Lineage (GTDB taxonomy): Bacteria > Acidobacteriota > Polarisedimenticolia > J045 > J045 > JALOKP01. The sequence goes on along the minus strand of JALOKP010000209.1, from coordinate 119 downwards.
CTTTCCCGGAGGTTCGCGTCGTCCCCAAGCCCTGGGGCCGCGAGGACTGGCTCGTCGTCGGCGAGCGGATCGCGATGAAGCGGCTGGTGGTCCACGCCGGCCAGCGGTTCTCGCTGCAG
>JALOKP010000101.1 GCA_025456425.1 Acidobacteriota bacterium | reverse complement strand
GAAGGCCCAGGCCAGCGCGCGGTGGTCGGCCGGGCGCGTCGGGAGCAGCGTCAGGTACTCCTTCAGCGCCCAGAAGCTGGCGAAGGCCAGCAGCGCCAGTGCGGCCCAGCGGTGCAGCAGGATCGCGCCGAGGAAGACCGCCGCCATGACCCACCACGACGCGGTCCGTTTCACCAGCTCGGTCGCCAGCGCCGGCGCGACCCGCCGCCGCAGCGCCGCCACGGCCGCGCTGGCGACGACCAGCACCGCGAGCACGGCGACGGTCACGCGCCAGATCGGGCTCAGCCCGGCGAGCGCCTCGAGCATGGCCGCCGCTCGCCTCAGCCCCGTGGCGCCGCGGCGGCGATCGCGCCGCGTCCGCGGTTCCAGCAGGTCAGGGCCAGCAGCGCAACGCCGATCGCCAGGAACGGGCGCAGCGCCTGCCCCGCGACCGGCCACAGCCCGATCGCCAGCGACAGCGCACCGACGGCGAAGGCGCGATCGCTCTTGCCGAAGGGGCCGTCGTAGCGCCGCGGCCCGCCCAGGAGCGGCCCGAGCAGGCCGCTCAGCTCGGTCAGCACGGCCCCGCTCGCGAAGAGCACCGCCAGCGGCGCGATCCCGGGGACGCCGGGCGCGAGCCGCGCCAGCGGCAGGTAGAGCGCCAGGTCGACCAGCGCGTCCCCCATCTCGTTGAGCACGGCCCCGGCCGGCGTCGCTTTGCCGTGCTCGCGAGCCATCATCCCGTCCAGCGCGTTGAGCGCCATCCGCACGAAGAGCCAGGCCGGGAGCGCCAGCAGCAGGGCACGACGGTTGGGCCAGACGAAGAGCGCGCCCCCCAGCGCGAGCGAGCCGGCCAGCGCCGCGGCGGTCACCGCGTTGGGCGAGATGCCGGCCCGGACGAGGCCGCCGGCCAGCGGACGAAGCAGGCGCTGGAAGGCGGGCTTGAGGTCGTAGATCGAGGGCACGGGCCAGAGTATCGCACGCGCTCCCGGCGAGCCCGACGCACGGGGAACGGGAACCCCTGACGGAAGCGGAACTTGACCGAGGCGGTAGCCAGCGGGTCGGTGCTCCGGGCGGCGCGCGGTGCGCGGACCCCGGGCAGAGCATCCCGAGCGCGGCCGAGCGGCCCCGTCTGACCGCCCCCGGGGCCTCGATTAGTTGCCGGAATCGGTATCATGGGCCGTTCGTAGCTCGGCACCCCTCCCCCCTGGAGACCGCAGATGGATCTCGATAGCAGAATGTCCCTCGTCTCCGTCGTCGGCGCGGCGGGCAAGATGGGCAGCGGCATCACCTTCCTGCTCGCGCAGGAGATGGCTCGCCTCTCCCTGCTCCCCGAGAACAAGGGGAAGCTCTACCGCCTGATCGCCGTCGACCTCGACCCGAACGCCCTGCGCGGGCTCCAGGAGTACGTCCACGTGCAGGCCGTCAAGGCGGCCGAGAAGAGCGCCGTCGGGCTGCGCGCGCTCTACGCGAATCGCCCCGACCTGGTCGAGAACTCCGAGATCATCGAGGACTACACGCGCCGGATCGACGCGATGGTCTGGCCGACGACCGACCTCGCCGCGGTCGCCGGCTCGCGGCTCGTCTTCGAGGCGATCGTCGAGAAGATCGAGATCAAGACGAGCGTCTACCGCCAGCTCAAGGAGCTGTGCCCGGACGCCTACTTCTTCACCAACACCTCCTCGGTGCCGATCGGCGTGCTCGATCGCGAGGCCGGTCTCGGCGGGCGGGTCCTCGGCGTGCACTTCTACAACCCGCCCCCGGTCCAGAAGCTGGTCGAGATCATCCGCGCCGATTCGACGACGGACGACGTCGTCGCCGTGGCGACCGAGATCGGCAAGCGGCTGCGGAAGACGCTGATCCCCTCTCACGACGTCGCCGGCTTCATCGGCAACGGGCACTTCATCCGCGACGGGAACCACGGCCTGGCCGAGGCCGCGCGGCTGGCGAAGGAACACGGCTGGCCAAAGGCGTTCCACATCGTGAACCGCGTCAGCCAGGACTGGCTGCTGCGGCCGATGGGGATCTTCCAGCTGATCGACTACGTCGGGATCGACGTCTTCAAGTTCATCCAGACCGTGATGGGCAAGTACCTGCCGGAGACGCTCTCCGACCCGGTGATCGACCGGATGATCGAGAAGAAGGTCCTCGGCGGGCAGAATCCCGACGGCTCGCAGAAGCCCGGCTTCTTCACCTACGAGAAGGGACGAATCGTCTCGGTCTACGACCTCGACAAGGGGGTCTACCTGCCGCTCGATCCGGCCGGGTGGACCGGCGAGGCCGACGCCGCGCTGGGACCGCTCCCCGAGCCGTTCCGCCCGTGGAAGGGCCTCGTCGGCGCTCCCGACCGCAGCGCCGCGCTCGTGGCCCATTTCGAGCGCGTCGCCGCGCAGCGCAGCCTCGGCGGGGAGCTGGCACGGACCTATCTCGGGCGCTCGCGCGAGATCGGGCGCAAGCTCGTCGCGGACGGCGTGGCCTTCGACGCCGACGGCGTCAACGGCGTGCTGACGAGCGGGTTCTTCCACCTCTATGGCCCGATCAACGACTACTGCAAGTGACGGAGAGACGACGATGAAATCCCTTCGCAAGCCGGTCTACCTGGTCTGCGGCGACTACACGATGTCATTCGGCACCGGCCGGAAGGAGTTCAACCCGAAGAAGTCCCGGCCGGGCCTCGAGCACTACATCGCCGAGGCGGGCCAGGCCGTCGTCGGGCAGCTCCCCGACCCCACCGTGGTCGACGAGGGGTACGTCGGGAACTTCATGGCGGCCCGCTTCAACCACCAGGGGCACCTCGGAGCGATGTTCGCCCTGGTCCACCCCTCTTTCGAGTACAAGCCCTCGACGCGCGTCGAGGGGGCCTGCTGCTCGGGCGGCCTCTCGGTCGCGTCGGCGGTGAAGAGCGTCCTCGCCGACGCCTCGGACGTCGTCCTCGCCCTGGGGGTCGAGGTCCAGAACACGGTGAAGGCGATCTACGGCGCCGACATCCTGGCCGGCGCCGGCCACTACGCCGGCGAGCGCAAGAACGGTCACGCCTACTTCTTCCCGGCCAAGTTCTCCGACCGCGCCGGCGCCTACAAGGAGCGCTTCGGCGAGAAGGGCACCTGGGAAGGTATGGGACGCTGGTACGAGCAGGCGATCGTCAACGCCCGGACCAACGAGAAGGCGCAGGAGTTCCAGAACGCCGATCCCGATCCCTTCGCGACGCACCAGGCGATGAAGCCGAACGGGAAGAGCTTCTGCGACCACATCAACGTCCTGGACTGCTCGAAGGTCTCCGACGGTGCGGCCGGGATCCTCGTCGCCTCGGCGGTCGGTCTCGCAAGAGCGGGCAAGACGCCTTCGGAAGCGGTCCAGCTCGTCGGGATCGGCCACGCGGTGGCCGACCTCACGACGGCACCGCAGGACCTGACGAAGCTGACGACCTCGCAGCGAGCGGTCGAGCAGGCGCTGGCGATGGCCGGCCTCACGATCAAGGACATCGGCGTCTTCGACATCCACGACTGCTTCACGATCACCGGGATCCTCACCGTCGAGGCGCTCGGGCTGGCGCCGCACGGCGAGGGCGCGGCCTACGTCGCCGCCGGGAAGACGCGACGCGATGGGCCGACGCCGATGAACACCACGGGCGGACTCGTCGGCTGGGGCCACCCGACCGGGGCATCGGGCGTGCGGCAGATCGTCGACGTCTACAAGCAGTTGACCGGGAAGGCCGGAAGCAGCCAGATCCAGATTCCGGCCGATCGGCCCTACGGCCTGACGATCAGCATGGGGGGCAACGACCGGACGGTCGTCGCCTGCGTGCTGCGGCGGGCGGCGTAGCTGTCCCTCGCCAAAACCGCGTCCGCTCTGCCCATAAACGAGTTGCGCTCCTGTGCAGGATACCCGAATCGCCCGCGAACGAGCCCGGTTGCCCTCCGTTTCGACCGCCGTCATCGTCCGGGGATGCTCAACCGCGCTCTTGCCGTCGCCCGGGCTCTCCTCGCGATCTTCGCCCGCCGGGCTGACCTGATCCTGGAGAACCTCGCACTCCGACAGCAGCTCGCCATCCTCCGATGGAAGCAACCTCGACCTCGTCTCCGCGCTTCCGATCGCGCTTTCTGGGTTGTCCTACGCCGCTGCTGGCCGCGATGGAGGGAGACGCTGGCCATCGTCCAGCCCGAGACCGTTATCCGCTGGCATCGCGAGGGGTTCAGGCGGTACTCGCGCTGGAAGTCGCGGCGCCGCGCTGGACGACCGAGCACAACGGCCGAGATCCGAGCCCTCGTTCGCCGGATGGCCGTTGAGAATCCGACATGGGGCGCGCCCCGCATTCACAGCGAGATCCAGAAGCTCGGCCTGGAGGTCTCCGAGCGCACGGTCTCGCGTTGCATGCCCCGGCGCCCGGTCGATCCAGCGGCGCGTCAGCGCTGGCAAACATTCCTCAGCAACCACCGCGAGGTCATCGCCGCGGTCGACTTCTTCACGGTCCCCACCGCCACGTTCCGCGTGCGGTACGTCTTCTTCGTCGTCCACCACGCTCGGCGCGAGCTGCTGCACTTCCGTGTGACCACCCATCCAACGGCGGCCTGGATCACGCAGCAACTCCGCGAGGCGTTCCCCTACGACCAGGCACCGCGCTACCTGATCCTCGACCGCGACGCCAAATACGGCCACGAGGTCCTCACCGCGATCCGCCACATGGGCATCACACCAAAGCAGATCATGGCGCGCAGCCCCTGGCAGAACGGAATCGCCGGGCGGTTCGTCAGCACCGCACGCTGCGATCTCCTGGATCACGTCATTGTCCTCAACGCGAAACACCTGCAGCGCCTGCTGGCCGGCTTCGCCTCGTACTACCTCAACGATCGGACGCACTTGTCCCTGGAGAAGGACACGCCCGCGGTGCGAGTCGTGGATCCGAAGCCGCATCCAGCCGCCGCGGTCATCGCTCTGCCTCGCCTCGGCGGGCTTCACCATCGCTACGCCTGGCACCGCGCGGCCTGACGCTTCCGCCCGACAAGTCCATGGACGCGGTCTCGTCGTGGAGGGCGCGTGCCCACGCAGGAAGGCGCACCGCCACCACCGCATTCAGCTACAGGGCAGGACCGTCGCCGACAAGCGCAGGCGTACGTTCGGCCGGCGTGGTCGACTGACATTCCGAGCCGCGCGAGCCACCAGCATTGCGCGGGCTCGATTGTGGCGAAGGACACCGGCCCGCGGCGGCGTGAGACCCTTGCCCCGCGGCTGAGTCGCCCGTAACCTCCACGACACGTCCTGTGGCGAGCGACTCTTCGACCCGGAGGTTCACCGTGCGATGCTCCCGATTCCTCGTTCCCCTCGCCCTTCCCTGCGCCGCGGCCATCGGCTGTGCGACCACCGGCGGCGCCGACCGGGCGACCCCCGCCAGCCCGCCGCCGAGCTTCTTCCAGAAGTCCGTTGACGACGGCAGGATCCTCGTCGGCGGCCAGCCGACGAAGGCCGACTTCGAGGCCTTCAAGGCGCGCGGCGTGACCCAGGTGATCAACCTCCGGACCGCGGAGGAGATGAAGGGGGTCGACTTCGACGAGGTGGCTTTGGTCGAGCAGCTCGGGATGAGCTACCTGAGCCTGCCGATCGACGGTTCGCCGGCCTACACGCCGGAGCTGCTCGAGGCCTTCGCCCAGCGCGTGAGCCAGTCGCAGGGGAAGGTCGTTCTGCACTGCACCAGCGGCGCGCGCGCCGGGCAGCTCTACGCGGCCTACGCGGTGAAGTACCTCGGCAAGACGCCCGACGAAGCCTACGCCGCGCTCAAGCCCCTGGGCGGCTGGCCGCTGGCGATGGAGCGGCTGCTCGGCCGGCCGCTCAGCGTGCAGTTCAAGGACGCGGCGAAGTAGCGGGCCGGCCGGTGCGCGTCGACCTTCCCGAGGGTTTCACCGCGCAGCACGGCGGCGTGCTGCCGGCGGTCGAGGTCGAGTACGAAGCCTGGGGGATGCTCAGCGACGCGCGTGACAACGCGGTCCTCGTGATCCACCCGCTGACGGCGAGCCCGCACGCCACGGGCGAGTGGCGCGGCGAGGAGCGCGGCTGGTGGGAGGAGCTGATCGGCCCCGGCCGGGCGCTCGACACCGATCGCTTCTTCGTCGTCTGCCCCAACCTGCTGGGGGGCTGCCACGGCACGACCGGGCCGCGCTCGACCGCCCCCGACGGCGCGCCGTGGCTGGGCCGCTTCCCGCTGCTCACGCCGCGCGACCTGATGCGCTTCACGCGCGCCTTCCTGGCGCGGCTGGGGATCGAGCGCCCGGCGACCGTCGTCGGCGCCAGCATGGGGGCGATGGTCGCGTGGGAGTGGGCGATCGAGGCCGGCGACGGCGTCGGCCTCGCGGTCGTCGTCGCCGCGCCGCTGCGCACCACGGCGCAGCAGATCGGCCTCAACTGGCTGCAGCGCCGCGGGGTCGAGCTGGACCTCGGGCCCGACGAGGCGCTCAAGCGCTTCGGCCAGATGGTCGCGCGCGGCGTCGGGATGATCTCGTATCGCTCGCCGCTGGGGCTGGAGGAGAAGTTCGGCCGCGAGTGGTTCCAGCCGCCGGGCGCCACGCTCGACGCCCGCGGGATGTTCAACGTCGAGTCCTGGCTGCGGCACCACGGCCGGCGCAGCGTGCAGAGCTTCGACCCGTACACCTACATCCTGCTCAGCCGGGCGATGGACCTGCACGACGTCGGCGAGGGGCGCGACGGGATCGTCAACGCGCTGGAGCGGGTGCGCTGCCGGACGCTGGTCGTCGGGATCAGCAGCGACCAGCTCTACCCCGCGGCCGAGGTCCACCTGGGGGCCGACATCCTGAACCGGCTGGGAAAGCCGGTGGAGTACGCGGAGATCCGCTCGCCGCACGGCCACGACGCGTTCCTCCTGGAGACCGGCCAGCTCGGCGAGATCCTGCGCGACGCCGCGCTGCGGCCGCCGGCGCCGGTCCCCTCGCCCGCCGCGCGCGAGGCCCGCACCGTGCGCGTCGCCGTGCTCGGCGCCGGGCGCGTGGCGGGCCTCTTCGCGCGGCTCGTGCGCGAGCGGCACGACGCAATGGTCGAGGAGCTGGGGCTGCGGCTCGAGCTGGCCGGGGTCGCCGACGTCGACCCCGCGCGCGAGCTCGACCCGGATCTGGCGCGGCTCGGCGTCTCGACGGACCCCCAGCGCCTCGCGCTGCTCGACGACGTCGACGTCGTGCTCGAGGTGACGCGCGGGACGAGCGTGCTGCCGATCCTGGAGAAAGTCCTGCAGCGGCGGCGGCCGGTCGCGACGACCAACAAGTCGCTGGTGCGCGAGCACGGCGCCGCGCTTGAGCGGCTGGCCGCGGAGCACGGCACGCGGCTGGCCTACCACAACGCGATCGCCGCCGGCTGGCCGCTGATCTACGCGGTCGAGCGGCCGCTGGCGCACGCCGAAGTCGCCGGGATTCAGGCGATCCTGTCGTCGACGGTCAACGTCGTGCTGGAGCAGATCGAGGCCGGCGCCCTGCCGGACGAGGCGCTGGCGGAGGCCGTCGCGCTCGGCCTGACCGAGCCCGACCCGGACTTGGACCTGTCGGGCTGGGACAGCGCGCAGAAGCTGGCGATGCTGGTGGCGCGCGCGACGGGGCGGCGGCACCTGGTCGAGGAGCTGGCGGTGCGCGGGATCGGCGGGATCGACCCGCTGCTGGTGCGCGGCGCGCGCGACCTTGGGCTGCGGATCAAGCTGGTGGCGCTCTACGCGCGTGGAAAGCGCGGCGCGGTGGCCGGCGTCCTCCCGCTGGCCGTCCCCGCCGACGGCCACCTGGGCGGCGTGCGCGGCGACGGCAACGTGGTCGTGATCGACGGCGGCGAGCAGGGCGAGGTCGTGCACCTCGGGCGCGGGAGCGGCAGCCTGCCGATCGCGACCGCCGCGCTGAACGACGTGCTCGGCCTGTTCCACCCCGCGCACAGCTGGACCGGGCGCTACCCGCGGGCCGAGCGCCCGCCCGCGGCGCCGCGGTTCGCGCGGTTCCTGGTGCCGTCGCGCGGCGGGCCGGAGCTGCTCGACGAGGACGCGCCGGGGGCGGTCCCGCTGCTGGGGGCACTGTTGGGGCGGCGGTGAGCGCTGTCCGGGTTCCTGCGCGCAGGGGCGCCGCGCAGGCCCGCTCAGCGAACCGCGAACAGGCCGGCGGCGAGCACCATCGCGGGCTCGGATGGCCCGCGCGAGGCCGCTTCAGCCATCCACGCGTAGTTCCCCGGCTCCAGCGAGTACGGAGGAATGCCCGCCCGGACCGCAACGCAACCGGGAATGTCGGCCACCGCGGCGCGGCGCAGGCTCGAGGATGGCACGATGGCCGCCGGCTCGGCGGTCCGTCGCTCCGCATCCCACCGCGCGATCGTGACGAAGGCGCGATCGCTCGCCGCCAGTCGATCCTCCCCGCAGAGCACGACCAGCACCTCGGCCTCGCACCGCGCCGAGAACTCGTCGCCCGCGGGCACGACCACACGCCTCGCTCCCGCCGTCCCGGCCTCCGCCGGCCCGGCCGCGCTCCACGTCACCGCGTCGCAGGGGCTGGCGAGCATCGCCGAGTGGGCTATCGCCAGGCGTGACCCAAGGTCTCCGCTCGGAAGTTCCAAGCTGAAGGTCCGCGCACCGACGCGGCCCTCCTCGGGGGCGACGACGGTCACGTGCGCCGTGTATCGCCCTCTTCCGGGCGCTTGGCATCGGAACTCCGCGAGCAGCGGCTGCCCCCCCCGGACACGCAGACGCGTCGAGGCTCCCGCCGTCTTCTCGCCGCACGAGACGGACCGCACGCTGCCGTCCGCCTCCTGCTCGATGGCGACGGCAAGATCGAGCAGCGATTCGGTCGATCCGGAAGCCGCAACCGGCTCGACCAGGACATAGAGGCCGACCCCAGCGCCGGCGTTCCCGCTGTCCGGCCAGACGAAGCCGCCCTCCAGCGCAATGGACGACAGCGCCCCCGACGAGTCCTGCGCCTGCCGCAGCGCTGCCTGGCGCTCGCGGTCGGGTGCCGCCGGCCGGAGCACACGCGGTGCCGCCACCGTGTATCCCCAGAGATCCGGCCGCCGTGCCGTGTCGATCGCAACATCGAAGGTCCAGACTCGGTCTCCGGGCAGCGCGGAAGGTGGAAGAGCGAGGATGGCGTAGCATGCCGAGCTGCGCTCCACGCGTCGGAATACTGTCGCCAGGTCGTTCGTCCCGCGAACCACGGCCCCACCGCTGTCCCGCGCCATCGCCGCCAGGAGCTCCGAGGCACCGGCCTCCGATCGGCCGATCCCCGCGGCGTCCACCGTCCACACGGTGAAGCGGAGCGCCGCCGCCTCCCGAAGCACGGCCACGGCGGCGTCGTTCTTGGCATCGCGAGAGGAGCGGAAGGCCTCTCCCGAGAAGAGCACCAGCCACTTGGGTGACCGGACCTGGGCATAGGCCTGCACGATCGCTGACAGGGCACGCACGCTGGGACCGATGTCGGTCCCCACGACGACGTCTCCCACGTGATCCGCCGCCGCCGTGTCGTTCAGGAACCCCATCGGCGTGGCACTGCTCCCGAATCCCGGTCCGCGGCCGGTACTCGACCCACCCAGGAAGCCGGACGCCTCGCGCTGGGAGAGGGTTCCCTTCGGCGCGATCCCTTCGGCGACGTATCCTACGGCGCTCTCGGGCCGGCTCTCGGACTCCTGGCTCGCGAGGACCGGCACGCCTCGCTTCCTCGCTTCTTCGAACTCGGGCAGCATCATCTGTACACAGGACTTGCCCATCCACTCGAAGAACGCGGCCAGGTAGACCTGCCGGAACTCGGCCTGGAACGACCGATCGAGCGGTGAACTCCACCGTGCCTTCGTTGCGGCCTTGGGGCCTTGCGCCTCGAACTGCAGCTCACGCAGCGCGGACGCCGCTCGATGAAGGCGCCGCCCCGCGGGGACGAAGCCCGGGGTGAGCGGAATGACGCGGCTTGCAATCACGAGGACGGAGTAGACGACGCCGTCCCCGGACGGCTGGGCCGCCGCGGCGTCGATCGCATCCGCCACGCGGAATCGGGCGGCGGCATCCATGAAGTTGAAATCGACTACGACGATGAGGTGGCGGATGTCCCGCGGTTGCAGCGATGCGACGTCCTCCTGCTCATCACAGAAGACGTCGAGTGAGCAGCCTGCCGCGGGGTCCGTTGCCACCCGACGACCCGCGACCAGGACCTTGAGGTCTTCCGGCCGCAGGTCCAGCCCGGTTGCCGGCTCGCCAGCGGGAGTCTGCACGAACAGCGGAACCAGCGTCCGGTGAACCGGAACCTGGACCGTCGCTGCGGAGCGCGACACGTCTACCGACTGAGCGACGCCGACGGGATCCAGAAGCAGGGCTCCGCATGCGGTGAAAAAGACCGCGATACAGCGACTGAGATTCATCGGAGCACCGTGTTCACAGGGCGCGGCTCCGTGCGGGGCTCGACGACCCCGCGGCGAGGCAACAATAGCACCTCGCCGACAGCGAGAAGATGAGGCAAGAGCAGCGCTTACAATGAGCTGATACCAGTAAGTGTCGCTGTGTGCCTTCTCGACCTGTGACCCGATATCGCGGCAGGCGGACCCGGTCGAACTCAGAGAGAGGCCTGCGACGCGCTGCGGAGCAGCGAGCATGTCGTCCAGGTCGCCATCGGGGCGCTGGACCCGTTCGCGGCGCTGTTCGCACGGCTGATGCGAATGTGGCACGACACGCCGACCGAGAAGTTCGGGCTGCGGCTCGAACTGGTGGCGCTCTACGCGTCGGGCCCCGGCGGCGAACAACTCACCGCGCGGCCCGGAAAGTCGGCACCGAGTAGGAGGCGATCGGAGCTTAAGATGTCCACCAACTTCGGAGAGGCTCGTGTCCATTGACACTCGTCGGCGGGCCGCGTTCCTTCGTCACCGTCGCGCCTCGACTGCCGCCGCCATCTTCCTCCTCGGTGCGCTCGCCGCGCCGCCCCGAGCCCAGTCCGGACAGCAGCACCCCCCCGACACGGGAGTGCCGCCGGCAACTCCCGCTCCCGACGGCGGCGCGGTCTCGATCGTCTACCCCTCGTCGCTCGACCTCTGGTCGGGATCGAGCGTCCTGCGCGTGCGCGTCGATCTCCCGGGGCCGGAGGTCTCGATCCGCGCATCGCTCCGCGTCCGGTACACGGCACTTCCCGGGCTCGAGCGGGACTTGCAGGCCAGGGACGGCACGGACCTAGCCGGTGCCGGTGACGAGACGGGCGCGCGGATCGTGAGTTGCCGCGTCGACTTGCCGGCCGACTCGCCGGCACGGCGGGTCGAGATCGCAATGCTCTCGGGCTCGGGCGAGGTGCTCGCGCGGCAGTCGGTGACCACCTTCCCGTTCGTCCCCGAGCTGCTCGTCGAGAGTGCCGCCGGACCCGTGATCGAGGCCCGGATCAACGCGGCACCCGAAGCGCTCGCGGACCTCCTGCAACACCCCGAGCGCCTCCGCGGCCGGGTCGGGTCCGTGCCGGTCGAGGCGACCCGGATCACTCGTGCCGCGCCCCCGTCACGGGTGGGGCTGTTCCTGCTGATCGACGGGTCGGACAGCATGATGACCAACGACGCCAACGTGCGGGCCGCCGCGGCCAAGGCCCTCGACGCTCTCCAGGAGCAGTCCCGCGGTTCGATTCCCGTGCGCTGCAACGTCGCGTTCTTCGACCACGAGTACCACAGCCAGACGCGGGGAGCCACCCACGTCGACCATGCCGTCGTGGCGATGACGCGCGAGATCGTGGCCGAGATGGCCGGAAGCTCGAGCGCGGCGCCGACCCGGATCGCTGCCCTCGTCGTCTCCGACTTCGGCCAGGGTGACGGCTTCCGGGGGGCTCCGGTCCTGAGCGCCCTCCAGACCCTGGCCCGGCTGGGGGTCCGGCTTCACGTCGTCGTCGCTGGCGCCCTCGGCCGCAACACGATGGTGCCGGGTGGCGCCGGGATGACCGGCGGGAAGCGCCTCTCGTTCGCCGAACTCGTGCGGGAGTTCCCGGTGCTCGTGGAAGAGGACGTGTTCGGCGTCTACGCCGTCGAGCTGGCCCCCGAGCAGCGGGATCGCGCGGCATGGCGGCGACTGTGGTCCGCAATCGATGACGGCGCGTGGCTCTCCCTCGAGGTTCGCACCGCGACGGACCTCGAACGGGCGGGCGGCTTCGATCTCGCCTATTCCCGCTATCTCGCCTCCCGCGACTCGGCATCGAAAGGGGCAGAGGCCGCCCTCGAGAGCGAGGACGCGAGTTACGACCAGAAGTTGCGCGCGGCTCAGTTCCTGTGGCCGTACGTCACGGATGCGGCGCGAATTGCCGACGGGCGCTCCTCAGCGCTCGCGGTCCGGCTGCTCGAGAGCCTCCGAAAGTCGGTCGAGTCGGAGATTCCGAGGCGACTCGCCCAATACCGGCGCCGGCTGGACACGGGCCGAAGGACCCTGGCCGGACGGATCCTGCTGCTGCGCGAGATGCTCTCCGCGAGCGAGCGCGAGCCGTTCGACGGGTTCGTCCGGACGGCGCTCGATCTGGCGGGGCGCGCGAGCCTGGGAGCCATGCTCTCGCTGCGCGACGGCGGGGACGCGCCCGGTGCCCGCGAGCTGCTCGAGACGCTCGAGAAACTCGGGACGGCGGGGATGCGGCCGTTCTGGATGATCGCCGAACGCGATCTCGCGGCCTACTTCATCAATGCCTACGCCGGCGCACGCCAGGCCGAGGAGGGCTGCGCCGGCACCCGGGCGATGCCCGCGGCTGCAAGGCGTTGCGCGACGGTGGCGGAGGCGGTCGGTTTGGCCCGGCGGATCGTCGGCGACGAGGCCGCGGCGGCCTTCGAACGCCGCCGCGGGCTGGCAGCGCCGCCCGCCCGGCATTGACCCCTAACGAACTCGGCACCGTCGCCCCGTAAAGCACGCGATTCGGTGCGCGGGGTCCAATTCTCCCTTGTGCCTTCCGCGCGACCTGTGCTTTCCTGACAAACCATGAAGGAAGGGCTGGGTCACGCGTCGCACCTGTTCCGCATGGCCGGGCTGTTCGTCGTCGGGCTCGTCCTGTTCCTGGTCGTGCGCTCGCTCCTCGTCCCGGCCGACTTCGGCAAGTACGGCCACTTCCGCGCCGGCGCGCTGGCCGACAACCGAGAAAAGCCGGTCGTCTACGCCGGGCGCCAGGCCTGCACCGACTGCCACGACGAGGCGGTGACGCGGAAGGCCGCCGGGGCACACGCCGGGATCGGCTGTGAGACCTGCCACGGCGCGCTCGCCGCGCACGCGGACGACCCCGCCGCCGGGAAACCCCAGCGGCCCGACCCGCGAGTCACCTGCCTGGTCTGCCACGAGCGCAACGCCGGCAAGCCGTCGTGGTTCAAGGTCATCGTGGTCGAGGAGCACGCCCCGTCGGGCCCGTGCGCCGACTGCCACGCACCCCACAGTCCGGCCGTCGGCTGAGACGGGAGGACGCCGTGGACTCCGCACGCCGGAACTTCGTTGCCGCCTCCGGGAAGCTGCTGCTCCTGACGCCCGTCGCCGCCGCCGCGCTGGACTGGGTCCTGGCCGGCGAGCCGGAGAAGGCCCCCGGCTACGCGCTCGACGACCACTGGTGGGCCTTCACGATCGACATCGCCCGCTGCATCGGCTGCGGGAGCTGCGTCCGGGCCTGCAAGACCGAGAACCACGTGCCGCTGGAGCCGTACTACTTCCGCACCTGGGTCGAACGCTACCGCGTGAAGGGCGCCGACGAGGAGCATCCGCAGGTCGACTCGCCCGACGGCGCCTACAACGGCTTTCCGGTCCTGCCGGCCGCCCCCGACGAGAAGAGCTTCTTCGTGCCCAAGCTGTGCAATCACTGCGCGCACTCGCCCTGCGTCCAGGTCTGCCCGGTCGGCGCGACCTTCGAGTCGCCGGACGGCGTGGTGCTGGTCGACAAGAGCTACTGCCTGGGGTGCCGCTACTGCGTGCAGGCCTGCCCCTACGGCTGCCGCTACATCCATCCCGAGACGATGACCGCCGACAAGTGCACGCTCTGCTACCACCGGATCACGCGCGGGCTGACCACGGCCTGCGCCGAGAACTGCCCCAGCGGGGCCCGGCGGCTGGCCGACCTGAAGGACCCCAAGGACCCGATCCACGCCTTCCTGCGCGAGAACGCGATCCAGGTCCTCAAGCCGCAGATGGCGACCGGTTCCAAGTGCTACTACAAGGACCTCGACGGCGCGGTGAGGTGAGCGATGGAACACCTGGTCGACACCGTGCAGGGCTTCATGTACCCCAACGAGATCGAGCTGCAGTGGAGCGTGCTGATCGTGCTCTACCCGTTCCTGACGGGACTGGTCGCGGGCGCCTTCATCCTCGCCTCGCTGGAGCGGGTCTTCAAGGTCGAGGCGGTCAAGCCCACCTACCGCCTGGCGCTCCTGACCGCGCTGGCCTTCCTGATCGTCGCGCCGCTGCCGCTGCAGATGCACCTGGGGCACCCCGAGCGCTCGTTCGAGATGTACCTGACGCCGCACACCAACTCGGCGATGGCGATGTTCGGCTTCGTCTACCTCTGGTACCTGATGGCGGTGCTGGTGGTCGAGATCTGGCTGGACTACCGCAAGGAGATCGTGCAGCTCGCCCGGGAGACCAAGGGACCGCTGCGCTGGGTCTACCGCGCGATGACGCTGGGCTCGTACGACGTCAGCCCCGAGGCGCTGGCGCTGGACGACAAGGTCGGCCGGATCATCACGGTGATCGGGATCCCCTCGGCCTTCCTGCTCCACGGCTACGTCGGCTTCATCTTCGGCTCGATCAAGGCCAACCCCTGGTGGTCGACGCCGCTGATGCCGGTGGTCTTCCTGTTCTCGGCCGTGGTCTCGGGGATCGCGCTGGTCCTCCTGATGTACATGGTCTTCACCTGGGCCCGCGGCGAGCGGATCGACATGAAGTGCCTGGACACGGTGGCGATGTACCTGTTCTACGCCTTCGTGATCGACTTCGCGCTGGAGTCGCTGGACCTGATCCACCGGATCTACGAGGCCGACGAGTCGTTCCGCTCGCTCGACTTCATGGTGCGGACCAAGCTCTACACCTCGCACATCGTGATCCAGATCTTCCTGGGCACGATCACGCCGCTGGCCCTCCTGGCCCTGACCCAGCTCGTCACGCTCAGCGAGAAGGCGCGCAAGACGATCTACGCGATCGCCGCGACGCTGACCCTGATCGGGATCTTCGCGATGCGCTGGAACGTCGTGATCGGCGGGCAGCTCTTCTCCAAGTCGTTCCTGGGGTACACGACCTACAAGCTGGACTTCGCGACCCGCGAGGGGCTGCTGCCGGCGATCATCTTCATGGTGCTGCCGTTCCTGATCCTGGCGGTGCTGGTGAAGCTGCTCCCGCCGTGGGAGAAGCG
>JALOKP010000100.1 GCA_025456425.1 Acidobacteriota bacterium | reverse complement strand
CGGGCGGTTTCGAACCGCCGACCTCTACCGTGTCAAGGTAGCGCTCTCCCACTGAGCTACGCGCCTGCTACAACGGCCGGCCGCGCCGGGCGGACGGCACCCCCCCGCGCGGCGCTTGCGCGCCGGCAGGGGGCGAAGCCGGGGATGCTACCAGCCCCCCCGGGGGGTGTCAATCCGCGCCGGGTCAGCACTTACGGCCGCCGCCGGTGGAGGTTGCCGGAGCCCGCCCGCGTCCGCTACCATCCCCCGATTCGACCAGCGCCGGATCGCCCTTGGCCTCACTTTCGCCTGCCGCGGGGGCGCGCGCCGGGACCGGAGCGCTCGATGGATTCCATCCTCGCCCTGGAAGACGGACGCGTCTTCCAGGGGAAAAGGTTCGGTGCGGTCGGCGGGGTGGCTGGGGAAGTCGTCTTCAACACCGGGATGACGGGCTACCAGGAGATCCTGACCGACCCGTCCTACGCGGGCCAGCTGGTCTGCCTGACCGTGCCGCACGTCGGGAACACCGGGGTCAACGCCCAGGATCCCGAGTCGGACCGGGTGCAGGCCGCCGGCCTGATCGTCCGCGACGGCTGCATCGGCTCCTCTTCGTGGCGAGCCGACGGGGACCTCGCGCAATACCTCGTCTCGGCCGGGGTCGTCGGGATCACGGGGCTCGACACCCGGGCCCTGACGCGGCACCTCCGCGCGGGCGGGGTGATGCGAGGCTTCCTCGCGACCGACGGGTCGGGCGCGGAGGCCGCGGTCGACCGCGCGCGCTCCGCCCCCGCGATCGGCGACCTGGACCTGGTGTCCCGCGTGACCTGCGAGCGCGCGCACGCCTGGCGCGAGGGGCGCTCGGGCCTGCTCGGCCCCGCCAGCGAGGCCCCGGCCCACGGCCCGCACGTGGTGGCCTTCGACTACGGTGCCAAGCGCAACATGCTGCGGCTCCTGGCCGACGCCGGCTTCCGCCTGACGGTCGTCCCGGCCCACACTTCCGCGTCCGAGGCGCTCGCGCTCCGGCCCGACGGCGTCTTCCTCTCCAACGGCCCGGGAGACCCGGCGGTCTGCCGCTTCCAGATCGAGACGATCCGCGCCCTGCTCGGCAAGCTCCCGATCTTCGGCATCTGCCTCGGGCACCAGCTCGCGGCGCTCGCGCTGGGCGGCACGACATTCAAGCTCAAGTTCGGGCACCGCGGAATCAACCACCCGGTGCGCGACGAGCGGACGGGGACGGTCGCGATCACCTCGCAGAACCACGGCTACGCGGTCGCGGACGAGGGGCTGCCCGAATCGGTCGAGGTCACGCACCGCAGCCTTTACGACGGGACCGTGGAGGGGCTGGCCCACCGCGAGCTTCCGTTCTTCAGCGTGCAGTACCACCCCGAGGCGGCGCCCGGGCCCCACGACGCGTGGGACCTGTTCGGCCGCTTCGCCCAGATGATGGCCGGCGGGCGCCCGCACGCCCCGGCCGCGCGGCTGCGCTCGGCCTGAGCGCCCGGCCGCGGAGAGGGACAGGATGGCCGACTGGAAGTCGCCGATGCGCGCGGATCCCTCGGAGTGGCTGGTGCTCAACGCCGGCGCGCCGCTCAAGTTCCGCCTGCTGACCGAGCTGCACAACCTGACCGTGGCCGACCCCAACGTCGCCAAGCTCAAGGCCGAATGCCTGGCCTGGCCGACGGCGCGGCAGGAGATGCGCTATCAGCGTCAGGACGGTTCCTGGGGCGGGGTCGCCCTGGGCGGCGACCCGCGCAAGAACGAGCGCTCGACCGAGCGCACGCTCTGGTGGCTCTACGAGCTGACCTGGGACCGCGAATCGAAAGAGGTCCGCAATGCCGCCAAGATGCTCAAGAGCTTCCTGACCCACAAGAAGGAGATCCCGCTCTTCGAGTTCAAGGCGCAGGTCAAGCAGGACCCGCTGCGCGAGCGCCACTACCGCTGGCTGCTCAAGATCGCGGCGCTGCCGCTCTTAGCACGCGGCGGATACCTCGAAGACAAGGTGCTCGACGCGGTCGAAGAGCTGATGAACAACGTCATGTCGTTCGTCAGCGACCCGGTCTCGCGCCGTCCCGTCGAGCACGTCGGGGTCGGCCTGCCGCAGCTCCGGCCGGAGGCCTTCCGCGAGCATTACGTCTTCATCCCCGACGTCTACATCCTCAGGACCTTCGCGCACGTACCGATGATGCTCGACTCGCAGCGGGCGCGGAACATCCTCAAGAAGATCTTCGACTACGTCCTGTCGCCCGACTACCAGGACCTGGGCTACGACATCGGCTCGATCCGCACGGCGCGCGGCTCGATCCCGCGCAGCTTCGGGATCCAGCTGCGCCCGATCGAGGAGTACACCGAGAAGGGGAACCTCGAGGAGTTGTTCTACCTGCTCGAGCAGTTCGCGCGGCTGGGCCTGATCAATCGCTATCCGATCCTGATGGGCTACCTCGAGTGGCTGGTCGCGCAGCAGCAGAAGGACGGGCGCTGGGACCTGCCGCAGAAGTACTTCGGCGCCAAGCCGCTCTACCAGTCCTGGGTCCGGCTGGAGAAGGACTGGAAGAGCCCCAACCGGCGGATCGCGGACGTGACCTTCCGGATCATGCTGATCCTGCGCTACCAGTATGAGCGGCAGATCAAGATGCTCGACCGCGGCGCCGACATGTATGCCTTCTGACCGACCCGGCGCGCCGGCGCTCTTCGTACCGCGCGCCGTCCGGCGCCTGGCGCACGAGGTGGCGATCGGCGACGTGATCGTCGGCGGCCGCCACCCGGTGGCGGTCCAGTCGATGACCACGACCCGCACCGCCGACGCCGCGGCGACGGCGGCCCAGGCCGCGGCGCTGGCGCGCGCCGGCTGCGCGATCGTGCGCGTCACGGTCCCGTCCAAGCCCGACGCCGAGGCCCTGCCGGAGATCCGGCGGCGGCTGGCGCAGGCCGGAGTGAAGGTCCCGCTGGTCGCCGACATCCACTTCACGCCGAGCCTGGCGCTCGCGGTGGTCGAGCTGGTCGAGAAGGTGCGCGTCAACCCCGGCAACTTCGCCGACCGCAAGAGCCTCAAGGGCGAGCCGTACGACGACGCGCGCTGGGACGAGGACCTGCGACGCGTCTACGAGCTGTTCGCGCCGCTGGTCGACCGGGCGAAAGCGCGCGGCACCGCGCTCCGGATCGGCACCAACCACGGCTCGCTCTCCGACCGGATCGTCCACCGCTTCGGCGACAGCCCGCTGGGGATGGTCGAGTCGGCGCTGGAGTTCGTGCGGATCTGCGAGGACCGGGGATTTCACGACATCGTGATCTCGATGAAGGCCAGCAACCCGCAGGTGATGGTCCGCGCCTACCGCCTGCTGGTCGAACGGCTCGACCGCGAGCATCGGCCCTACCCGCTGCACCTCGGCGTGACCGAGGCCGGCGGGGGCGACGAGGGGCGGATCAAGTCGGCCTCGGGGATTGCGACCCTGCTGGCGGACGGGCTGGGCGACACGGTCCGCGTGTCGCTGACCGAGGACCCGGTGAACGAGATCCCGGTGGCCCGGGAACTGGTCCGCCAGTTCACCGCGCCGTTCGAGACGAACAGCGCCCCGTCGCCGCCGCTCGAGGTGATCGAGCGGCGCGATCCGCTCGATCCGGTCCGGCGCCCGGCCGCGCGCGTCGAGGCCGGGCCGATCGCCTTCGGCGGCGACGAGGTGCCGCGGGTCGAACTGCTGGTCCCGCCCGGCGGGGCCCGTGAGGCGGCCGCGCTCCTGGCGCTGCGCCCGCCGGTCGAGGCGGTCGACGTGCCGGTGGCCGACGCGGCCACGCTGGACGCGGCCGCGGCGTTCCTGGCGCAGTTCCCCGCCGGCGTCCTGACCCGCGCGCTGACGCTGCGGGGCCCCGCGGCGCGCGAGGCGGCCGCGGCGCGGCGCGCCGCGTGGGCCTCGCGCGTGGACCGGCTGACGCTCGTCGTCGACGACGGCGAGGACCTCGCGGGGCCGGCCGCCGTGGGGGGCGGCCTGCCGGTCGCGCTCCTGCTGCGCTGCGACGGCCCGCCCGACGGCCCGGCCGGGGCCGCGATCGCGCGCTTCGCGTCCGCGGTGGCGGGGCTCGCCCCGGGCGTGATGGCCGGCCTGGAACTCGGTCCCGGCGGCGCCCCGATCGAGTCGTACCGGCTGCTCGCGGCCTGCCTCGACCGCGCCGGCTCGCGCGCCCCGATCGTGCTGTCCGACCGGCCTGCGGCCGCGGACGAGGATTTGCGCGTCGGCGTCGCCGGGCGGCTCGGTTCGTTGCTCCTCGACGGGATCGGCGACGCGGTGCGGATGCCGGCGGGGCCGGACCCGGCCGCGACGGCGAAGCTGCTCCACGACGTGCTGCAGGCCGCGCGCCGCCGGCTGGAGCGGGCCGACTACATCGCCTGCCCGTCGTGCGGCCGGACCCTCTTCGAGCTGGAGGAGACGACGGAGCGGGTGCGCCAGCTCACCGCCCACCTGAAGCTGAAGATCGCGGTGATGGGCTGCGTCGTGAACGGTCCCGGCGAGATGGCCGACGCCGACTTCGGCTACGTCGGCTGGGGGGCGGGGAAGGTCGCACTGTTCGTCGGCCGGGACCTCGTCGAACGCGACGTCCCGTCGGCCGAGGCGCCGCAGAAGCTGGTCGACCTGATCCGCGCCAAGGGCCGCTGGACCGACCCGGAGCCGGGTCCGTAGCCGGTTTTCCGGGGCGCGCCGGAGCGGGTCCGGCCAGCGTCCGGTCGCCCTGACCGATCCTCGGACACCCGGCGCCCCGAAGGTCCGGCCCGCCTTCCCGTCCGCGCGTCCGAACCCGCTGCCCGGAAACGACTTGCCGGCGCCGCGCGTCGTGGCACGGGGGTTGTATTAGGGAAGTGCGACACCGAGAGCCGCCCCCAGCACCCCGGAGTGGCCCGACCCTCCGGACCCGCGGCTCGGAAAGGACGCACGCGACCCAGACCCCTCTCCTCTTCGGGACCTCCGCACCCTCGGGCCCTGGCCGATCCCCCCGGCCGGGGCCCACTCCTTTTCGGGGAGATCCGTTCGAGCGTGTCAGTCGAGCGGCTTCGCCTCGATCGTCAGCGCCGTCGTCTGCCCCTTCATGTCGGAAAAGCGCGCGACGGTCAGCGGCTTGCCGGGCGCGAGCAGGACGTCGATCTCCTGGCGGAAGGTCGTGACGATCGGCTGGCCCGGGGCGCCCGGCGCGGTCCCACGCAGCGACGAGTCGTCGCACCCGCCCTTGACCGTGATCCGCCCGTCCTTCAGGCGGCCGCAGCGCAGGTCGGCGAGGAACCCGACGTTCTGGTAGGTGTAGCTGGTGACCGGCGTGGCGTCCTTGCCCGCGTCGGGGTTGACGGTCGTCGCCGGGATCGGCACGCGATTGCCGACGGACAGCTGGGTCGACTCGCCGTCGCGGCACACGAGGGCGAAGGTCTTGGACTGCTCGACCTTCCCGTCCCGCTCGGCCGTGACGACGATCGTCACCTGGATGTTGTCGCCGGGGGCAGCGGGCGGAGCTTCGGCCAGGAGCGGAGTGGTTGCGAGAGAGCACAGCAGGACGGCGGCCAGGGCACGGTTCGTCATCGGCGGGTTCTCCGGCGGCGCACGAGGCGCTCGTACAGAGTACGGGCCAGCGCTCCGGCGCGTCTAGCGCCGCCGCGCCGTCGCCGCCAGCCAGGCCGCGCCGCGCACGCCGCTGGCGTCGCCGTGCCGCGGCGGGAGGAGCCGGGTCTCGACGCGATCGGAGAAGATCCAGCGCGACCAGAGCGCGGGCACCCGGTCGTAGAGCGACGGCAGGGCCGAGAGCCCGCCGCCGAGCACGATCGCGTGCGGGTCGAGCAGGTTGATCACGTGAGCCAGCGCGCGGGCGAGCCGCTGCTCGTAGCGCGCGAGCGCGCGCCGGCAGCCGGCGTCGCCGGCCGCGGCCCGCGCCGCGATCTCTGTCGCCGGAAGCGTCACCCCTTCCGGCAAAGCCTCGGCCCGCGCGTGATCGCGCGCCAACCCCGGCCCGGAGAGGAAGGTTTCGATGCAGCCGGACCGTCCGCAATAGCAGGGAGGTCCCGGCCGCTCGTCGTCCTCGGGCCAGGGGAGGGGGTTGTGCCCCCACTCGCCGGCGATCGCGTTGGGGCCGTCGAGCAACCGGCCGTCGACGACGATCCCGCCGCCGACCCCGGTCCCGAGGATCACGCCGAAGACGACGCGCGCCCCCGCCCCCGCGCCGTCGGTCGCCTCCGAGAGCGCGAAGCAGTCGGCGTCGTTCGCCAGCGCGACCGGGCGGCCGAGCGCGCGCTCGATGTCGCGCCGGAACGGCCGGCCGTTGAGCCAGGTGGAATTCGCGTTCTTCACCAGCCCGGTCGCCGGGGAGATCGCCCCCGGCATCCCGATCCCGACCCGGCAGCGCGCCATCACCTGGTGCTCGAAGCCGTGGACCAGCTCCGCGAGCGCCGCCAGCGTGGCGTCGTAGTCGCCGCGCGGCGTCGACACGCGCCGGCGCGCCAGCTCGGTCCCGTCGGGGGCCAGCGCGATCGCTTCGATCTTGGTGCCGCCGAGGTCGATCCCGATCCGGTTCACGCGGCCAGCCCCTCCCGGCGCGCGGCGGCGAGCGCGGCCTCGACGAAGGCGCGGACGCGCGCCGGGTCCTTCCTTCCCGCGGCGTCCTCGACCCCGGTGTGCGCGTCGACGCCGGCCGGACGGACCGCCGCGACCGCGTCGGCGACGTTCTCCGGCGTCAATCCGCCGGCCAGGATCAGCGGCCGCGGCGAGCAGGCTACGAGCCGCGCGCTGACGCTCCAGTCGTGCGTCCGCCCGGTCGCCCCGCGCGCCCCGGTGCGGGGATCGAAGGTGTCGGTGACGAAGGCGTCGACCAGCGGCGCGAGGCGCTCGAGCCGCGTCAGCAGGAGCGGCTCGGGCACCGCGCCAACCACCAGCGCCGCCCAGGCCGCGAGCCCCGGCGCGATCTGCCGTAGCGTGGCGACCTCTCCCGGCGCCGGGTCGCCGTGTAGCTGCACGGTGCGGGCGCCGACCTCGCGCGCCAGCTCTGCGATCTCGCGCGCGGTCTCGAGGTAGGTGATCAGGACTGGCTCGACGCCAGCCGGCAGCGTGGCGACCAGCGCCGCCGCCTCGCGGGCGTCGCAGTCCTCGGAGTGGACCGGGAGCCGGAGCGGAAAGCCGACGTGCGTCGCCCCGCCTCCGACCGCCGCGACCAGGTCGGCGGGGCCGGAGATCCCGGCGACCTGGATCGCAAAACGCCCGCCGGGGAGCCGCACCTCAGCGCCCCGTCTTCGCCGCACCGCCGCGGCCGGCGCTCGCCCCGAGCAGCTCGGCCAGGTACGGCTCGACCTGCCGCGCGAGGATCTTCTGCCCCTCGGCCGTGGGATGGATCCCGTCGGCCTGGTTCAGCTCGGGCCGGCCGGCCACCCCTTCCAGCAGGAACGGCACCAGCGGGAGGCCGAGCTCCTTCGCCAGCCGCGGGTAGATCGCCGCGAAGCCGCTGGCGTACGCGCCGCCGTAGTTCGGGGGCATCAGCATCCCGGCCAGCAGCACCTTCGCCCCCGCCGCGCGGCAGCGCTCGACGATCGCGCGCAGGTTCGCCTCGATCGCTTCGAGCGGCTGTCCGCGCAGCCCGTCGTTGGCGCCGAGCGCGACGACCACGAGCTGCGGCCGGCTGCGGAGCGCCCAGTCGAGCCGGCGCAGCCCGCCCGCCGTCGTGTCGCCCGAGACACCCGCGTTGATCGCGCGGATCGGCGTGCCGCGCGCCGCGAGCGAGGCCGCGACCAGCGCCGGGAAGGCCTCGTCGGCGGCGAGCCCGAACCCCGCCGTCAGGCTGTCGCCGAGGAAGACGACGACGGGCGGCCCCGCGCCGGCCGCGGCCGGCGCCTCCGAAGCCGCGGGCGCCTGCGCCGCGGCCAGGCCTGCCGCCAGGGCGGCCAAGCTGGCGACGACTGCGAAGGAGCGATACAACATCGAGCTCTCCCGGGACCCCGATGACGAAACCCGTGCCGCGCCTGGAACTCCGCCGCCTGACCCGCCGGCTGCCGTCGGGCGGCCGCGAGCTGACGATTCTAGACAGCGTGGACCTCGCGATCGACCCCGGCGAGTGCGTCGCGATCCTCGGCCCCTCCGGCAGTGGCAAGTCGACGATGCTGGCGCTGATGGCCGGACTCGACCGCCCCAGCGCGGGCGAGGTGCTGATCGACGGCGCGCCGATCCAGGACCTCTCGGAGGACGCCCTGGCGCTGCTGCGGCGGCGGACGATCGGCTTCGTCTTCCAGTCGTACCAGCTGCTGGGGAACCTGACCGCCCTCGAGAACGTGATGCTGCCCGTCGAGTTGTCCGGGTCCGGCGACCCGCGCGGTCGGGCCGCCTCGCTGCTGGCCGAGGTCGGCCTCTCCGAGCGCGGCCACCACTATCCGGCTCAGCTTTCGGGCGGGGAGCAGCAGCGCGTCGCTCTGGCCCGCGCCTTCGCGATCGGGCCGCCCCTGCTGCTGGCGGACGAGCCGACCGGCAACCTCGACAGCGCGACCGGCGGACGCGTGCTCGACACGCTGATGGCGCTGCGCGAGCGGCACGGCACCACGCTGGTGATGGTCACGCACGACCCGGCGATCGCCGCGCGGACCGGGCGCCAGGTCCACCTGAAGGACGGTCGGATCGACCGGATCACGGCCGGGAGCCCGGCGTGAGGCTCGGCGCCTTCGCCGCCTACGCCCGGCGCGAGGCGCGCGGGGCGCTGGGGAGGATGGTCTTCTTCGCGGCCTGCCTGTCGGTCGGGGTGGCCGCGATCGTCGCGGTCGCCGGGCTGTCGCAGGGCCTGCGCGACGGGATCCAGGGCGAGGCCCGCTCGCTGCTGGCCGCGGACCTCGTCGTCTCCGGCAGCCGCCCGATCCCGCCAGCGCTCGACGCGCTCGTCGCCGGCGTCCCCGGACTGCGGCGGGCCGATCTGCGCGAGATGGCGACGATGGCCGCCGCGGAGGGGAAGGGGGACGCCCCCGGGCGCAGCCTGTTGGTGCAGCTCAAGGTCGTCGACGGCGCCTACCCGTTCTACGGTCGGCTCGAGCTCGACCCACCGCGGCCGCTGGCCGAGCTGCTCGCGGCCGACGCCGCCGTGGTCGGCCCCGAACTGGCGGCGCGCCTCGAGCTGTCGGCCGGCGACACCGTGCTGATCGGCGGCCAGCGCTTTCGCGTCGCCGGGATCGTCCGCTCGGAGCCCGACCGCGCGGCGGCCGGCTTCGCGATCGGCCCGCGCGTCTTTCTCGACGGCGCCGGCCTGGCGCGCGCCGGACTCGACGCGCGCGGCAGCCGGATCGAGCACAAGGCGCTCTTCGCGCTGCCGGGCGACGGCGGAGACGCGAGCGAGGCGCTGGCCGCGCGGATCCGCGCCGAGCTGCCGGACGCGACCTGGTACGACGTCGACACCTGGCGCGAAGGGCAGCCCGCGCTGCGCGAGGGGCTCAAGCGGGCCGAGCGCTTCCTCGGGCTGATCGCGCTGCTCTCGCTGCTGGTCGGCGGGATCGGCGTCGCCCAGGCCTCGCGGGCCTGGATCGCGGGGCGGCTCGACGCGATCGCGGTGCTGCGCGCGCTGGGGGTGCGGCCGCGCGAGGTCTTTGCGCTCTACGTGGCGGAGGCGGCGCTGCTCGGCCTGGCCGGCAGCGCGGTCGGCGCGGCGCTCGGGATCGGGCTCTCGGCGCTGGCCCCGTTGCTGCTGAAGGATCTGCTGCCCGCGGTGCCGGTGCGCTTCTTCAGCCCCGTGGCGGCGTTGCGCGGCATCGCGCTGGGTACGGTGGTCGCGGCGGCCTTCAGCATCCCGTCGCTCGCCGCCGCGTGGCGCGTACCGCCGGTCCGCGTGCTGCGCCGCGACGCCGAGCCGCTGGCCGCGCCCTGGGCGGTGCGGCTGGGGCTGGGGGCCGTCGTGCTGGCCGGGGTCTTCGCCGCGGCCTGGGTGCAGGCCGGCGAACTGCTGGCCGCGGCCGGCTTCACTGCCGGGATCGCCGTCGCTGTGGCCGCGCTCGCGGGCGGAGCCTGGGCCGTGGCGCGCACCGTCGGGCGCGGGCCGCGCGGCGCCGCCCCGGTCTGGGTGCGGCACGGGCTGGCGGCGCTGGCCCGTCCCGGCGCGGCGACGATCGGTGCGATCGTGGCGCTCGGCCTGGGGGTCACGGTGGTGCTGGCCACGCAGATCGTGCAGGCGCGGCTGGCCGGGCAGCTCGGCGCCGACGTGCCCACCCGGGCGCCGTCAGCCTTCGTCGTCGACATCCAGCCCGACCAGTGGGACGCGCTCCGCGCGCAGCTCGAAGCGGAGGGCGCGGAGGGGATCGACAGCGCGCCGGTCGTGGTCGGTCGGCTGGCCGCGATCGACGGCCGGCCGACGGCCGAGGCCGCCGACCCGAAGACCCGGCCCGAGGACTGGGAGGACGGCCGGCGCCGCTGGGCGCTGACGCGCGAGCAGCGGATCACCTACCGGGCGGAGCTGCCGGAAGGGAACGAGCTGGTGGAGGGGACGCTCTGGTCGGACCCCGCCCACCCCGAGCTGTCGATCGAGGAGGACTTCGCGCGCCAGCTCGGCGTGACGGTCGGCTCCTCCCTCACCCTCGACATCCAGGGGGTCGTGCTCGAGTTCCGCGTCACCAGCCTCCGGCGGGTCGAGTGGAGGACCTTCGGCATCAACTTCTTCCTGCTGGCCGAGCCCGGATCGCTCGACGACGCGCCGCAGTTCCGGCTGGCGACGCTGCGGTTGCCGGCGGAGCGCGAGCTGGCGGTCCAGGACCGGCTGGCGGCGGCGTTTCCCAACGTGACGCTGATCAACCTCCGACAGGTCCTGGACCGCGTCTCCGCGGTGATCGCGCGGATCGGCCAGGCGGTGCGCTTCCTCGGCCTGTTCACCGTCGTCGCCGGCGTGCTGATCCTGGCCGGTGCGATCGGCGCCGGCGCGGCGCGCCGCGGGCGCGAGGTCGCGGTCCTCAAGACGCTCGGGATGACCCGCGCCGGCGTTGCCGCCGTCTTCTCGCTCGAGTACGCGCTGGTCGGGCTGGTCGCGGGCCTGGTCGGCTCGGTCGGCGCGGCCGTGCTGGCCTGGGCCGTGCTCACCCGCGGGATGGAGATCCCCTGGCGCTGGCCGTGGGGGACGCTCGTGGCGGGCGCCGTGCTCGCGACGCTGCTCTCGGTCCTGGCCGGGCTCGCGGCGAGCCGCGGCGCGCTGGCCCGGGCGCCGGTCGAGGTCCTGCGCTCGGAACTGTGAGCCGCGTCAGGTCTCGATGTCGTCCAGCCGGTTCTCGAAGCGCGTGAACTGCTTGACGAAGTAGAGCGGGACGTAGCCGGTCGGCCCGTTGCGCTGCTTGGCGATGATGATCTCGGCCATCCCCTCGAGCCCTTTCTCCACGACCTTGGCCTCGTCCTTCTCGTAGACCTCGGGCCGGTAGATGAACAGCACGACGTCGGCGTCCTGCTCGATCGCACCCGACTCGCGCAGGTCGGAGAGCTGCGGCTTGTGGTCCCCCTGCCGCTGATCGGGCGCGCGCGAGAGCTGGGAGAGCGCGATCACCGGGACGTTCAGCTCCTTGGCCAGCCCCTTCATCGCGCCGCTGATGTCGGAGATCTCCTGCTGGCGGCTCTCGACGCGCCGCTCGGAGCGCATCAGTTGCAGATAGTCGACGACGACCAGGTCGAGCCCGTGCTCGGCCTTGAGCCGCCGCGCCTTGGCCCGGATCTCCATCGGCGTCACCGCGGAGGAGTCGTCGATGTAGAGCCGCGTCCGGTCGTAGGTCTCGAAGGCGGCGACCAGCCGGTCCCACTCTTCCTTGTTGAGTCGGCCGGTCCGGAGCTTGTAGAGGTCGATCCGTCCCTCGCCGCA
>JALOKP010000099.1 GCA_025456425.1 Acidobacteriota bacterium | reverse complement strand
GCCGCCGGTCTTCATCGAGCGGCTGCGCCTGGCCGGCCGCCCCTACCCCGTCTCGCAGCTCGGCGAGGCCGAGCTGACCGGGATCCGCCTCGCCCCCGGCGACAACCGCGTGCAGATCGAGTTCGGGGGGATCTCGTTCGCGGCCGGCGGTGAGCTGCGCTACCAGCATCGCCTCGAGGGGATCGACCCGGACTGGACCGAGCCCGACGCGGCGCGCTCGGTCGACTACGCCAACCTCGCGCCGGAGAGCTACCGCTTCGCGGTGCGCGCGGTCACCCCCGACGGCCAGCTCAGCCCGCGCGAGGCCGACGTGCACTTCGAGGTGCTGCGACCCTTCTGGGCGCGCGGGTGGTTCATCGCGCTGGTGCTGGCGGCGGTCGGAGCGGTCGGCGTCGCCGTGCACCGCGTGCGCGTCACGCGCGCAGTCGAGCTGGAGCGGGTGCGCACGCGGATCGCCTCCGACCTGCACGACGACATCGGGGCCAGCCTCTCCAAGATCGCGATCCTCTCGGACCTCGCGCAGCAGGAGGAGGCCGCGCCGCGCGAGACACACGACACGCTGGTCCGGATCGCCGACACCTCGCGCGAGATGGTCGACGCGATGGGCGACATCGTCTGGGCGATCAACCCGAAGCGCGACCACCTGGCCGACGTCTTGCAGCGGATGCGGCGCTTCGCCAGCGACACGCTGGGGGCCCGGGACGTCGCCTTCACCTTCGACGCGCCGACCGACGGGACCGGCCTGGCCCTGGGGGCTGACCTGCGGCGCCAGGCTTACCTGGTCCTGAAGGAAAGTGTGAACAACGCGGTCAAGCACTCGGGGTGCACGGAGGTCGCCGTGCGGCTGGAGGTCGCGGGCGGCCGGCTGGTGCTGGAGGTCCGCGACGACGGCCGGGGGTTCGACGCCGCGGCGGCCGAGGCGGCCCGCGACGGGAACGGCCTGGCCAGCATGAGACGCCGGGCCGAGGAGCTGGGCGGGACGCTGGGGCTCGACTCGCGCACCGGGGCCGGGACGACCGTCCGGCTCGACGTGCCCCTCCCGCGACGTTCCTACCTGTTTATGTAGTTCCCGCCCGCGCGCGAAGGGTGTCTTCTGGCCGCGAGCCGACTTCGTGGAGGCCTTGTCATGCGCCCCTTGCACGTTGTCTTCGCCGCCGCCCTCGTCCTGGTCGTCGCCGCCGGCTGTACTTTCTCGACCTTCGCCGCCGAGCCCGGACCCGAACCTTCCGCGCACCCCACCTCCGGCGACCTGCCGCCCGGCGTCTCCCAGGACTGGTGGTCCACCGTGCAGGCGTCGATCGCCGCGGAGGAGTACTTCGTCTCCTGGCAGGCCGAGACGCCGTTCCCGGATATCGAGTCCGGCCACCAGGCACCCAATCGTGCCCACGGTTTCCGAACCTGGTTCACCGGGCGCGGGGTACGGCTCGTGCCGCGCACCGAGACGACCGCGTCCTGGGAGTGGCGGGTCGAGTTGTTCGCGTGGGGCCGTCCCGGCGCGATGCGCCCGACCGCACCCGCGCGCCTGTCCGTCACGGGCAACCGTGTCGAGGCCGACCGCGGCGAACTCGTCGAGTGGTTCGTCAACGATTCGAACGGGCTCGAGCAGGGCTTCACGATCGACGCGCGGCCCGACGGCGACGGCCCGCTTGCGCTCGATCTCGTGCTCGGCGGCACGCTCTCCGCAATCCTCGCGGAGGACGGTAAGGCCCTCGACCTGGTCGCGGACGGTGGGCGGCGCGTGCTGCACTACGGCCAGCTCGCGACCCGTGACGCGGGCGGGACATCGCTCCCGTCGCGATTCGAGAGCTTCTGCGATGACGCGCGCTGCGGCATCCGTATCGTCATCGACGATGCCGGCGCCGCCTATCCGCTCACCATCGACCCTCTCGTGTCGAGTCCGTCGTGGAGTGTGGTCGACTCCGATGAGTCCTCCGACCTGGGCCGACACGTCGTTCCGGCAAGCGATGTGAATGGCGACGGCTTCGATGACGTCGTCGTGTCCGATCCGGAGTTTGACGCAGGCACGCACACCTTCGGCATTATCCGACTCTACTTGGGGTCGCCCTCCGGACTGACGACCCTCGCCCATTGGAGCTACTCTGCGCTTGGCGACTACTGGTATCTGTTGGGAATTGCGCCCGCGGGTGACTTCAACGGCGACGGCTACGGTGACTTCGCCGCCAAGTGGTATTACCTCGATGGGAATTGGTGGACGCGGGTAACGGTCTACTGCGGCAACGCGGAGGGCATTCCAGGCTGCTGCGGTGTGGTAGACGGCCAGTGGGAGTGGTCGAGTTTGGGCAATTTCGCCACCGCAGGAGACGTCAACGGGGACGGGCTGAGTGACCTGCTGGTCAACCTCACAGGTGACCGGACGGTCGCCCTCTATCTCGGCGACAACTACGGGTGCACGTATATCCACTCGATGTGGGAGGTCGAGTGCCCTTTGGGGTGCACCGTAGGAACGGCGGGCGACGTCGACGGCAACGGCTACGCCGACTTCGCCATCGGTGAGCCCACCCGGGAGACCGTGCGCGTCTACTACGGCTCTGCATCGGGACCGCAAGGCGGCTTCTGGATGGAGACGGGCGTCGAAGGCTCTTGGTTCGGCAGCGCCGTCCTTGCGGCGGGGGACCTGAACGGGGACGGCTTCGGTGACCTCGCGGTGGGGTCGCCCGACGAGGACGGCAGCGCCGGCAGAGTCCGCGTGTATCGCGGCTCGATGTCGGGCCCGAGTCATGACGCCCCGTGGGTCTTCGGCGCGGGCGGCCAGGCCGGTCAGCAGTTCGGGACGGCTGTCGGCACGGCGGGAGACGTGAACGGTGACGGCTACGCCGACCTGCTGATCACGGCCCCCTTCTACGACACAGCCGGCGAGGCGGATGCAGGTCGCGCGCACGTGTACTACGGTTCTGCTTCGGGACCGGCGTCGACTCCGGCCTGGACCGTCGAGGGTGTCGGCTCCTCGCGCTATTACGGCCGCGCCGCGACGACCGCGGGCGACGTCAACGGCGACGGCTTCTCCGACGTGATCGTCGGCGCGCCCGGGTCCGAGTCCGTGCCCGGCGCGGTGTACGCGTACCACGGCGGACCCGCGGGGCTCGGCCCGAATTCCGGATGGACGAAGGAAGGTGGCCTGGCGGGCGCCTACTTCGGGTACTCGGTGGCTCCCGCCGGCGACGTCAACGGAGACGGCTACGGTGACGTGATCATCGGCGCCGTGTACTACGACGACGGGCAGACGAGGGAGGGCAAGGCCTTCGTCTTTAACGGTTCGGCGACGGGTCTGCCGTTCCTCCCCAACTGGACCGCGACGAGTGACCAGGCCGAGGCCCGGATGGGCTACTCGGTCTCGAGCGCGGGCGACGTCAACGGCGACGGCTACGACGACGTCCTCGTCGGCTGCCGCGGCTATTCGAACCCCGAGTCGGACGAGGGCGCG
This sequence comes from Acidobacteriota bacterium, assembly GCA_025456425.1. Classification (GTDB taxonomy): domain Bacteria; phylum Acidobacteriota; class Polarisedimenticolia; order J045; family J045; genus JALOKP01. The sequence goes on along the minus strand of JALOKP010000099.1, from coordinate 14,772 downwards.
GCCTTCGTCTGGTATGGCTCGGACCGGGGCCTCGGCCCCTTCGGTACACCGGCTAATGCCGACTGGTCGGCCGAGGCAAACCAGGTCGACGCATACTTCGGTATCTCCGTATCCACGGCCGGCGACATCAACGGTGACGGCTACGGGGACATCATCGTTGGCGCGTCCCTGTACGACGACGGGCAGACCGACGAGGGAGCGGCGTTCGTCTGGCACGGCCATCCGGCGGGACTCGGCAAAGGCGGCACTCCATCCAACGCCGATTGGGCCGCCACGGGCAACCAGGTGTCGTCGCGCTTCGGCGCGGCCGTCGCATCCGCGGGCGACGTCAACGGCGACGGCTTCGGCGACGTGCTCGTCGGCGCGTACCTGTACGACGCGCCGGAGGCGAACGAGGGTATGGCGTTCGCGTGGTACGGATCGCCGGCAGGACTCGGCGCGGACGGCGCGCCGACCAACGCGGACTGGAGCGCCGAAAGCGACCAGGCGGGCGCCTCCTTCGGCTTCGCGCTCGCGAGCGCGGGTGATGTCAACGGCGATGCGCGGTCCGATGTGGTCGTCGGGGCGTATCTCTACGATCTGCCGAGCCTCGCGGACTGCGGACGCGTCACGGTGTTTCACGGCTTGCCGTCGGGCATCGCCGGGAGTCCCGCGTTCACCGCCTACGGCGGCGGCGTCGACGACAGGGCCGGCCAGTCGGTGCGATCCGCGGGAGACGTCAACGGCGACGGGTATGCCGACATCGTCTACGGGGCGCCGAACTGGGACGGAGTCGGGAAACTGAAATGTGGCCGCGCATTCGTCGACTACGGCGGCGCTGGAGGGATCTCCACCGGGGGATCGTGGGTGGCCGAGGGGGCCGCGGCGGACGACGGCTTCGGCACATCGGTGGCGGGCGTGGGTGACATCGACGGCGACGGCTACGCCGACGTGCTGATCGGCGCGCCCTACCGCGACAATCCCGAGTCCGCGGAAGGGGCCGTCGGGCTCTTCTACGGCAACGAGGGTCGCTCGCGGCTGTCGAAACCAGGGCAGTACGACGGCGGGCCCGACGCGGGGATCATCCCGCGCTACGGCCGCTCGAACGACGACTACTACGTGCGATTGACCGGCCGCGCCTACGGCCTGATCGGTCCCGCGGCGTTCTCTACCGAGTCCGAGGTCAAGTCCGCGGGGGTGCCGTTCGACGGCACCGGCATTCGCCGCGGGAGCGCTACTTTCCTGACGAGCCTCGCCGGCACCGACTTCACCGACCTGCGCCTCGTCAAGAGCGGCCTGCAGCACTGGCGCGTCCGCGCGCGGTACACGGCCTCGACATCACCCTTCCAGAGCCACGGGCGCTGGTACCATCCGGTGTGGGATGGGTGGAACGCGGGCTCGTTCCGAACCCGCCAGGACCCCGATGGGGACAACGTGCCCACCGAGCGGGACAACTGCCCGGCCGACGCCAACCCGGCCCAGGAAGACGCGGACGGCGATGGTCGGGGCGATGCCTGCGACGTCTGCACCGACACCGACGGTGATGGCTATGGCGACCCAGGCTATCCGGTCAACACGTGCGAGCAGGACAACTGCCCGGCGCTCCCTAACCCCGAGCAGGCAGACGCTGACCGCGACGACACCGGCGACGCCTGCGACGCGTGCATCGATACCGACCGCGACGGCTTCGGTGACCCAGGCTTCCCGGGGGACAGTTGTCCGGACGACAACTGCTGGGGGCACGCGAACCCAGGCCAGGAGGACGGTGACGCCGATGGTATCGGCAATGTCTGCGACAACTGCCCGACCAACGCGAATCCCAACCAGGAGGACTTCGACCACGACGGAGCCGGCGACCTATGCGACCTCTGCACCGACACCGACGGGGACGGTTACGGCAATCCCGGCTTCCCGCGCAGCATCTGTCCCGGCGACAACTGCCCCGACGTGCCGAGCGCGGATCGGACCGACACCGACCGCGACGGCTCCGGCGACGTGTGCGACGACTGCACCGACCAGGATTTAGACGGTTTCGGCATGCCCCCAGCGCAGTTGCAGACCTGTCAGCTCGACAATTGCTACAGAGCTTACAACCCGGGCCAAGAGGACGCCGACACCGACGGCAGCGGTGACGTCTGCGACAAGTGCACCGACACCGACAGTGACGGCTGGGGCACGCCCGGCTTCCCGGTGAACACCTGCGCGGAGGACTGCCGGCCCGACGACAACACGATCTGGTCGGCCCCGACGCCGATCGACAGCCTCATGCTCACACGTGCACCGACCGGCAACCTCACCTGGTCGCCCCCCTCCAACCCTGGCGCCACGACGATCCAGTACGACGCGATGAGCAGTCGGAAGTCGGACGACTGGAGCATCTTCGAGGCGATGTGCATCCTCTCCGACACGACGGCGCTCACGGCCACCGAGCCCAGTCTCCCGCCCCCGGGCCAGGCCTACTACTACCTCGTCCGCGCCGAGGGCCCGTGTGGCAGTACCATGGGCACGCGCTCGGACGGCACGCCCCGCATCGGACGGGCGTGCCCGTGAGCACCATCCTCCAGGGAGGCCAGGGCCCGGTCGTGGCGACCACGATTCGCGTAGCAATCGTCGAGGACCTGCGCGAGGTCCGCGAGGGCCTCGCGCGCCTGGTCACCGGGGCCGACGGCTACGCCTGCATCGGCGCCTTCGGCTCGATGGAAGAGGCGATCCCCGGGATCGACGCCAACCTCCCCGACGTCGCGCTGGTCGACATCGGGCTCCCCGGGATGTCCGGCATCGAGGGGATCCGGATCCTGAAGGAGCGCCACCCCGGCGTGCAGTACCTCGTGCTCTCCGTCTACGACGACGACGAGCGGATCTTCGAGGCCCTGTGCGCCGGGGCGACCGGCTACCTGCTGAAGAAGACGCCGCACGCCCGCCTGCTCGAGGGGCTGCGCGAGGCGGTCGAGGGCGGCTCGCCGATGTCCCCCGAGGTCGCGCGGCGGGTGATCGGCACCTTCCAGCGCGTCCGGCCGCCCGACCGCGCGGCGTACGATCTGACCCCGCACGAGCTGCGCGTGCTGCGCCTGCTGGCCGACGGCCACAACTACAAGACCGCCGCCGTGGAGCTGGGCGTCAGCGTCAACACCGTCGCCTTCCACATCAAGCAGATCTACGAGAAGCTGCAGGTCCACTCCAAGACGGAGGCGGTGACCAAGGCGCTGAAGAGCGGGCTGATATAGGGCCCGCCGGAAACGCCGGGCGCGGAGCGGAGCGTCAGGGGCCGCTCCCCGGGGCGGTGTGCGAACCACCCTGACGGGAAGAAACGAGCGGCTCGATCTCCGTCCCGATGCGCGCGAGCGGCACCGCGCGCACCTTGTCTGCAAGCCGGTACGTCTCGCTTCCGGCGTGGATGACCTCCAGGCTGTCCAGGCGCAGGTCGTCGACTGCGATGCGCATCGACGGCGTCAGCACCGGCGCGCTCGAGTACTTGAACTCGAACCCCCGCTCGGCCGGATCCTCGCGAGTCCGACTCGGTCCAGTTCCGTGCTTCGATCGATCACCTTGAAATCGGAGTACCCGTCGCTAGGTTTTCAAGCTCTCGATCCGGGTACCTCCCGGCTCGGCTTCTCCTGTTTCGCCGTAAGTAGTTGACAGGAAAAGGGATGCCAGACCGCCGGAGCGAGCCCCGCAAGTCCTCGGATTTTCCCCCTTGCAAGCTCTGAATATTAGAGTACTCTAGACCCTGTTCGCAGCCCTCTGCACGGGCCCGGGAGGGCGGCGAGCCCCAACCCACGGAGGAAGGACCCATGAGATCGATGCTCTTCGCACTCCTGACCCTGGCATCGGGCGTCGCGCTGGCCGCGCCCCCCACCGCCCCAGGCAACTACCGCGGCACCGGACGCTTCCTCGGCCCCGACGGATCGGTCGGCACCTACGAGATCGAGGCCCGCCTGGAGGGCGAGCGCCTCAGCACCCGATACACCTACAAGGACCAGGCGGGGAACCCCCAGCAGAAGACGATGACCTTCCAGTTCGGGGCCGACGGCAGCGTGACCATGACCAGCCCCGACTACCCGGGCACCACCGCCGGCCGCTGCGACGGCTCGCTCTGCTCGTACGCCATGTCCTTTCCCGGCGGCGAGGTGATGGAGCTGCTGAGCTTCGGCCCCGAGGGGATCGAGAAGGTCGGAAGGAAGAGCTTCTCCGGCGTGACCATCGCCTGGACCGAGAGCCTGTCGCGGGTCAAGTAGCGCCCGCGGCGTCATGCCGTTTCCGCGGCGCGAGCCGCACTAGACTTGGGGGCGCGGCCCGGCGCGTGCCGGCCGCGCCCCCCACGAGGCGATCGATGAACGACCTCAACCGAGTCAGCGAAGATCTCTCGCACGTGCGCGAGGCGCTGCGCCGCTCGGAGGACCGCGTGAGTCCTCCGTCGGTCTACCTCCTGTGGGCGGTGCTCTCGTTCGTGGGCTTGTCGCTCTTCGACCACGACCCGCACGTCGCGGGGATGTTCTGGGCCGTTGCCGGGCCGCTCGGAGGGATCCTCAGCGGCTGGTTGGGCTGGCGCTGGTCGCGCCGGCTGGGGCAGGAGTCGAGCGAGGAGGGGCGCCGCCACACGCTGCACTGGACGGCGATGATGGTCGCGATCCTGGCGACCGTGCCCCTCGTCACGACGGGCGCGATCCCCCACCCCGTGCTGGGACGGGTGATCCTGCTGATCATCGCGCTCAGCTACTTCATGGCCGGGATCTACCTCGACCGGAATCAGATATGGCTGGGGCTGATCGTGCTCGGCTGCTACTTCGGGATGTTCTTCGTCCGGCAGTACGCGTGGACGATCACGGGAACCGTGCTCGGCCTCAGCCTGCTCTTCCTCGCCTGGCAGGAAGGACGGCGCGGTGCGCGAGCCGCCTGAGGGGGCGTCCCCCCCGACCGAGGCCGGGAGCGGTTTCGACCGCCTGCTCGAGCATCGCTCGCGCCTCATGATCAGCGTGCTGCTCGCGCGCTACGATCGCCTTTCGTTCTCACGGCTCAAGGAGCTGACCGGCGAAACCGACGGCAACCTGGGCGCGAACCTGCGGAAGCTGGAAGACGAAGGCTACATCGCCTGCACCAAGGAGTTCGTCGCGCGGCGGCCCCTGAGCTGGTACGCCCTGACCGAGCGCGGTCGCGAGGCCCTGCGCGCGCACGTCGCCTCGCTGGAGGCCCTGATCGCGGCCGCCCGCGGCCCTCACCCGACGTAATCGACCCGGTAGTACCACGGCCCCCCGGCCGCGGTGTCGGTGCAGTACCCCAGCGTGTTGCTGGCGATCACGACCGCGTCGGAGAAGTCCTTCCTGGAGGCGCGCCGCGCCTCGCAGGTCCCCGTGAAGTAGTGCTGCCACTCCAGCCGCACGGTGGTCGCCGACTGGCGCTTCACCGTCAGCGTCGCCCCACCGCGCCAGAGGTCGAGGTACCGGTACACGATCCGCGAGTAGCTCATCCGCGCCGGGTCGAAGCGCTGCCCCGACGGCAGCGCGACGTGCTCGTAGATCCCCTGCCCCTTCGCCTCGGCGATCGACAGGTAGCGCCGCGTCCAGGAGGAGATCCCGCCGCAGTCGCCCGAGGCCGGCTCCGACTCCAGGAGGTCCGACATCACCGAGTCGGCCGAGACCGGGTCGTCCGAGACGATCAGCGAGTTGGGCCACTCCTTGCCGAAGGTGACCCACGGCACCGGCGTCAGGCCGAAGTTCTTGCAGGGCTGCGCGTAGAGCATGTCGCCGACCGTGAGCACCGTCTTCTGCGCCAGCGACTTGACGGAGGCGTCGCCCGGGACGTACGGACTGGCCATGATGTCGGCCAGCACCGAGGCCCCCGTCACGTCGTTGTAGACGTAGTTGTGCAGGTTGGCACAGCTCTCGATCGTGCCGAAGTGGTTCTTGTAGCCCAGCGTCGCGCCCGCCCCGATGTGGCGCTTCACGATCGGGACGTTGACCAGGTAGTGGACCTGCCGCGGCAGGTCGTGGATCCGCGTCACCGGCGGCTTGGTCCCGTAGCCGGAGGACCAGGTCACGTGCGTCGCCGCGTTGAAGGTGCCGGCGGTGTTGCTCGCCTTGTCCTTGAACTGCACGTCGGGGTAGACGGCCAGCACCTTGTTGCGCAGCCAGGTCGGGATCGTCCGCGCGCCGCCGCTCGAGGTCAGGTCGAAGATCCGGACGTTGGCCGAGCGGCCGCCGGCGCGCACGAAGCCGCGGATCACCGCGATCACCGGCTCAGGGATCGCGTCGATCTGGCTGCCGGCCCCGGTCGCGTCGTACGAGTTGTTGCAGTTGATCTTGATCCCCAGCAGCTTCGTCTCGTTGGCCGACTGCGCGAAGACCCGCCGCCAGGCGACGTCGAGCGTGCCGCCCTTCAGTTCCTGCACCGCCTGATCGAGCATCTGGTTGACCGCGGCCTGCGACACGAAGTCGCGGTACAGTCCGGACGAGCGCGACCAGGTCGCCGCGCGGCCGTGCCGGACGTGCACGACGCGCCCGGTCGCGGCCTGCGGTTCGGGTTCGGAATCCGGAGCGGGATCGGCCCAGCCGAGACGACCGGCCAGGAGCGTTCCAGCAGAAGCGACGACGGTACCGCGCAGGAATACCCGGCGGGGGACAGCGGGGGCCATGAGTGTCCTCGGAGTCTCACGCCGGACGCGGGCGGGTCCGGTGAATCCAGTCTACCGCGGACCGGCGTTCCGGTCTCGCGGAAATCGTGTGCGGGCCCCTCCGGGCGCGGTGGCGGCCCGCTTCCGTCAGATCCGGTTGTCCTGCGACGCGCCGTCCTCGTCGAGCTTGTAGTAGCGCCCCCCACCGTGCCGGCACAGGCAGAGCTGCCCCTCCTCGACCAGGTGATCCGCGGCGTGCCGCAGGTCGCAGAGCTTGCAGCTCACGTGCGCCTTGCCGGCAATGTCGAGGAGCTGCATCTCCTCCTGCGGGTGATGCTCGAACATCTGAAGAATCTTCGCTTCGAGCTCGGGGTCGTCTTGAACCGGCTTGTACATCGTTTCTCCTTCCCCGACGCCGTGTCCCCCGGCCGGGGCTGTCGAGACGGGCTCGACGCGTACCAGCGAGGCTGCGAGGAGCTCGGCGATGTCCTGTGTCTGCTCGACGGCGGCATCGAGCATCATCCGGCACTCCGGGCAGGCGGTCACCAGCCGCTTCGCGCCCGACGCGACGATTTCGTCGCGCCGCGGCGGATCGACCCGCTTGCCGTGCCTGATCTCGCGCACGAACCCGGCCGCACCGCCACCGCAGCAGAGCGTGCGTGCGCCCTGGTTTGGCAGATTCGCCAGCGATACGCCCGCCGCCGCGAGCACCGCGCGCGGCGCGGCGGTCTCGCCCTCGTAGCGCGCGAGGTAGCAGGGGTCGTGGAAGGCGACGGTCTCCCACGCGCCGTCGGCCGGCCGCAGCGGCAGCCGGCGGTCGGTGGCCAGCCGCTCCAGCAGTTGCGCGTGGTGCACGATCTCCAGGGCCGCCGCGCCGCCGTCGAGCTGCGGATACTCGCGCCGCATCGTGTGCAGGCAGTGCGGGCAGGCGGTGACGATCTTGCGGGCCTTCTTCTCGTGCAGCAGCTCGATCGTCCGGCGCGCCAGGTCCTGGAACTGGACCTCTTCCCCCTGCCGGCGCGAGTGGTGGCCGCAGCAGACCTCCTCGTCCAGCACGCCGTAGGGGACCTGCGCCGCGTCGAGCAGCTGCTTGAACGCCGCGACGGCGGGGCGCTGGTCGCGGTTGAAGCCCCAGATGCAGCCCAGCCAGAGCAGCCACTCGCCGTCCGCGCCGGTGAAGCGCGGCAGCTCCAGCTCCTTCAGGAGCTTGGCCCGGTCGGCCTTCGGCCGCGCGAGGGCGTTGCCGGTCGATTCGATCGCGTGGAAGAAGTCGGCCGCCACGACGCCGCGGCCGCTGGCCAGGGTCTGCGCCCGCTTGCTGCCGATCAGCAACTGCAGGTGTTCGACGCCCACCGGGCAGCCGTACTCGCAGGCGCCGCAGGTGACGCAGACTCCCAGCGCCTCTTCGGTGAGCACGGGTGGGGCGGCCTCGGCCATCGGCCCGATGACGACGTCGTCCGGCTTCCCGGCGGCCAGCGCGCGCCGGCCGGCCAGGATGAACCCGCGCGGGTCGAGCACGTTCCCGGCCACGTGGGCCGGGCAGGCGTCGGTGCAGCGGCGGCACTCGACGCACGCCAGGAAGTCGAGGCGCGTCTTCCACGGCACGTCCTTGACCGCCTCGAGCCCCAGCGTGACGTCCGCCGCCTCCTCGGACATGACCTTCTCGAGGTCGATCGGGGCGTAGTCGCCCAGCCGCGGGAGCCGGGTGAAGATCGCCGCGGGCGCCAGCAGGATGTGGAAGCCACCAGTTGGCGCGAGGAGCGAACGGTTCGGCGCGCATCCCGTTCAGGTAGGTCAGCATCAGCACCAGGATGAACAGCGCGACCACCGCCGAGGTCCAGGACCTGGGGTCGGGCGACGACTTCACCAGCACGAACCGCCGGAAGGCCAGGCCCAGGATCGCGATGCTGACCAGCACTGCGACCACCGCCATCGCCACGCGATAGACCGGGTAGGCGGGCCCGAGCAGCGGCTCGAGCAGTTTCAGGCCGAAGCCGTGCGCGAAGTGGTCGATCGTCTCGATCGCGAAGAGCACGAAGCCGAACATCACGACCGCGTGCAGCACGCCGACGAGGGGCCTCCCGCCGATCACCTTCGTCTGGAGCAGGACCTCGCGCAGCGTTGCCGCGAGCCGCTGGCCGGTGTGGTCGGTGCGCGGGCGGTCTGGCGCCCCGGCGGCGACCCAACCGAGCTTCATGGAGAGGGTGCGGACGAAGAGCGCTGCGCTCCCCGCCATGAGGAGTGCCAGGACTCCCTGCTCCCACCCGAAGCTCATCGGAACACCCCGCCCGGCGCACGCAGCCCCGCCGGGGCTGCTGCGCGGTGAGCTGGCCGGCCCGCCGATCTTCCCGGGCCGGAGGCGCTTGAACGCAGCTAATTTACAGAAAAGTTACCTTTCCGGTCAACTCATTTCTCGCCTCTAAACGACTGCAGGGCCGTGGTTTCTGCGGCGAAGCGCCCCGAGGAAAACCCCCCGGGGCGCAGGCCACGGGCGCCAAGACGGCCCTCCCCGCGGCACGTTGCTGCCCGCAGTCGCGCGGATTGGTTCGGGAGCAGTCGGGCTGGTGAGGGGGACCGACCTCCGGGGGGCGGGCCGGGAGGGAGGCGGCCCGGGGGCGGACCCGTGGACGGCGTCCGCTGCGCGGGACGGCGGGGGGTGGCCGACGCGCGCGGGCTCGCGGGGGGCTGGGGTGGTGCGGGGCTGGGGTGGTGCGGGGCTGGGGTGGTGCGGGGCTGGGGTGGTGCGGGGCTGGGGTGGTACGGGGCCGAGGCGGGGCAGGCTCGTGGGGAGGCGCGAAGCAGCGCAGGCCTGCGAGGGGCCGGATCGGTGGGGGGGGCGGCCGAGGCGGCGCGAACTCTCGGGGGCTCGTCGCGCACTCGTTCGAGTCGCGCCGCGCCCTCGCTCCCGGGCAACGATCCGCAGGCCTCTTTCCCGGATGCGGGATATTTTCCAGAGACACATCTTGACAGACAAATCGCCATCTTGTACTCTTTGCTGCGGAGGGGGGCCGATGTCCGCCGGCACGAGCAGCCGCTCGCGAAGCCTCGCCGCGGTCGCCGGATCGCGCGCCAAGGACAACCCTGCGCAGCCCCGAACCCTCACGCTCGCGGTTCCTCCCGCGACGGCCGGCGGCTTCCGGCCCATACCTGTCTCCCCGTCGTCGTTGTGCGGCTCGGTACATCGGATGGATGCGCTGGCTGCAGCCCTGGCCACCCGGCTGCAGCGCGTGACGCTTCCGCTCGCGCGAGCCGCTGCGGCGGTCTGCTCGAGCCGCGCCTGGTTCGAGCTTGGCCACTCGCGGGCCGAGGACTTCGCTCGAGAGCGACTGGGCCGGACCGGGCGCTGGCTTCGCGACCTGGCCGCGCTCGGCCGCGCGCTCGAGACCTCCCTCCAACTGCAGGAAGCCGTGGAAGGGGCGGATGGACGCCCGCCTCTCGGAGCGGTGGCGGCCGTAGCGATCGCGCGCTTCGAGCCTGCGGCCGACGCGCTCTCCTCGTGGATCGCGCTGGGCCGCTCCGCGCCGGTGCGCGAACTGCGTAGACGCCTGGCGCACGCCCGCGCCGCCGATTCGCTCTATCCGCTGGACGGAAACGGGCTCCCCGACGACCTTCTGCATCCTCCCGACCGCATCATCGAGTGGATCGCCCAGACCTCTCCCGAGCTGCTCCACGGACCCGCGCTGCGCGAGCGCGCGGCGCGCCCGTGGAACCGTCGCCACCTCGAATCGCTCGGGATCTCGCTCGACGCCCCGTGCGGCGCTGCACCTGACGCCACGGAGCGGGACTCCCGCCGCGATCCCCCTCCGGAGCCCACCGTCGAGCCGCTCGTCGACCCCCGTCTCGATGAGGACCGGGAGCCGCTGCTCCGCCTCCAGATCGATCTCCCAGCGCCGGTCGCTGCCGCTTTCCACGAGATCCGGCGCCTCCACGACCGGGTCGTGGGACATCGCACGACCACAGTCGACTTCACAGACGCGCTGGTCGCCGAGGCGCGGGCAACAGGCTTGCCCGTCCGGCCCGAAGTCGAGACCGCATTCGACCGGCTCTGCGCCACCCGGGTGATCGACGATCCCGCGCGGGAGGCGGAGTGGAATCACCGGCGTCGCGCCGGCTCCAGCGCGGCCGGCGACCTACCCGCGTCCGAACGTTTTCCGCCCGCGGGGGCGCCGGAGCCGGCCCCCAGCGGCGACGTGGGGCCGTTGATCTCCCGTGCCGACGAGCTCGTCGCGCGGGCCTGCGCGTTACAGGGAGCAACCTGGCTACCCGGCCCCGTCGCCCCGGCGGTGATGGCCGCCTCTGCCGCCGCCGCCGCCCTCCGTCTGCAGGCCCTGGTCCTGCTCGAGCAGGAACTTCGGCGCATGCTGGGCGAACTGCTGGCCGAGCTTCGCGCCCGCCGGGCCTGGCATGCGCTCGGCTTCTGCGATCTGCGGCACTACGCCGAGGAGCGGCTCGGGATCTCGCGCTCCAGCGCGGAGGACGCGGCGCTGCTGGCCCGGGAGCTTTCGCGACTCCCCCAGCTCCGCGCCGCCTTCGAGGCCGACAGGATCACCCCCGCCGCGGCCCTGAGGGTCGTTCGTGTGCTGGCTCCGAGCCGGCGCGCTGTCCCCCCGGAACTGGAGCGCTACTGGGCGGAGCACGCAGAATCGACGACAGTGAGGCGCCTCGACGACGAGCGCCTCCTGCTTCGCGAGCGAGACCTGCTCCGGACCGCCGACCCGATCGCTCCAGTCCCCGACGCCGAGTGGAGCGCTTCCCTCGCGCGTGCTCCCGGGGCCAGCGCGGAGCGCCTGCGCCACTGGGCCCGCCTCGCTGCCGAGCGCTCCACCGACGCCGTCCCGCTGCTGCTGGTCCTTCCCTTCTCCCGGGGCGCCGACTTCCTCGGCGCGCTCGCCGCGGCGGCGGAGTGCGTCCGAACGTATTCCGCCGAGCCGCTCGACCCCTACGACGCCCGCTGGCTGGGCCTCCTGTCGCTGCTCACCTCCTACGCAGCCACCCACGACCATCACCGCGGCCCGATCGGCGTTTTCGCTCGCGACGGCTGGCGCTGCCGGGCTCCCGGATGCACCTCTCACTCGAACCTGGAAGATCACCATGTCCAGTACCGCTCTCATGGCGGCGACGACAGCCCGGAGAACCGGGTCACCCTCTGCCGCTACCACCACCAGCGCGGTGAGCACGGCGGGCGGATGCGGGTCGTCGGACGCGCACCCCTGGACCTGGAGTTCACCGTCGACGGAGCAACCTACCGGAACGAGCGCCGGACGGACCGCCCTGCCGGACCGCCGCGGTGACAGATCGCCCTCCGCACCGTATGCTCCCCTCCAGGTGACCAAGCGGCGACAGACCCCCGGCGAAGAGATCGCCAACAGTGCCTGCCACGCGGCGGGCGCACTCCTCAGCCTCGCGGCGATCCCGATCCTCGTCGTGTCGGCCACCCTCCGAAACGACCCCTGGCAGATCGTCGGGGGCGCGATCTTCGGCACGGCGGCCCTGCTCTTGTACCTCTCCTCGGCGATCTACCACGCGCTGCCCGGCAACCGCGCCAAGGATGTCTTCGAGCGGCTCGACCACGCCGCGATCTACCTGCTGATCGCCGGGACCTACACCCCGTTCGCGCTGGGCGCGCTGCGCGGACCGTGGGGCTGGGGGCTGCTGGCCGCGATCTGGTCCCTCGCGCTGGCGGGGGTCGTCTTCAAGTCGGTCTACGGACCGCGCTACCCGATCGTCTCGACCGCCTTCTACCTGCTGATGGGCTGGCTGGTCGTGGTCGCCTACCGGCCGCTGCTCGCCGCGGTCGCGCCCGCAGGGCTCGCGCTGCTCGCCGCGGGCGGCCTGTTCTACACGCTGGGCGTCGTGTTCTACGCGTGGAAGCAACTGCGCTACGGTCACCTCGTCTGGCACCTGTTCGTGCTGGGTGGGACCGTCTGCCACTTCTTCGCGGTCCTCGGCTACGCCTGAGCGACGACGCGGGTCGCCCACTCCGGCCGCGACTAGGAACTACGGCGCCGGGTAGAGGTACGGCGCGTTCAGCCCGAGCGGCAACCCCAGCGCCCACCAGGCCAGCAGCAGCGGGATCCAGATCAGCGTGAACGCGGCCCAGTACGGGATCATCTGCGCCAGCAGCGTCCCCAGTCCCGCGCTGGGCGACCAGCGCCGGATGAAGAGCACGGTGAGCGGAATGTACGGGTTGAGCGGCGTCAGGATGTTGCTGGTCGAGTCGCCCACGCGGTAGGCGGCCTGCGTCAACTCGGGCGACAACCCCAGCGCCATCAGCATCGGCACCAGCACCGGGGCGAGCACCGCCCACTTGGCGCTGGAGCTGGCCATCAGCAGGTTGACCGCGTTGGTCAGCAGGATGATCCCGACGATCATCACCGGTCCCGGCAGCGCGAGCTGCTTCAGCCCGTCGGCCCCGCCGAGTGCGACCAGCACTCCCAGGTTCGAGCGCGCGAAGGCCGCCAGGAACTGCGCGGCGCAGAAGGCCAGCACCAGGTAGTAGCCCATCCCCGCCATCGCGCGGGTCATCCCGGTGACGATGTCGCGGTGGCTGCGGAAGGTCCCGGCGACCGAGCCGTACACGATCCCCGGCACCAGCGACAGGATGAAGATCAGCGGCACGATCGCGCGCATCAGCGCCGCGTCGGGCGCGGTCAGCGAGCCCCCCGTCCCGCGCAGCGCCGAGCCGCCCGGCAGCGCCCAGAGCGCGAGCAGCGCCAGGCCGATCGCGATCGACGCCAGCGCCGCGGTCAGCGCGCGCCGTTCGCGCGCGTCGAGCGGCCCGGTCGCCGGCTCGTCCTTCGACCCGGCCGCTCCCGCCGCGCCGCCCGACCCCGCCGCCTCTTCCGCCTGCTCCACAACCGGCAGCGAGGCCAGCCGCGGCTCGACGATCCGGTCGGTCACGAACCACGCCACGAGCACGATCGGCAGGCAGGAGGCCGAGGCGAAGAACCAGTTGCAGAGCGGGTTGACGACGTAGGCCGGCGCCACGAGCTGCGCTCCGGCCTGGGTCAGCCCGGCCAGCAGTGGGTCGATCCCGGACGGGATGAAGTTGGCCGAGAAGCCGCCCGCCCAGCCGGCGAGCGCGGCCGCGATCCCGGCCACCGGGTGCCGGCCGCTGGCGCGGAAGATGATGCCGGCCAGCGGCAGCAGCACCAGCCCGGCGTCGGCGGCGGTGTGGCTGAGCAGCGCCACCAGCACCGTCGCCGGCGTAAGCAACTGGCGCGGCGTCAGCGCCAGCGCTGCCCTCACCCCGGCGTTGACGAGCCCGGCGTGCTCCGCGACGCCGATCCCCAGCAGAGCGACCAGCACGACCCCGAGCGGCGGGAAGGCGGTGAACGCCCCGACCATGCCGGAGAGCAGCGCCGCCAGCTCCTTGCCGTCGAGCAGGTTGACGATCTGCAGCGGCGCCCCGCTGCGCGGATCGACCAGCGACCACGTCAAGCGCGAGAGCAGCGCCGACGCGGCCAGTACGGCCGCCAGGAACAGGACGAAGAGCGCGGTCGGGTCGGGCAGGCGGTTGCCGATCGCTTCGACCACGCCGAGCAGCCGCACCAGGGCCGGCTGCGCCTGCGGAGCGCGATCGGGCGCGCCGGGCTTCGGCGCCGTCATCTAGAACGTCAGCCCGACGCCGAGCCAGTAGTTGGGGCCCGTGAAGTCGGTGTCCGCGGTGACCTCGGGGGCGGGGGCCAGCGCGCCGGTCGCCGGGACCTCGTTCGTCATCCGCGACCAGACGTAGGCGACGCCGACCTCGAAGTACCAGTTCGTCGACTGCGAGAACGGCACGTCCATCCCGATCCCGGCGGTGTAGGTCGGGAACCAGCCGTCGTTCTCGACCCGCAGCCCGGCGTCGATGAACTGGTTCTCCAGGTCGAGCGTCGTCGTGTCGCTCTCGTAGCCGAATCCGACGCCGCCGTAGACGAACGGCCGGATCGTCTTCCACTCGGGCCACGGCAGGAAGTGCGCCACCGCGTACAGGTCGGCGTAGACGCTGTACTCCTGCTCGAACGACAGGGTCGCCTTTCCGGCCTCGGTCATGACCTTCTCGCTGCCGTCGATCGACCCGCGGCTGTAGTCGACCTGCATCCCGGCCTTCCAGCGCGGCGAGACGCGCCAGAACAGGTGCGCCCCGACGCTCAGGTTCGCGACGTCGCTCCAGTCCTCGAAGTCGGTCCCGAAGGTGTCGTTGA
>JALOKP010000208.1 GCA_025456425.1 Acidobacteriota bacterium | reverse complement strand
GTGACCAGCCCGGTCTGGAGCGCGGTCGAGATCTCGGTCGAGGGGAGCGGGATCGGGTTGAAGCCCGCCTTCTTCCACAGCTCGACCAGCAGGTCGTCGCCGGCCCAGACGAACAGCTTCTGCTTCTTCAGGTCGTCCGGGACCCGCACCGGCGCCTTGGCGAAGAAGTGGACGAAGCCGCCGTCGGTCCAGCCCAACAGCACGAACCCCCGGGCCTCGAGCACCTGTTCGATCGACGGAGCGATCTTCCTCAGGGTGCAGTCGAACTCGGCGTAGTCGGTGAAGGCCAGCGGGATCTGCAGCGCCAGCACGCTCCGGTCGACGTCCTGCAGCCCCGTGCCGCTGACGAGAGCGCCGTTCAGGGTCCCCAGCCGCAGCTTGCGCACGACGTCGCTGTCGTCGCCGGCGACGCCGCCGGGATAGAGCCGCAGCGTGACCTTGCCGCCCGAGAGCTTCTGCCAGTCGGCGGCCATCTCCTGCAGCGCCTGGTGCCAGGAGGAGCCCTGCGGGACCAGCGTCGCCATCTTGATCACGGTCTGGGCGGGCGCCGCGGGGAACGCGGCGAGGGCCGCGAGCAGCGCCGCGGCGCGGGCGAACGGTCGGAAGGCGGACGTCGGCATCGGGTCGGTCCTCGGCGCGGTCACTCGATGAACAGCTCGTCCTGGCGCGCGAGCAGCCAGCGCGCGCGCTTGTGGGCGATCAGGTTGGCGAGGCGCTGGTCCGGTGCGGCGTCGGGGTCGATCGCCAGCGCGGTCTCGAGCAGGGCCGTGAACTCGGGGCGGTCCTGGTTCGCGACCGAGACGGTCTCGGCGAAGCTCACGTAGGGCGCGGCCCGCCGGCCGCCCGAGGCGGCCACCGCCCGGTCGAAGGCCTCGCGGGCCCTGGCGGGCGAAGCGCCGGCCGCGGCCGGGCGGCCCCCCTCCCAACTGATGAAGAAGTCGTGGATCGCGCCATCGCCCCAGTCGGGGTCGAGCGCGCGGGCGCGCGTCATGATCGCCTCGACCGCCGGCAGGTCGGCAGCCAGGTCGGCGTCGTCCTTGGCGCTCGCGATCGCGGCCCCCCAGGCCGCGCCGGTCCAGTAGAGCAGGGGGACGTCTCGGGCGGTCGTCCGGGCCAGTGCGGCGGCGGGGTCGCGGCGCAGCGCGGCGGAGCAGCCGGGGTGCCGGGCGTCGAGCCCGGAGAGGCCGTAGCCCAGCGCCCGCCGGTACATCCGGGTCGCCCGCCCGCGCAGCTGGGTCGCCCGCGCCAGGTCGGCGGCTTCCGAGTAGTCGGCCTCGCACTGCAGGTAGGCGTACGCGTACTGGGTGAAGCCGCTGGTTGCCGAGAGCAGCAGGTCGGGGTTCTCGGGCGAGACCGCCAGCAGGCTCTCGATCGTCTTCAGCGCGAACGGGAGCGCGTCGCCGACCAGCTCCGGGTCGTCGTCGGTGGCGTAGACCGACTGCCCCGACGCGAGCGCGGACCCCAGCCGGTCGGCGGCCATTTTCTGGATCGAGCAGGCAGGGCAGACGACCGCCGCCAGCAGCAGCGCCAGCGCCGCGCCGACCGCGCCCGGCTGCGCGGCGGGACGAAATGCGAAGCTCACGACCCGTCCGATCCTCTGCATCCGAATATGGACTCCGCAGTTTACCGCGCCCGCCCCGGGGCCGTCCCCACGCGGGCGGGGATCTCCACTACATTGTCCGCGGCGGGGCCGCCGGCCCCGGAGGGCGCGGCCGATGCTCGAGACCCTGGACCTCAAGGCCCGGCTGGGGAACAAGGCCTGCCGCGAGGCGATGGACCGCCTCGAACTCGAGCTGCCGATCCTGCACCGGGCGATCCTCGAGCACGGGATCCCGGTCCTGGTCCTGTTCGAAGGCTGGTTCTCCTCGGGGCGCGGCGACTCGATCGGCCAGCTGGTCCACCACCTCGACCCGCGGGCGACGCGGGTCCACGTCACCCACGCCTCGTCCGAGGAGGACCGGCGCCGCCCCTGGCCGTGGCGCTTCTGGCGCCGTACGCCGGCCCGCGGCCGGATCGAGGTCTTCGACCGCTCCTGGTACTACCTGCTCTGGAACCAGCACGACGAAGGGTCGCTCGACGCCGCGCGCTGGGAGCGCGAGCTGCAGGCGGTCGGCGAGTTCGAGCGCCAACTCGTCGACGACGGCACGGCGCTGGTGAAGTGCTGGCTGCACATCGGTCCCGGCGAGCAGAAGCGGCGGCTCAAGGCCTGGGCGAAGGACGAGACGCAGCGTTGGCGCGTCTCCGACGAGGACTGGAAGCGACACCGCGCCTACCCGCGGCGCCTCGCGCTGGCCGAGGAGATGCTGGCCCGGACCCACACCCACCGCGCTCCCTGGACGCTGATCGAGGCCGAGGACGAGAACCACCGGCGGGTGCGGGTGCTCGCCGCGGTCGCGGAGGCGATGCGCCACGCGCTCGAGCAGCGCGGGATCCCAGTGCCGACGCCGGAACTGCTGCCCGACGCCGCGGAGGCCGGCCATCCGCTCGAGCCGATCGTCGTGGCCGACCCGTTGAAGGCGCCGCCCCCGATCCCGCCGGACTCGCCCCTGGCGCGGGTCGACCTCTCCCGCCGGCTCGAGCGCGACGAGTACGCGAAGCGGCTGAAGAAGGCCCAGGCGCGGCTCCGCGAGCTGGAGTTCCTCTGCTATACCCGGCGGCTGCCGGCGGTGGTCGTCTTCGAGGGCTGGGACGCGGCGGGGAAGGGGGGCGCGATCCGCCGCCTGACCGAGTCGCTCGACCCGCGCGGCTACGCCGTGGTCCCGATCGCGGCGCCGACGGCGGCGGAGAAGGCGCACCACTACCTGTGGCGCTTCTGGAACGAGATCCCGAAGGACGGCCACTGGGCGATCTTCGACCGCTCCTGGTACGGGCGGGTGCTGGTCGAGCGGGTCGAAGGGTTCGCCGGCGAAGCCGAGTGGCGGCGCGCCTACCAGGAGATCAACGAGTTCGAGCGGGCGCTGGTCTCGCACGGGACCGTGGTGGTCAAGCTCTGGCTGCACATCTCGCCGGAAGAGCAGCTGGACCGCTTCCGCCGGCGCGAGCAGTCGCCCCTCAGGCGCCACAAGATCTCGGCGGAGGACTGGCGCAACCGCGGGAAGTGGCCGCCCTACCTCGCGGCGGTCAGCGACATGCTGCGCCAGACCAGCACGACCCACGCGCCGTGGACCGTGGTCGAGGCCAACGACAAGCTGTGGGCCCGGGTCAAGGTCGTCGAGACGGTGATCCGGGCGATCGAGGCCCGGCTGTAGGGAGCGAGGCCGAGGGCCGGGCCCGGCTCAGCGCCGCGCCGCCAGACGCTCCGGCACCTCGGCGATCGAGCCCAGCACGGCCTCGGCGCGCGCGAAGTCGCCGTGCGCCGTCAGCGCGGTCGGGATGACCCAGCAGGGGACGCCGGCGGCGTGCGCCGCGGCCAGCCCGCGCTCGGAGTCCTCGATCGCCAGGCACTCGCCGGGCGGCCGGCCGACCCGCTCGGCCGCCCGCCGGTAGGGCTCGGGGTCGGGCTTGCAGCGGGCGCACTCGTCGATCGTGATCGCGAAGTCGAGGTAGCGGAGGAACCCCGTCCGGCGGTGGATGATCTCGAAGTGGCTCCGGCGGCTGCTCGTCACGACCCCCATCGGGAGCCGGCCGTGAAGCGCCTGCAGGACCTCCTCCGCCCCCGGCACGGCGGCCGACTCCTGCGCCAGCCGCCAGGCGTACAGCTCGTCGCGCTCGGCGCGGTGGCGCGCGACCTCCTCCGGCGTCAGCGCCCCGTCGCGCACCAGGTGCCAGGCCCCCC
Organism: Acidobacteriota bacterium; assembly: GCA_025456425.1. GTDB lineage: Bacteria > Acidobacteriota > Polarisedimenticolia > J045 > J045 > JALOKP01. The sequence goes on along the minus strand of JALOKP010000208.1, from coordinate 152 downwards.
GCGCCTGGACCAGGAACAGGTCGTAGTACTGCTCGCGCGTCAGCTCGACCCCCAGCCGCGCCATCGTGTCGCGCGTCGCCTCGAAGTAGATCCGCTCGGTGTCGACGAGGACGCCGTCGTTGTCCCAGAACAGCGCGCGCGTCACGGGCCGA
>JALOKP010000015.1 GCA_025456425.1 Acidobacteriota bacterium | reverse complement strand
GGCCTTCGGCGGCGTCGGGCACGAGCTGGCGCGCTTCGGGACGGCGCTCAAGGCGATGCTGCGCCAGGACCTGAAGGTGGCGCGGGTGCTGGCCCTCACGCCGCCGGCGATGGAGTTCCTGGGAACGCTGGTCGGCGTGGGCCTGATCGTCTACGCCGGCTGGCTGGTGCACGCCGGGCGCGTCACCGGTACCGACCTGATGCGCTCGATCGTCGCCCTGCTCGTGGTCTTCAACAACGTGCGCAAGCTCTCGAGCCTCAACAACTCGCTGCAGCAGGCCGCCGCCGCGGCGCGGCGGGTCTACGAGGTGCTGGACGCCCCCGTCGCGGTCGTCGACCGGCCGGGGGCGGAGCCGCTGCCACCGTTCCGCGACGCCGTCCGCTTCGAGGAGGTGTCCTACACCTACGGGCGCGGACCGGTCCTGGAAGGGGTCTCGATGACGATCGGCGCCGGCGAGATCCACGCGCTGGTCGGCCCCTCCGGTTCCGGAAAGAGCACCCTGGCCGCGCTCCTGCCGCGCTTCGCCGACCCGACCGGGGGCCGGGTCACGATCGACGGGCACGACCTGCGCGACGTCACGGTGCGCTCGCTGCGCGACCAGCTCACGCTGGTCACGCAGGAGACCCACCTGTTCGACGACACGGTGCTGGCGAACATCGCGTACGCGCGTCCCGGGGCCACCCTGGAAGAGGTCCGCGCGGCGGCCCGGGCGGCCCAGGCGGAGGAGTTCATCGAGGCCCTGCCGCAGGGTTACGACACCCCGCTCGGCGAGCGCGGCGGCCAGCTCTCGTCGGGCCAGCGGCAGCGCCTCGCGATCGCCCGGGCCTTCCTGAAGAACGCGCCGATCCTGATCCTCGACGAGGCCACCTCGCAGCTCGACGCGGCGGTGGGCCGCACCGCGCTGATCATCGCGCACCGGCTCAACACGGTGACCGGCGCCGACCGGATCCACGTGCTCGAGCGCGGGCGCGTGGTCGAGTGCGGGACGCACGCCCAGCTCCTGGAGCGCGCCGGGCCCTACGCCCGGATGTTCGCGCTCCAGGCCGAGTCCGCCGAGTCCTTCTAGACCGGCGGGCCCGGGACGGCGCCCGTCGCCTTGGCCACCAGGAAGGCCGAGATCAGGCCGAGGCCCACGATCATCATGTACTCGCGGTTGCGCATGAAGTTCTCGAGCTTCCAGCGCTGCTCGCCGGGTGGCCAGGCGCCGAAGCGCGGGAAGAGCGCCGGGACGGCGTCGCGGTAGCGGCGGTACGGCTCGCCGTGGGTCTCCTCGAGCCGCGCGGGCTCGATCCGCTCCTTGCGCGGGAGGTAGTATCCGAAGAATCCGAGCCACCCGGCGACGAGCAGCAGCAGGTTGATTCCCCACGGGAGCCAGGCCGCGATCCCGAGGCCGGTGAGGATCAGGAAGCGGCCGAAGTAGAGCGGGTTCCGGGTGTGGCGGTAGGGGCCGCCGGTGATCAGCTGCCGGGTCTTGACGAGGTAGCCCGCGGCCCACACCCTGACGATCTCGCCGAGCGCGATCAGCGGGACGCCGATCGCGACGCTCCAGAGCGATGGCCGGGACAGGTAGATCAGCAAGGCGATGCCCGCGTAGAGGACCACGAGGCGGAGGATGTTCGCGACCGGACGCTGGCCCATGGGGTCTCCAGGAAGGCGGCCGGGCCGGAACGCCCGGGCCCGGAGATTATAGAGGGATGACCGCGGCTCCCGATCAACGGCCCCCGGCGCCCCCCGCGGCGCCCGTCCCGGTGCTGGCGCGCGCCGAGCTCGAAACGCTGCGCGACGGCTGGCTGGTGCGCGGGCGCTGGTCGAAGGCCGACCTCTGGACCGCGACGCTCCCTGGCGGCCGCCGCGTCGTCGTCAAGGACTTCGCCGGCAAGCCCTGGCTGGGCCGGGCTCTCGGCCGCTTCCAGTTGCGGCGCGAGCAGCGCGCGCTCGCGGCGCTGGCCGGCCTGCCGGGCGTGCCCGCGCTCGTCGGCGTGCTCGACGCCGACGGCTTCGCGATGGAGCGCGTCGAGGGGACCCGGCTCCCGAAGTGCAGCCCCGAGGCGCGGCGGCGGGCGCTGCCGGAGTTCGCGCGGATTCTCGCGGCCGCCCACGCGGCGGGGGTCGTGCACAACGACCTGCGGGGGCGCGAGAACGTGCTGGTGGCGGCCGACGGCCTTTCGGTCGCGGTCATCGACTGGGGCGGAGCGACCTTCTTCCCGCCCGGCTCGTGGCGACGGCGGCTGTTCTTCCCCTGGGCCCGGCGGGTCGACGAGGGCGGGTTCCTGAAGTGGAAGGAGCAGTTCGCCCCCGAGGCGCTGACCGGGCCGGAGCGGGACTTCCTGCGCCGCTTCCGCCGCTGGCGGCGGCTGTGGCCATTCAATCGCAAGGGAGCGTGAGCGACGTGAGCACGGAGGGAAGGGGAGCGGGGCCGGCCGCCGGGGGGACGGCGGGGCCGCAGGTCTCGCTGGTGATCCCGGTCTACAACGAGATCGAGTGCCTGCCGGCACTGTTGGAGGAGATCCGGGTAGCGCTCGAGCCGGGCGGAACGAGCTACGAGGTCGTGCTCGTCGACGACGGCTCGTCGGACGGCTCGTCCGAATGGCTCGACCGGGCGGCGGCCGCCGACCCGCGCCTGGTCGTGGTCCACTTCGTCCGCAACGCGGGGCAGAGCGCCGCCTTCGCCGCCGGCTTCCGGCGGGCGCGAGGGGAGGTCGTCGTCACCCTCGATGCCGACGGGCAGAACCCCCCCGCCGAGGTGCCGAAGCTGCTCGCCGCGCTGACGGGCGGCGTCGACATCGTCGCCGGCTACCGCGCCACGCGGCGCGACAGCGCCTGGCGGCGGGTCCAGAGCCGGATCGCCAACGCCGTCCGCAACGGTCTGTCGGGCGAGACGATCCGCGACACCGGCTGCTCGCTGAAGGCCTTCCGTCGCCGCTTCCTGGTCGACCTGCCGGTCTTCAACGGAATGCACCGCTTCCTGCCGACGCTCTGCCGCCTGGCCGGGGCGACGACCGTGGTCGAAGTCCCCGTCGAGCACCGCCCGCGGCAGGGCGGGGCCTCCAAGTACGGCATGCTCAACCGCGCCTGGCGCGCGTTCGTCGACCTGCTGGGCGTGCGCTGGCTGCAGCGCCGCTGGATCCGCTACGAGGTGCGCGCATGATCATCGACGTCGGCCCCTGGCACTTCACGCTCAGTCCCTGGGACGCCCTGGGGTTCGTCGGGCAGGCGATGTTCTTCTCACGCTTCCTCGTGCAGTGGATCGCCTCCGAGCGCGCGAAACGCAGCTACGTCCCCAACGCCTTCTGGTGGCTGTCCCTGGCCGGCGGCTCGATCTCGCTGGTCTACGCGGTCGGGATCCACAACCTGGTCTTCACGCTGGGCCAGTCGGCGGGGCTGATCCCCTACGTCCGGAACCTGATGCTGGTCCACCGCCAGGCCCGCGCCGAGGGGGTGGCCGCGGACTGACCCGCCGGCTCAGCGGACGTAGTAGCCCTCGCGGGCGCGCAGCGTCACGTCGGGGCGGGTCGTCGTGACCTCGATCGTGCGCCATGACTCGCCGGGCTTGCGCGGCGCGGGCGTGAAGGCGAGGTCGTAGCGCTGGCGCAGCTCCTCCAGCACGTCGCGGTAGGCGTCGGCCAGGCTGCGGGAGCGCTCGACCGGGAGGTAGCGGCCGCCGGTCGAGCGGGCGAGCCGGGTCAGGACCTCCTCGGTCGTCATCCGCCCGGTGAAGTCGGTGTCGCGCTTGAGCGCGCTGCCGATGCCGAGCGTGAACAGTGCGGCGTCCTTGAGATGGGCCTGCCGGATCGCCTCCTCGAGCGTGTGGAACGAGCCCGGCTCGAGGCCGGACGAGGCCTCGTCGCGCCCGTCGGAGAGCACCACCATCACCCGCCGCGCGTCGCTGCGCCCCGAGGCGAGCGCCCGGGCCGCCTCGTAGACCGCGTCGTAGAGCGCCGTGCCGCCGGAGGCGTTGAAGGCTTTGACCGCGCCGCGCGCGGCCTCGCGGTTGGACGACAGCGGGGCCGAGATCCGCACGTCCTCGCCGAAGTCGAGCACGACGACCTGGTCCTGCGGCGGGAGCGCGTCGAGAAAGGCCAGCGCGGCGCGCTGCGCGTCGGCCAGCCGCTCGCCCTGCATGCTGTTCGAGGTGTCGAACACCAGCGCGACGTCGAGTGGCGGCCCGGCGCGCCGGAAGCGCTCGAACGGGACGAGCTTCCCCTGGTCCCGGACCTGGACCTCGTCCGCCGCGAGGTCGGTCACGATTCGGTCGCGGCGGTCCACCGCCGTGAACGAGACGTTGATCAGCCGGACGTCGATCTCCTGGACGCCGGCCCCGGGCTCGTAGACCTGGCTCGTCTTGAGCTCCCGACCTCCGGTCAGCCGAACCACCACGTCGACCTGCCGCCGGGCGATCTCGTCGCCGGCCTCGATCGTGGCCCGCCAGGGGGGCTCGGCGAGCCGCGCGAGCGGCCGGCGGTCGAGCAGCAGCGTGACCTCCTCGACCGCCGCTGGGTCGACCCCGTCGATCCGGATTTCGATCTCGGTCGGGCCGAGCAGGAGGGCGCCCTTGGCCGGCTTGAGGATCACCACCCGCGCCTCGCCGGCGGCGAGCGTGGGACCGGCGGGGGCGAACGCCGCGGCCAGCAGGGCGGCGGCAAGGGCGAAGGGACGAGGCATCGGCAGTCGGCTCCGGCGCGATCCTGCCACGAATCCCCGCCCCCGCCAGCGCGGGCCGGGACCGCCTGGCGCGCGCCGGGAACCGCCGGGATTGGGGGTAGGATCTCCCTGCCCGTAGCCGAGGACGAACCCCGTGCCGAGAGCCCGCGTCGACCGGTTCCTGCTCCCGCCCGAGCGACTCGCCTGGCGCTGCCCTCCCGGCTGGCTCCCGTTCGAGACCACGGCGGAGCTGTCCGGCGACGGCGACGACGTTGGCGGCCAGCCTGGCGCGATCGCGGCGATCGAGCTCGGGATCGGGATCGCGGCCCCCGGCTACAACGTGTTCGTCGCCGGCGCCCCCGGGACCGGCCGCACCAGCACCGTGCGGCAGGTGGTCGAGCGTGCGGCGGCGGGCGGACCGGTCCCGGACGACCTCGCCTACGTCTTCAACTTCGACGACCCGCGCGCCCCCCGCGCGCTGCGCCTGCCGCCCGGAACGGGGCGCGTGCTGCGCGACCGGCTGGCGGCGCTGGCCGAGAGCGTGAACCACGGCCTGGCCGCGCTGCGCGCCTCCGGGGCCCACCGGCGCCGCCGCGACCGCGTCGCCAAGGGGCTGCGCGGCCGGCAATCCTCGGTCGTGGCGGAGTTCCAGGCCGAGGTCGCGAAACAGGGCTTCAGCCTGGTGGAAGTGGCGATGGGTCCGTACCGGATGCACGACCTGGCCCCGCTGGTCGGGGGCCAGCCGGTCGGCCTCGCCGAGCTGCCGGCGCTCGTGAAGGACGGCAAGCTGACGCAGGCCGAGGCCGACCGGCTCGCCGCGCAGCACCCGCTGCTGGCGGCCCGGCTGGCCGAGACCAGTGCGACGCTGAAGGAACTGGGGGAGAAGCTCGACGAGGCGCTGGCCACGGTCGACCGCGAGGCGGCCGAGCCGATGATCGTCGCCGGGCTGGCCGAGGTCCGCCAGGCGCTCGGCGTGCCCGAGGGGAAGCACGAAGCGCTCGACGAGTACCTCGCGCACGTCCACACCTTCCTGCTCGAGTTCGTGCCGATCGCGTTCGCGGCCGGCGATCGCGCCGCGGCGGGGGTCGAGGGGAGCGACGACATCATCGAGCGCGGCCCGGCGGTGGCGATGGCGGTCAACGTCGTCGTCGACCGGGCGGGGCAGTCCGGGCGCCCGATCGTCGAGGAGACGCACCCGACCACGGGGCGCCTGCTGGGTACGATCGAGACCCAGCGCGGGCCCGACGGCGGGCTGCGCGCCGAGCTGGGCGGGATCCGCGCCGGGGCGCTGCAGCGCGCCGACGGCGGGTTCCTGCTGCTCAACGCCCACGACCTGCTGGCCGAGGACGGGGCCTGGAGCGCGCTGCGGCGCACCCTGCGGACTCGACTGGCGACTCCCGCCGCGCCGTTCACGGGGGAGGGCCCGCCGCCGCTCGTGCCACAGCCGATCCCCGTCGCGGCCACCGTGATCCTGGTCGGGACGCCGGCGCTGCGCGACGCGATGGCCCAGGGGGACGAGGAGTTCGCGAAGCTCTTCAAGGTCACCGCCCTGTTCGACGAGCGGATCCCGCTCACCGCGGAGACGGCGCTCTCCTACGCCCGCTTCCTGGGGCGGGTCTGCGCCGCTGAGCAGCTCCTGCCGTTCGAGGCGTCGGCCGTCGGCCGGATCCTCGAACACCTCGCCCGGGTGGCGGGCGGCGCCGGCAAGATCTCCACCCGCTTCCGCTGGCTCGCCGATCTGGCGCGCGAGGCCTCCTGGTTCGCGCGCGACGGCGGCGCCTCGGGCGTCGCGCGGAGTCACGTCGAGCAGGCGCTCGCGGCCCGGCGCGAGCGCGAGGGGCTGCTCTCCGGGCGCGTGCACGAGTCGATCCGCGAGGGGTCGCTGCGGCTCGAGCTGACGGGGGAGCGGATCGGCCAGGCCAACGCGCTGGCCGTGATCGAGACCAATCTGGAGCGCTTCGGCTACCCGGTGCGCGTCACCGCGACCGCCTCGGTCGGACGCTCGGGGATCATCGACATCGAGCGCGAGGCCGAGTTGTCGGGCGAGATCCACACCAAGGCTTCGCTGATCCTCGCCGGCTACCTGCGGTCGCTGTTCGCGCAGCGGCACCCCCTGGCGGTGACCGCCAGCACCTGCTTCGAGCAGTCGTACGGCGGCGTCGAGGGGGACTCGGCCTCGGGCGCGGAGCTGGTCGCGCTGCTCTCGGCGCTGGCGCGGGCCCCGGTCCGCCAGGACCTCGCCCTGACCGGGGCGGTGGACCAGCACGGCCAGGTCCTGACCGTGGGCGGGATCAACGAGAAGGTCGAGGGGTTCTGGCGGGTCTGCCGGGACCGCGGGTTCTCGGGGAGCCAGGGGGTGATCGTCCCGGCCTCTGCCGTCGGCGCGCTCCAGCTGGACGCCGCGGTCGTCGCCGACGCCGCGCGGAAGTGCTTCCGGGTCTTCGCCGCCTCGACCGTGGACGACCTGTGCCGGCTCATGATGGGGCTGCCGCTGGGGACCCCGGACGCGCGGGGGGAGTGGCCCGAGGGGAGCCTGGGCCGGCGGGTCGACGCACGGCTGCGCGAGATGGCCGACTCGATGAGGGCCTTCGGGCGGCCGGACGCAGACTGAAACCGGAGCATTCGCTCCTATAAGATCATCTTGCTAAAGGGCTGGGCGGAGAGATATTATTCTCCCATGAGCACTCCCGGCAGAATGATCTCTGGCTCCCACGCCAATCCCTCCGAACTCCCGAGGCTGGACGCGGTCGACCGGGCGATCCTCGAGATCCTGCAGCGCGACGCGCGCTGTTCGCGGGCCGAGATCGGCAAGGCGATCAACCTCTCCGCCGCAGCGGTCCACGAGCGGATCAAGAAGCTCGAGCGTTCGGGGGTCGTGCGCGGCTACGCCGCACTGCTCGATCCGGAGCGGGCCCAGTGCGACCTGCTGGCCTTCGTCCAGGTCTTCATCGAGCACCCGCGCCACGAGCAACGCTTCCTCGACGAGGTTGCGGAGATGGCCGAGGTGCAGGAGTGCCACCGCGTGACCGGCAACGCGACCTGCTTCCTGAAGGTCCGTGTGCCCGACCGCCGCTCGCTCCAGCTGCTGATCCTCGATCGTTTCAACGCGCTGCCCGGCGTGCGGGGCACGGAGACGGTCGTCGTCCTCTCGACCACCAAGGAGTCGCCCCGCATCCACCTCCCGGTCTCCGCGCTCGACGCCGCGGAGGGGGCGGGAGGACCCGCCGGGTCGCGCGGATGAGCACCACGCGGCTCGCCCCGGACGGCGTCCTCGACGCGCTGCGCCGCCGCATGCAGGTCGACGGGCTCGACCTGGTGCTCGACCTCGAGCGCTCGCACGGCTGCCGCCTGGTCGACGCCCGCGACGGCCGCGAGCTGCTCGACTTCTTCACCTTCTTCGCCAGCAACCCGATCGGGATGAACCACCCGGCGCTGACCGAACCGGCCGCGCTCGAGCGGCTGGCCCGGGTGGCGGTCAACAAGCCGAGCAACTCCGACGTCTACACCGAGGCCTACGGCGAGTTCGTCGAGGCGGTCGACCGGGTCGCACGCCACCCCTCGATGCGCTGGTTCTTCTTCGTCGACGGCGGCGCGCTGGCGGTCGAGAACGCGCTCAAGGTCGCGTTCGACTGGAAGGTCCGGCGCAACTTCCGCCGCGGCCACACCGCCGAGCGCGGGCACCAGGTGCTGCACCTCGAGTGGGCCTTCCACGGCCGCTCGGGCTACACCCTGTCGCTGACCAACACCGCCGACCCGCGCAAGACGATGTACTTCCCCAAGTTCGACTGGCCGCGCATCCCGTCGCCGGCGATCCACTTCCCGCTCGACGAGCGCGAGGCGGAGCGGCTCGACGTCGCCGAGGCCGACGCGCTGGCGCGGGCCCGGCAGGCCTTCGAGGAGCGGCGGGACGACGTGGCCGCGATCATCGTCGAGCCGATCCAGGCCGAGGGGGGCGACCGGCACTTCCGACCGGAGTTCCTCGCCGGCCTGCGCGCCCTGGCCGACGAGTTCGACGCGCTGCTGATCTTCGACGAGGTCCAGACCGGCGTCGGGATGACCGGGACCTTCTGGGCCTTCGAGCAGCTCGGCGCGGTACCCGACCTCGTCACCTTCGCCAAGAAGATGCAGATCGGCGGGATGATGGCGGGGCCCCGCGTCGACGAGGAGCCGGACAACGTCTTCCACGTCTCGCGCATCAACAGCACCTGGGGCGGGCACCTGGTCGACATGTTCCGGGCGACCCGGATCCTCGAGGTGATCGAGCGCGAGCGGCTGGTCGAGAACGCGGGGCGGCAGGGGGCCCGGCTGCTGGCCGGGCTCGAGACGCTGGGCGACCGCTACCCCGGCCTGGTCGGGAATGTCCGCGGCCGCGGCCTGATGTGCGCGATCAGCTTCCCCGACGGGGCGACACGCGACCGGGTGATCCGCGACTGCCACGAGGCGCGGCTGCTCGTGCTGCCCTGCGGGCAGCGCTCGCTGCGCTTCCGGCCGGCGCTCAACATCGACGCCGCGGCGATCGACGAGGGGCTCGCGATCCTCGACGCGGTCCTGCGCCGGACCGATCCGCCGAAGGGGAAGACAGCGTCGACGGCGCCCTGAGGGGCGGGTCTCTATACTCCTCCGCAGGCGCCGCGCACGCGCGCGCCGCGGAGGTCCGCGTGGTCACCACCCAGCGTGTCGTCGCTTCCGTCGCCCTGGTCTTCGCCCTGGCCGGGGCCCTCCTGACCGGCGCCTGGCTCGCGTCCGCTGCGAGCAGCGCGGCGCCGGCCGCCGTCCCGCCGCCGGACGCCGCGGGCGTGCCGGCTGACCCCGGGCTGGAGGCGCTGCGGACGCTGCCGGCGCGCGTGCTGGCGGAGCTTCCGGTGCCCGAGCAGGCGACCTTCTGCGGCCAGCCGGTCCCGCTCGACCGGCCGGAGGTCCGCGAAGCGCTGGCCTACGAGCTGGTCCTGACCGTCGGGCGCTCCACGATGCCGCTGCTCTGGACGCGTCGCGCCCCGTCGGTGCTGCCGCTGATCGAGGCCCGGCTGCGCGAGGCCCGGCTGCCCGACGACCTGAAGTACGTGGCGATGATCGAGTCGGACCTGCGCTGGACGACGCGCTCGCCGGCCGGCGCGCTCGGGCTCTGGCAGTTCATGGCCGGCACGGCGACGCGCTACGGCCTGCGCGTCGACAAGGTCCTGGACGAACGGATGGACCCCGAGCGCTCGACCGACGCGGCGCTGCGCTACCTGCGCGATCTGAAGGGCGAGTTCGGCGACTGGTTCCTGGCGATGGCCGCCTACAACGCGGGGGAGGGGACCGTGCGCGGCGCGATCAAGGACAACGGCGCCCCCGCGCCCTACTTCGACCTCTACCTTCCCTACGAGACCCGGCGCTACGTCTACCGCGCGCTCGCCGCCAAGCTGGTCTTCCAGGACCCCGAGGCCTACGGGCTGGTGCGGATGACGCCGCTGTTCGTCCCCGAGTTCACTCGGGTCGTGATCGAGCAGAAGCAGGGGACGATCGCGCTGCGCGAGGTCGCCGTCCGCCACGGCGTCGGCTATGCCGCGCTGCGGACCGCCAACCCCCAGCTCCGGGAGGCGGTGCTGCCGCACGGCCAGTACACGCTGCGGCTGCCGAAAAAGGGGACGGCGGTCGGGGTCGAGGGGAACCCCTAGGACCCGGGACACCAGGGTCGCGACGCTACGAGTCCTGGCGCGCCGCAGCCAGCTTGCGCACCGCGGGCTGCCGGCCGGCGACGGAGAACTGGCCGTACTTGTCGAGCACGCGGTCGACGTAGTTCAGCGTCAGCGTGCCGCGTGCGAAGCCGTGGGGCAGCTCCGACGCGATCCGCGGGTCCTCCTTGAGCGGAAGCACCGCGGCCACGTTCCCCTCCCACCGGTCCGGGTCGAGCCCGCGCGCGGCGGCCAGCTCCCGCACGTCGTCGAGATGGCCCAGCCCCATGTTGTAGGCGGCGAGCGTGAAGGCCAGCCGGTCGCGCTCCGCGACCCCCGGGAGGGTCTCCCAGAGCCAGCGCAAGTGACGCGCCCCGGCCAGGACGTTCTGCTGCGGGTCGAGCGGGTCCTTCGCGCCAAACTCGCGGGCCGTGGCCGGCATCAGCTGCATCAGGCCGATCGAGCCGCCAGGGCCGACCGAGGCCGGGTCGAACCCGCTCTCGGTCGCGACCAGCGCGGCCAGCAGACGCCAATCGAAGCCGTGCTGCTGCGCCGCCTGTTGCAGCAGGCCGTCCCAGGGGGAGATCTCGCCCCCGCCGTGCCAGACCTCGTAGTGCCGGGAGTGGCGCAGCCGCCGCGGATTCTCCAGGTACTTGCGGTGGAGTTCGGCGAGCAGGCCGACCTCGCGGGCCGTGTCGAAGAGCCGCGAGACCGTCTGCGCCAACTGGGGGGCGTTGGGGCGGGTCGCCCAGCGGACCGGCAGCAGGTCGCCGAGCGGACCGCTGACCTCGAGGTCGTCGAAAAGCGCCCGTTCGAGGCGGGCTCGCCGCTCGTCCATCACCACCAGGGGGTGACGCCCCTGCGCCGCGGCCTCGGCCAGGTCCTCGTCGGACACCCGCTGCGGCACGGTCCGGATTGCGATCGGGTAGCCTGCCGCGGCCCAGCCGCGGGCGGCTTCCTCCAGCCGGGTGTCGCGGCGGACCACGATCTCGCGACCGCGCAGATCCTCCAGCGAGCGGATTCCGCCCGCCTCGCGGCCGGCGACGACCACCCGGGCCTGCTCCAGCGGCGTGGTCCAGGCCGCCTGGTCGTGGACGGGGGTCGGGCCCGGATCGATCAGCGCCAGCAGGTCGGCCTTGCCCCGCGCCAGGTCGCGCAGGCCGGTCCCGGGCTGAGCCACCGTGTAGACCTCGAGCTTGACCCCGAGACGCCGGGCGATCCGGCTGGCCAGGTCGTACGCCAGCCCGTCGGCCCGGCCGCCGCGCATGGCGTAGGCCACGTCGTCCACCGGGATGGCGACGCGCAGCACGCCTTCGGCGGCGATGGCCGCGAGGTCGCGTTCGACCGGCGAGCGCTCGACCAGCGTGGCCGGGTGAAGCGGCTCGTCCGCCAGGAGCGTGTAGAACGCGCCCAGCACGAGGCCGCACGCGAGCACGGTCAGGGCGGAGACACGCCTTGTGCGCTTCCAGCAGAACACGTCGTCATCCTCTTTCCGGCCCGCGTCCCGCTCGGCAACCCACAAGGGGTAGGGGGCACGCTCTGCGGGACCACAACGGGTGAGTCCCGCCACCCCTCCCGGCGGCCGGACCCCCTTCTTGTACGGGAGGTCGGGCCGCTTGGCAAGCGGAAAGCCTTACCGGAAAGTAAGACGAGGTATGGGTTCAGTACGCCCGCGCGAAGACCACCCGGCCCGCGGCCGGGGCCCCGCAGCGGACACATGGACCGGGGTCGTCGGGCCGATCGGGCGGGATGACGCGGACCGTCGCCTTGGTCTCGTCCTGGATCTGGACCTCGCACTCGGTGCCGCCACAGTGCCGGGCGAGCAGGAAGCCCCCCGACTCGACCCCGGCCACGAAGGCCTCCCACGAGTCGACCCCGCGGGTGGTCTCTTCGCGGCGCTGCCGGGCGCGCTCGAACAGGGCGCCCTGGATCGCCTCCAGCAAGGCCGGGACGCTCTCCCCGAGGCCGTCCCAGGGGAGAGGGGTCTTGGAGCGGTCGAGCCGCGAGACGGCCATCACGGAGCCGGAGGCGACGTCGCGCGGGCCGAGTTCCAGGCGCAGCGGGACCCCCCTCAGCTCCCACTCGGCGTACTTGAAGCCGGGATTGACCGAGTCCCGGTCGTCGACCCGGACCGAGACCCCGGCCCGGCGCAGCCGGCCCTCGATCTCGCGGGCCGCGGCGACCGTCTCCCGCTGCTGCTCGTCGTTGCGCCAGATCGGGACGATCACCGCCTGGAGCGGCGCGATCCGCGGCGGGAGGATCAGCCCGTCGTCGTCGCCGTGGGCCATCACGACCGCCCCGATCAGCCGGGTCGAGACCCCCCAGGAGGTGTTCCAGACGTGCTCCCAGCCACCGCTGGCGGCCTGGAAGCGCACGTCGAAGGCGCGGGCGAAGTTCTGGCCCAGGTCGTGGGAGGTGCCGGCCTGCAGGGCCCGTCCGTCCTGCATCAGGGCCTCGATCGCGTAGGTCCGGAGCGCCCCGGCGAATTTCTCCTTCTCGGTCTTGACCCCGGTGAGGACCGGCAGCGCCAGGTAGTCCTCGGCGAATCGCCGGTAGATCTCGAGGATCCGCAGGACCTCCTCCTCGGCCTCCTCGTGGGTCGCGTGCGCGGTGTGCCCCTCCTGCCAGAGGAACTCCGTGGTCCGCAGGAAGAGCCGCGTGCGCATCTCCCAGCGCACGATGTTGGCCCACTGGTTGAGCAGGATCGGCAGGTCCCGCCACGACTGGACCCATTTCGCGAACATCGAGTAGATGATCGTCTCGGAGGTCGGACGGACGACCAGTTCCTCCTCCAGCGCGCTCTCGGGGTCGGGCACCACCGACATGTGGCCGGACTCGCCCGTCGCCTTCAGGCGCGTGTGGGTGACGATCGCGCACTCCTTGGCGAACCCCTCGACGTGCTCGGCCTCCTTGGCCAGGAACGACTTCGGGATGAAGAGCGGGAAGTAGGCGTTGACGTGTCCGGTCTCCTTGAACATCCCGTCGAGGGTCTTCTGGATGTTCTCCCAGAGGGCGTAGCCGTTGGGGCGGATCACCATGCAGCCCTTGACCGGGCTGTAGTCGGCGAGCTGGCTCTTGAGGACGACGTCGGTGTACCAGCGGGCGTAGTCGGTTGCCCGGGGGGTGATCTCTTTGGCCACGGCGGGACGCTCCTGGGGCGGCCTTCCGGCCGCGAAAGAACCGGAAGTCTAGCGCAGGAGGCGCGGGATTACCGTTTCTGGGCCTCGCCCGTCATCGGCACGAAGCGCACCCCGCCGGCCGAGAAGCGGGAGATCGACCCGTCGCGGGCGCGCTCGACCACGATCAGCTCCTGGTGCCCCTCGCCGACCGGGATCACGAGCCGCCCGCCCGGGGCGAGCTGGTCGATCAGCGGCTGGGGGATCTCCTCCGGGGCGGCGGCGACGATGATCACGTCGAACGGCGCCGCCTCCGGCCAGCCGCGGTAGCCGTCGCCGCAGCGAATCTCGACGTTGCGGTACCCCAGCCGGTCGAGGCGGACCTCGGCCTCGCGCGCCAGCTCGCAGAGGATCTCGATCGAGTAGACCTTCCCGGCGACCTCGGCCAGGACTGCGGCCTGGTAGCCGGAGCCGGTCCCGACGTCGAGCGCCCGGCTTTGCGGCCCGGGCTGCCCGAGCTGGGTCATCAGCGCCACGATGTAGGGCTGGCTGATCGTCTGCCCGAGACCGATCGGCAGCGGCGAGTCCTGGTAGGCGGCGCCGGCCACGTCGGGCGGGACGAACTCGTGGCGCGGGATCGTACGCAGCGCGGCCAGCACGCGCGGGTCGGTGATGTCGCGCCCCGCGAGCTGCCGCGCCACCATCGCCTCCCGCTCCGCGGCGCGTGCCGCCGGCGCGGCCGCACCGGCGCGTCCCGGGACGTCCTCCGCACCCCCGCCGGTTGCACCGCGCGGGCCGCAGGCCATCAGCACCAGCAAGAGCAGCAGTGGGGCGAGGGCCGGCACGGGGCCGGCAGGCGTGGCGGAGGGGACCATCGGTGCGCCTCCCGCGCGGGTCGCGCGCGCCGCGATCTTATCCCGTCCGGGTCATAATCGACGGTCCCCGAGCGGGGCGGAGGGAGGCAGCGGCATGGGGCGGTGGGCGGCGGACTGGCCGGACGCGGTGCACTTCATCGGCGTCGGCGGCGTCGCGATGTCGGGGCTGGCGACGCTGCTCGCCGAGCGCGGCGTGCGCGTGCGCGGCTCGGACCAGGCGGTCTACCCGCCCGCCTCGGAGGTGCTGGCGGCGGCCGGGATCGAGGTCCGCACCCCCTACGCCGCAGCGAACCTCGACCCGCCCGGCGCGCCCGGTCTGGTCGTCGTCGGCAACGCCGTCTCGCGGGGAAACCCGGAGCTGGAGCGCGCGCTGGACGAGCGGCTGCCCCTGGCCTCGCTGGCCGAAGTGGTCGAGCGGCTGCTGGTTCCCGGCCGGCGCGTCAGCGTCGTGGCCGGCACGCACGGCAAGACGACGACCTCCAGCCTGCTGGCCTGGCTGCACCACGCCGCGGGGCGCGACCCGTCCTTTCTGGTCGGCGGGAGGCCCGGCAACTTCCCGCACGGCGCGCGGCTCGGCGGCGGCGAGGACCTGGTGCTGGAGGGGGACGAGTACGACACCGCGTTCTTCGACAAGGGACCGAAGTTCCTGCATTACTGGCCCCAGGTGGCGGTGATCGGGGCGGTCGAGTTCGACCACGCCGACATCTACCCGGACCTCGCCGCGGTCGAGCGCGCGTTCGCGCTGCTGGTGAGGATGGTCCCGGAGACGGGACTGCTCGCGGTGCCGCACGACGACCCGGTGGCGCGGCGGCTGGCGGCCGCGGCCCGCTGCCGCGTCGCGACCTTCGGGCTCGACGAGAGCGCCCTGCTGTCGGCACGCGACCGCGCGGACGGCGAGGACGGGCAGCGCTTCCTCGCCGTGCGCGAGGGGCGCGTCCTGGCGGAGGTCCGCCTGGCGCTGCCGGGGCCGCACAACGCGATGAACGCGCTGGCGGCGCTGCTCGCGGCCGAGGCCGCCGGGCTCCCTTTGGCGGAGGCGGCGCGGCACCTGACGACCTGGATCCCGCCACGGCGCCGGCTCGAGGTGACCGGGCGCGGGGGCGGCGTCGTGGTGTACGACGATTTCGCCCACCACCCGACGGCGATCGCCCACACGCTGGCCACGCTGCGCGCGCGCGTCGCCCCCGGCGGGCGGCTCGTGGCCTGCTTCGAGCCGCGCTCGAACACGATGGTGCGGAAGGTCTTCGAGGACGCGCTGGGGGAGGCCCTGGCCGGCGCGGATGCCGCCTGGCTCGGGGCCGTCGACCGGCCGGAGCGGTTTCGGGAAGACGACCGGCTCGACGTCGCCGCGGTCGTCTCCGGGCTGCGCGCCCGCGGCCGCGCCGCGGAGGGGCCGCTCGCGCCGGACGCGATCCTGGCCGGCGTGAGCGCGGCGTTGCGGCCGGGCGACGTGGTGGCGGTGATGTCGAACGGCGCCTTCGGCGGGCTGGCACGCCGGCTCGGCGAGGCGGTCGCGGCGCGGGAGGAGGCGTGAGCCGTCGCGGTCCCGTCGCGGTCCCGGTCGTGGGCGCGGCCTGGCAGGCGCTGCTCGACGCGCTCGACGCCGCGCTCGGCGACGGGCGCCGCCAGGCGGTGACGCGGCTCGCCGAGCACGAGGAGCTGGACGCGGGCGAGGCGCTGCGCGAGCTGGCCGCCTTCCCGGCGCGGCGCTGCGCGGCCCGCGAGCCGCGGCTGGGGGTCGATCCGGCGCGCTGCACCGCGGGGACCGGCTGCCCGGTCGGGGACGAATGCCCGCTGGCCCGGGGCGGGGACCCGCGTGCGATCGCGCGCTCGCACACCGCCCGGTTCGTCGCCGCGCTGGCGCGGCGGCGCGCGCTCGCCGCGCCGGAGGGGGTCGCGCTTCCCTTCGACGCGCTGGCCGGCGCGCTCGCCGCGCTGCTCGAGCGGAGCGGGCGCTGCGGCCCCGGGGCGCCGCCGCGCGCCCGCACCGCGCTGGCCGTGGTCGAGCTGGCCCGGCGCCGCGGCGGGCCGTTCGGCGCGACGGGCCCCTTCCTCGGGCCCACCGAACTGGAGCAGGTGGCGGCGCACGTCCCGCCGGGGAGCGGCCGCGGCGACCGCGAACTGGAGCGGGTCGAGGCCTGGCTGCGCCGCGCGACCGCGCACGACGCGGCGCTCGTCGAGCTGCGCTGAGGAGGCGCGATGCCGCCGCGGCTCGGGGCCCACATGTCGATCGCCGGCGGGGTCGACCGCGCGGTCGATCGCGCCGTGCGCGCCGGCTGCGAGACGCTGCAGGTCTTCACCGCGTCGGCCAACCAGTGGGCGGGCAAGCCGCTGACCGGCGAGGTCGTGGCCCGCTTCCGCGAGAAGCGCGCCGCGGCGGGCGCGATCCCGGTGCTGTCGCACGACTCCTACCTGATCAACTGCGCTTCGCCCGACGCGGCGCTGTGGGAGCGCTCGGTCGCCGCGCTGGGCGAGGAGCTGGAACGCTGCGCGCGGCTGGGGATCGAGCTGCTGGTGATGCACCCGGGTGCGCACATGGGCGCGGGCGAGGAGGCCGCCCTCGATCGCGTCGCGCGCGCGCTCGACCGCGCGCTGGCGCGCCCCGGGACGGAATCGGTGACGATCCTGCTGGAAAACACAGCCGGCCAGGGCTCGGCGCTGGGCCACCGCTTCGAGCAGCTCGCGGCGATCGTCGTGCGCGCGTCGTGCGGGGCGCGGCTCGGCGTCTGTCTCGACACGCAGCACGCCTTCGCGGCCGGTTACGACCTGGCCTCGGACGACGGCTGGGAGCGCGCCTGGGACGAGTTCGAGCGGGTGCTGGGCCGCGGGCGGCTGCGCGCGCTGCACCTCAACGACTCGAAGCGGCCGCTGGGCTCGCGCGTCGACCGGCACGAGCAGATCGGCCTCGGCCTGCTGGGCGCGGCCGCATTCGTGAGGGTGATGAACGACCCGCGGCTCGACGGGCTGCCGGCCTCGCTGGAGACCGAGAAGACCGAGGACGGCTGCGAGGACGAGCAGAACCTTGCGGTGCTGCGCCGGCTCGCCGGCCTCGGCGAAGCCCCGGGCCGCGCGACGATCCTGGCCTGGCGCCGGGCGGCGCTGCGCGCGGCGCAGGCGGCCCGGGCGCGGGCCGCAGCCGGCCGGGGGGCGCGATGAAGGCCGCCGCCGACGAGCCCTGGGAGAGGGCCCGGACCCGCCGCCTGCGCGTGGCCGAGGTCTTCCTCTCGATTCAGGGGGAGGGGAGCCGCGCCGGGCTGCCGACCGTCTTCCTGCGCCTGACCGGCTGCGGGCTGCGCTGCCGCTGGTGCGACACCGCGTGGGCCTTCACCGAGGGGAGCTGGCGCGTCGCCGGCGAGCTGGCCGCGGAACTCCAGGGGTTCGGCGTGTCTCGGCTCTGCGCGACCGGCGGCGAGCCGCTGCTGCAGCCCGCGGTCGTCCCGCTGCTGCGGCACCTCGCCGACGACCACGGCTGGGACGTCGCGCTCGAGACCGGCGGCGATCAGGACATCTCGGTCGTCCCGCCGCCGATCGTGCGGATCGTCGACATCAAGCTGCCGGGGTCGGGGATGGCGACCCGGATGGACCCGGAAAACGTCGCGCGCCTGCGTCCGGGGGACGAGGTCAAGCTGATCGTCGCCGACCGCCGCGACTACGAGCGGGCGCGCGAGCTGATCCGCGGCCCTCTGGCGCGCTGCCCGGGGCACGTCCTGCTGGGTGCGGTGCACGGCGAACTCGACGCGGGCCGGCTGGCCGACTGGGTGCTGGAGGACCGGCTGCCGGCGCGCGTGCAGTTCCAGCTGCACAAGCTGCTCTGGCCCGGGAAGGAGCGCGGCGCATGAGCGCGGGACGGCCGCTGGCGGTGGTGCTGGCCTCGGGCGGGATGGACTCGACCGTCGCCGCCTGGCTCGTGGCGCGCGACCACGACCTGGCGCTGCTGCACGCCAGCTACGGCCAGCGCACGGCGGCGCGCGAGCGGCGCGCCTTCGAGGCGATCGCCGACCGGCTCGGCCTGCCCGCGGCGCGGCGCCGGACGCTGGACATCGGGTTCCTGGCCGCGCTCGGCGGCTCGGCCCTGACCGATCCGGCGCTCCCCGTGCCGGTCGACGCGGAGCCGCGCGGCGGCGGGCCGGGGCTGCCCGCGACCTACGTGCCGTTCCGCAACGCGCACCTGCTGGCGGCGGGGGTCTCGTGGGCGGAGTTGCTCGGGGCGCGGGCGGTCGTGATCGGCGCGGTCGAGGAGGACGGTTCGGGCTACCCCGACTGCCGCGCGGATTTCCTGGCGTCCTTCGAGCGCGCGGCGCGGTTGGGGACCGGACTCGGCGAACGGATCTCGATCCTCGCGCCGCTGGTCCACCTCTCCAAGGGGGAAATCGTGCGGGCCGGGCTCGAGTCCGGTGCGCCGTTCGATCTGACCTGGTCGTGCTACCAGGCGGAGGACGAGGCCTGCGGGCGCTGCGAGTCGTGCCGCCTGCGGCTCAGGGGATTCCGCGAGGCGGGGACGGTCGACCCGCTCCCGTACCGCGCCGGCACGGCCCGCTGACGCGCCGATGGACGTCGCCCTCTTCGACTACGAGCTGCCGCCGGAGCGAATCGCGCAGGAGGCGGTCGAGCCGCGCGACGCGGCGCGGCTGCTGCTGCTCGACCGTGGCGGCGGGCCGCTCGGCCACCACCGCGTCGCCGACCTGCCGGCGCTGCTGGCGCCCGGCGACCTGCTGGTCGTGAACGACACGCGCGTCGCGCCGGCGCGGCTCTTCGCGCGGCGCGCGACCGGCGGCCGGGTCGAGCTGCTGCTGCTGGAACCGGCCGGCCGGGACGGGGCCGGCGAGCGCTGGCGGGCGCTCGTCGGCGCCTCCCGCGCGCCGCGGCGCGGCGAGCCGCTGGCGCTCCCCGGCGGCTACACGGCCGAGCTGCTCGACGAGCCGGGGGGCGGTGCGGAGGCGGGCGCCGCGCAGGTGCGGATCGCGGGGCCCGGCACGGTGGCCGAGCTGGCCGCCGCGCACGGCCGCCTGCCGCTTCCGCCGTACATCCGCCGCGCGCCCGACGATCCGCGCACGGCGCGCGACCGCGAGCGCTACCAGACCGTGTACGCCGCCCAGGAAGGGGCGCTGGCCGCGCCGACCGCCGGGCTACACTTCACCCCGGGGCTGCTGGCCCGGCTGGAGGAGGCGGGAATCGCGCGGACGGCGGTGACGCTGCACGTCGGGGAGGGGACCTTCCGGCCGGTGCGCGCCGAGCGCACCGGCGAGATCGCCCTGCACCCCGAGCGCTTCACGCTGCCCGCCGCGGCCAGCGACGCGATCGCCGTGGCCCGCGCCCGCGGCGGGCGCGTGGTCGCGGTCGGGACGACCGTGGTCCGCACGCTCGAGTCGCGCCCGGCGCGGGCCGACGGTGCGCCCGAACCGGGGGCGGGAGAGACCGCACTGTTCGTCGCGCCCGGCCACGCCTTCCGCTTCGTCGACGCGCTCGTGACCAACTTCCACCTGCCGCGCTCGACGCTGCTCATGCTGGTCTCCGCCTTCGCCGGGCGCGAGCGGGTGCTCGCGGCCTACCGCGAGGCGATCGCCGCCGGCTACCGCTTCTACAGCTACGGCGACGCGATGCTGGTGCTGTGATGGCGGCGGTAACGCTGACGATCCACGCCACCGACGGCGCCGCGCGCACCGGCACGCTGGCCACCCGCCGCGGGCCGGTCGCGACGCCGGCCTTCATGCCGGTCGGCACCGCCGGCTCGGTGAAGGGGCTGATGCCGGGCGAGGTCCGCGAGCTGGGCGCGGAGATCGTGCTGGCCAACACCTACCACCTGCACGTCCGCCCGGGCGAGGCGCTGGTGCGGCAGCTCGGCGGCCTGCACGCCTTCTCGGGGTGGGAAGGGCCGATCCTGACCGACTCCGGCGGCTATCAGGTCTTCTCGCTGGCGCGCCGCCGGACGATCGACGACGACGGCGTGACCTTCCTCGACCACGTCGAGGGAAGCCCGCGCCGGCTGACGCCCGAGTCGTCGATCGCGATCCAGCAGGCGCTGGGCTCGGACGTCATGATGGCCCTCGACGACTGCACCGGCGCGCCCGGGGAGCGCGAGGCGGCGGCCCGCGCCATGGAGCGCACGCGGCGCTGGCTGGCGCGCAACCTCGCGGCGCGTACCGACCCGGGCGCGGCGCTGTTCGGGATCGTGCAGGGCGGGACCTTCGACGACCTGCGCGAGGAGAGCCTGGCGGCGACCGCGGCCGAGGGGTTCGACGGGGTCGCGCTGGGGGGCGTGTCGGTGGGTGAGGGGCGGGCCGAGGTGCGGCGGATCGTCGCGACCTTCGGGCCGCGCCTGCCGGCCGGCCGGCCGCGCTACCTGATGGGGATGGGGCGCCCGGAGGACCTGGTCGAGGCGGTCGCGTCCGGCTTCGACATGTTCGACTGCGTGCTGCCGACGCGGCACGGCCGGACGGCGCAGCTCTTCACCTCGCGCGGGCTGGTCAACGTGCGCAACGCGCGCTACCGCGACGAGGCCGGCCCGGCCGATCCGGAGTGCGGCTGCCCGGTCTGCCGCCGCTTCTCGCTGGCCTACCTGCGCCACCTCTACACCGCGGGCGAGATGCTCGGCCCGCGGGCCGGGACGGTTCACAACCTGTGGTTCTACCTCGACCTGATGCGCCGGATGCGCGAGGCGATCGCCGCCGGGTCGTTCGCGGCGTTCCGCGCGGCGGTCCTGGCGCGGCTGGACGAGGGGCGCGACAGGGAGGAGCCGTGAGCGCGGCGCGGGCCCGCCGGGAGGACCTGGTCGTCGCCTCCGACCTGCACCTGGTCGCCGGGGACCCGGACCTCGACGACTTCTGCGCGTTCCTCGCCGCGCGGGCGGAGGACGCGGGGACCGTCGTGCTGCTGGGCGACGTCTTCGCGGCCTGGCTGGCGCGCGAGAAGCTGGTCGAGCCGCACCACCGCGCGGTGCTCGAGGCCTGCGCCGCGCTTCGCGCGCGCGGCACGGCGGTCGTGCTGGTCGAGGGGAATCGCGAGTTCGGCGCGGCGCGCTGGGCCGGCCGCGCCTTCGACGCGGTCGGCGACGAGTACGCGGCCGGGCCGTTCGACGGCCGGCGCTGGCTCCTGGCCCACGGCGACGCGGTCAACGCCGACGACCGGGCCTACCGCCGCTGGCGCGCGCTGGCGCGCTCGGTCCCGCTCCAGGCCGCGATCGGACTGCTCCCCGCACGCGCCGGGAAAGCGCTGGTGCGGCGGATCGAGCGCGCACTCCGCGGCAGCGGCGCGCGCTACCGCACGCGCCTGCCCGAGAAGCACCTCGAAGCCTATGCCCGGGGACTCGCCGCGCGCGGCTTCGGCGGCGGCGTGCTGGGCCACTTCCACGTCGAGCAGCGGCGGGTCGACGACGCGGCGGACGGGCCGCCGTTCGAGCTGATCGTGATGCCCGACTGGCGCTCGACGCGCCGCTCGCTGCGGCTCGCTCCCGGCGCCCCGCCGCGCTTCGAGGCCTGGGGGCCGGAGCGGCCGCCGCACCCGGCGATCGTGGCCGTCGACGAGCGCGCGGGGCGGGCGTCCGTGACGCTCGACCGCGGCGCCGGCGCCGGCGCGGGCGAGCGCGTCGCGCTCGGCTCGGGGCACGGCCCCGACGTGCGGATGGCGCGCGTCGCGGCGGTCGATCCCGTCGACCCGCGCCGGCTCGAACTCGACCTGGACCCCGGCCCGCGGCTGCAGGTGGGAGACCGCCTGCACGCCCGCCCCGGAAGGAGCGATCCGTGACGATCCCTCGGCCGCAGATCCCCGCCGCCCCGCCGCGCCCGCCGCGGCCGATCGACCCCAACGCGCCCGCCGCCGTCGAGGGGGCGCTGTTCGGCTTCCCGCTGCCGCTGGAGGAGGCGCGGCTGGTCGTGATCCCGGTCCCCTACGAGGCGACCGTCTCGTCGCGCGGTGGGACGCGCGGCGGGCCGCGAGCGCTGCTCGACGCCTCGGGCCAGGTCGACCTCTACGACCCGATCGCCGGCGAACCGTGGCGGCTGGGGATCGCCGCGCTGCCGGCCGAGGAGGCGCTGGACGGCCTCTCCGAGGCCGCGGCGGCGGCGGCGGAACGGGCCCGGGACGGCGACCGCGAGGCGCACGCCGAGGTCGAGCGGATCGGGCACGCGGTGGGGGAGTGGGTCCGCGCCGCGACCGCCGCGACGCTCGACTCGGGGCGCGTGCCGCTCGTGCTCGGCGGCGAGCACGCCGTCAGCTTCGGCGCGATCGAGGCGGCAGCCGCGCGCCACCGCGGCCTCGGCGTGCTGCAGATCGACGCCCACGCCGACCTGCGCGGGGCCTACGAGGGCTGGCGCACCTCGCATGCCGCTCGAGCTGCCGACCGTGGCGCGGCTGGTCCAGGTCGGCCTGCGCGACCTGTCGGCCGAGGAGGTCGCGGCGCGCGACGCGGCGCAGGGCCGCGCGGCGTGGTTCACCGACGCCGAGCTGGCGCGGCGGACCTTCGAGGGCGAACCGTTCGCGGCGCTGGCCAAGGACATCGTCGAGACGCTCCCGTCCGAGGTCTGGATCAGCTTCGACGTCGACGGGCTCGAGGCCGCGCTCTGTCCCGGCACCGGCACGCCGGTTCCTGGCGGGCTCGGCTGGCGCGAGGCGAGCTACCTGCTGGCCGAGGTCGCGCGCTCCGGCCGCCGCGTCGTCGGCGCCGACCTGGTCGAGATCGGCGCCGGCTTCTGGGACGGCTTCGTCGCCGCCAAGCTGCTCTACCTGCTGGCCGGCGTCGCCGGCGGCACGGTCGCCCGCCGCTAGCGGGCTAGGGTCCGACCCCCAGCTCGTCGAGCTTGGCCCGCGCCGCGGCCGCATCGGAACCACCCGCCGCCGCGGCCGCCTGGAGCTGCGCGACCGCCTCGTCGCGGCGGCCCGCGGCGAGGGCCGCGAGGCCCCAGGCGTAGGGGGCGGGAGCGCCGGCCCGGGCCGCCTCGGCGAACGCCGCCGCGGCGTCGGCGTCGCGCCCGGCCGCGAACAGCAGCTCCGCCCGCTCGCGCTGGAGCTCGCCGGCGCCGTACCCGGACTGCTTCGGATCCTTCGCCGCGGTGGCGATCGCCTGCTCGATCGGGTCCAGCCCGAGTTCGGGGTAGCCCAGGGCGCGGTAGACGTCCGCGAGCGTCATGTATCCGGCGACCGACTGCGGATCCTCGAAGACCGCCCGGTCGGCTTCCACCAGCGCGGGGACGAAGATCCGCCCCTCGAGGAAGCGCCGGGCCGCGCGGACGCGCGCCGCGGCGGCGGGCGGCGGCGCGGCCTGCGAGGTCCCGAGGAAGTAGTCGACGACCGCGGTCGCGCGCGGGTCGGGCTGCTCGATCTTCGCCAGGGAGCGCTTGATCTCCTGCCAGATCGGCGTCGCCGAGCGGGGCTCGATCCGTCCCCGCGCCAGCGCGAACCAGGTCGTCAGCTCGACCGACTTCGAGGCCGACGGCGCCAGCGCGTTGACCGCCGCGTTCCAGTCGCGGCGCAGCATCGCGAGCAGCGCCAGCTCGCGGGCCTGTTCCGGCGTCAGGGGGCCGCCTGCGGCCGCCTTCTCGAAGGCCGAAGCCGCGGCGGCGAGGTCGTGTCGGGCCAGCGCGGCCGAGCCGGCGGCGGCCTGTGCGGCCGGCGAAGCCGGCGAGGCGGCCGCCAGCGCCGAGGCCAGCGCCGACGCCTCCTCGACGCGGCCGAGCGCGAGCCGGTCCTGGACGATCTGGTAGAGGTCGATCCGCGAGGCCTCGTCGAGCCGCGCGGCGTTCGCCTCGAAGAGCGCGACGGCGGGGCCGGGCCGGCCCCCCTCCAGGTTCGCCGCGATCGTGCCGACGACCAGGTCCTGGCGCGCCGGCTCGAGCGCGAGCGCCTGGTCGAAGAGCGTCAGCGCCTGCGCGCGCGCCGGATCGTCCCAGGTGATGTCCCAGCGGTAGAACTGCGCGGTCGCGCCCGGGTCCAGCGCCTGTCCGCCGGCCCCGACGCGCGCGCGCTCGTAGCGCGAGGCGTCGAACACCTTCGCGCGATGGGTCGCCTCGCGCAGCCGGCAGTTGCCTTCGAAGACGAGCAGGTCGGGCGAGGGGGGCTGCTTCGGCAGGGCCGCGATCCGGGTCAGCAGCTCCGCGCACTGTCCCTCCGCGAGCAGGCCGCGCAGCTCGACGATCGTCTCGGGACTGACCGCCCGGGCGGCCGGAGCGGGCGCGGTCGCGGCGGGGGCCGGGGCCAGGGTCCAGGCGGCGGCCAGCGTTACGGCGAGGAGTCGGGACAGGCGCTTCAACATGAGGTCTTCTCCATCGGGCGCGCTCCCGGCGCTGCCGCGAGGCGGGCCAGCGCGTGCTCGAGCACGAGGTCGGGGCCGAGCCCCGGGAACTTGTCGGCGTCGCGGCGGTCGGTCGGGCGCGGCGGGGCGAGGATCCCGTGCCCGTCGCCCCACGGGGCGTTGAGGACCGGGTCGGTCGGGCCGTAGATCGCGACGACCGGGGCCCCGGCCGCCCACGCGAGGTGCATCGGCCCGGTGTCCCCCGAGATCACCAGCTCGGCCCCGCCGAGCAGCGCGGCCAGCGGCTTGAGCGGCAGCGGCGCGGTCGGGACGACACGCCCGCCGGCGGCCTCGCCCAGCGCGCGCGCCGCCTCCTGCTCGCCCGGCCCGGCGACCACCGCGACCGCGAAACCGCGGCCCGCCAGGCCCGAGGCGATCGCGGTCCAGCGCTCGGCCGGGTAGCGCTTCCAGGCCTGCCGCAGGCTGCTGAAGGGGGCGATCGCCACCAGCCGCGCGCCCGCCGCGATCCGCGCGCGCTCGGCCCGCGCCGCCTCGCGGTCTTCGGGCGAGAGGGCGAGGTCGGCGACGAGCGGCCCGTCCGCCGCGCCTGCGGCCCGCGCCAACGCGGCGGCGCGCAGCACGCGCGAGACCCGGGGTTCGGGCAGCAGGACCCGGTGCGTGGCGAAGCGGTGGCTCCCCTCGCGGTCCTGGGGCGTGTCGAACCCGAACCGCACCGGCGCGCGCGAGGCGCGGGCGACGAGACCACTCTTGAAGGAACTCTGGAAGTCGAGCGCGAGCGCGGGGGCGAAGCGGGCGAGCGTCCCCGCGAAGCGTCGCAGGGTCCCCGCCGCGGCGAGCGGCCGCCGCCACGCCGCCCCCTCGAGCGCCCGACGCTCGAGCACGTGCACCTCGTCGACGTCCGGGTGGCCCGTCACCAGCGGCGCCGCGCCCGGCTCCACCGCCCAGGCGATCCGCGCGGCCGGCCAGCTCCGGCGCAGCAGGCGGACGGCCGGGAGGGTCCGGACGACGTCGCCGACCGCGCCGAGCCGGACCACGAGCAGGCGGTCCGGGGCGATGTCGGCGCCGAACGGGGACGGGGGGGTCATGGGAACGGGATTATCGGGCGCGGCGGCGGCGGCGGCCACGCTGCGTCCGCGGCTTGACCCCCGGCCTCCGGGTTTGGCACCCTTGCGCGTCATCTGTCGTCCCTCCCGGAGGAAACGCCATGCCGCCGATCGAGTCCTGGCTGCTCGAGGTCCTGGCCTGCCCGAGGTGCCACGAGAAGGTTGCCCTGACCGCCGGCGGCGACGGGCTGCGCTGCGCGCGCTGCCGCGTCGTCTACCCGATCGAGGACGGGATCCCCCAGATGCTGCCCGAGTCGGGGCGGCCGGAGGCGGGCGGCACCAAGGACGCGCAGTGACGGGGAGCGAACTCCTGGCGGCGGCCGGGCGCCTGGCCGGGCGCCGCGTGCTGGTCGTCGGCGACGTGATCCTCGACCGCTACGTCGTCGGCTCGGTCGAGCGGATCAGCCCCGAGGCCCCGGTCCCCGTCGTCCGCTGGCTGCGCGAGGAGTCACGCGCCGGCGGCGCAGCCAACGTCGTCCACAACCTGGCCGCGCTGGGGCTGCGTCCCGGCATCGCCTCGGCGATCGGCGACGACGCAGCCGGCGACGCGCTGGCCGCGATGATGGCGGGCTGGGGGGTCGACGCCGGCGGGCTGGTGCGCGTCCCGGGGCGGCCGACGGTCGAGAAGACGCGGGTGCTGGCGCGCCACCAGCAGGTGCTGCGCCTGGACCGCGAGGACGACTCGCCGGTCTCCGGGCCGACGGCCGAGGCGGTGCTCGAGCGGGCGCTCGGCGCGCTCGACGCGGCGGACGCGGTGGTCGTCTCGGACTATGCCAAGGGGCTGCTCGACGGACGCGTGCTGGGGCCGCTGCTGGAGGCCGCGCGGCGGCGCGGCACGCCGGTCGTGGTCGATCCCAAGGTCCGCCACTTCGGGCTCTACGCCCCGGCGACCGTGATCACGCCGAATACGCTGGAGGCGGCGGGAGCGACCGGCCGGGAGATCCGCGGCGACGCGGACGCGTCCGCGGCGGCGCAGGTGATCCTCGACCGGCTGGCGATCGACGCGGTCCTCCTGACGCGCGGTGAGCACGGGATGCTGCTGCTCGAGCGGGGCGGGAGCCCGCGCTTCATCCACGCCCGGGCGCGCGAGGTCTACGATGTGACCGGGGCCGGGGACACGGTCGTCGCGGCCCTGGCCGCAGCCCTCGCCGCGGGCCTGCCCCTGGCTGCCGGGGCCGAGCTGGCGAACGCGGCGGCCGCCGTGGCGGTGGGGAAACTGGGGACGGTGGCGGTATCTTTTGACGAGCTTCGGACCGCTCTGGACACGGGGGGCGCATGAGGGATGGCCGCGGCGCCCCGCGGGGAACAGATTCTCCCTCATGGAACTGCTCGTCGGAGAGGTGAAGGTGGCCGGAGGAGATCCCGTACCCGCGAGGATCGCCACGGAAGGGCGTCTCGAGGGGATCACCGTGCCCGAGCTGCTCTGGCGCCTGGCGCTGGAGCGGCACACGGGATCCCTCGTTCTCGAGCGGCCGGGGGTGACCAAGACCCTCGCGCTGCGCGACGGCCGCGTCGTGTTCGCGACCTCGAGCGATCCGGAGGACCAGCTCGGCCCGTTCCTGCTGCGGCGGGGCGAGGTCCGCCTGGGAGCCCTGCTCGAGGCCGACGCGCGGCTCGGCGGAGGGCGCCGGCTCGGGGAAACGCTGGTCGAGCTGGGTCACCTCGCGCCGCCGGCCCTGCCGCGAGCGGTGCAGGAGCAGGTGCGCGAGATCGCGCTCTCGATCTTCGGCTGGCGCGACGGCGGCTGGCGCCTCACCCGCGCCGCGCTGCCCGTCCTCGAGACGGTCACGCTCGACCTGGCGGTCGAGGATCTGGTCCTGGCCGGGACGCGCCGGGTGCGGGACTGGAACTGGGTGCGCCGGGTGGTCGGCGGCAGCCGTGCGGTCTACCGCGCGACCCCGGCCTCGCGCGGCGAGGTGCTGGGGCTGGGCCTGACCGAGCGACTGATCCTCGAGCAGCTGCAACTCCCGCTGCGCGTCGAGCAGCTCTGCAGCGCGGTCTACGCCCCGACTCACGACATCTACCGCGCGCTCTGGGCGCTGGCGATCACCGGTCGCGTGGAGCGCGTCGAGCGCGGCTCGCTCGGCGACTACGCCGCCTCCGGGCACGAGGGGCCGATCCCCCGGGCCGGGATCGGCGACCTGCTGCTCGACCTCGCGGCGCGGCACTTCGACGGGACGCTGCGGCTGTTCCGCGACGCCGAGGAGGGGGCGCTCCTCCTGCGCGACGGCCGGATCGAGTTCGCCTCGACCTTCGACGAGGAGCAGAGCCTGGCCGCGCACCTCGTGCGCCGCGGCGTGATCTCCGACCGCGACCAGGACGAAGCGGTTCGCCAGCTGATCACCGGCAAGCGGATGGGGACGCTACTCGCCGAGCGCGGCGTGCTGCTGCCCGAGGACGTCGAGCGCTTCGTGCGCGAGCAGGTCATGGCGGTGGCCCGCGGCCTCGTGCTGTGGGACACCGGCGAGTATGCGATCGAGCCCGGCGTGACGGTCGACGAGTCGATCGTGCTCGGGATCGCGGCCGAGGACCTGGTGGTCTCGGCCTGGGAATCGCTCACCGCGTGGCAGCGCATCTTCGCGCACCTCGGCTCGATCGAAACGCGCTTCCGGCTGCGCCCGGACTACCTCGACCGGCTCGACCGGATGACGCTCCGGCCCGCGATGTGGGACGTCGTGGCGCTCCTGGCCGTGCCGCACTCGGTGGCCGAGATCCTGGCGGCGCGGCCGGACTCGGACTTCGAGCTGTGCCGGCTGCTCTGCGCGCTCGACGCCGCGCGCGTGATCGAACGGACCGAGGAGCGGGCCGACCAGGCTGCCGAAGCCGCCGTAGCCGCCGCACCGGCCGAGCCCGCCGCGGCGGCCGGGCCGCCCGAGCCCGTCCCGGTCGAGTTCGCATTCCCGGTGGTCGAGCTGTCCTCACCGTCGCCGGCCGTCCCGCCGCCGGCGGAGCCGGCCGTCCCGCCGCGCACCGCCGCGGAACTGGCCCCCGAGTTGTTCGCGAACTCGCCGGCCGAGGAGCCGGTCGCGCCGGCGTGGCTCGAGACCGTCTTCGAGCTCGCGACGCCGGGCGAGGAGGCGATCCCGCCGCCGACGCTCGACAGCTACCCTGAGCCGGCCGCGCTGGCGACCTCGGTCCCGCTCGAATTGGGCGAGCCCTCGCCCACCCCGGACGATGGCTACGAGCAGTCCTTCTTTGCGCCGCTCGCCGAGCCCGCACCCGCCGTGACGGAGGCGGCCCCTGCGCCGGTCTCCACGCCGGCGGCGACGGCCCCGACCCCTGTGCCGGAGCCCGGACCCGCGCCCGAGGCGGCGTGGGAGGCAATGCCCTGGACCGAGGCCGACCTGACGGGGCCGCTCGGCGGCCCCCCGGCCCCGACCCCGGCTCCGGCCGATGCACCGGCCGCCGAGTTGCCGCCCTTCGCGCGGCAGGCCCCCGCGCCGCCGCCCGAAGCCCTCCCGTGGGAACCGCTTTCGGCCGCGGAGCTCGCGCAGGCCGAGCTTTCCCCGACCGGTCCGCTGACCAGCGCGGTTTTCGGAGCCGAGGCGCATCTGGAGGCGCTGGCCCGGGCGGCACGCGCCGCGGCGGAGGACGGCCCCCTGCCGATGCCCCCTTCCGATCCGCCCCCGCCCGAGCTGATCGACGCGGTCGAGGCCTTCAACCGCCGCCACGCACTCGTCTACCAGCAACTGCGGCTCGAGATCGGCGCCGCGGTCCGCAACCTCGTCGTCGCCTGCGTGCGGCGGATGGGGCCGGCCGGTCAGCCGTTCGAGGGGATCGTGCTCGACCGCAACGGTGTCTTCGACCGCGAGGCCCTGGCGCGCGCGCTGCGCGACCGCTGGGGCGGCGCGCCGGAGGAACCGCTCGAGGGGCTGGTGCGCGAGGAGCTGGCGATGGTGCGCGACCTGGTCTCGCCGCACCGGCTGGCCTCGATCGGAGCACAGTTGAACCTGCTCTGACGGTCAGGCCAGGGACTCCCAGGCCCGGCAAGACGGGCAGCGCCACTCGAAGTCGGCGGCGCTGAAGCCGCAGCGCTGGCAGCGCCACGGGTCGCCCCAGCCGCCGATCCCTTCCCAGTGCGTGCGCAGCGCGACGAGCGCGCGGCTCGCCGCACCGTCCTCCAGCAGCGCCAGCCGCCCGCGCAGCCGCGGGACCGCCGACGAGCGCGGGGCGAGCTCTTCGATCCGCTCGACGAAGCCGCGGGCCTCGGCCGCCTGGCCGCGGCGCAGCGCGTCGTCGGCGAGCCAGCCGGCGAGTCGCCAGGCGGCCGGTCCCTCCGGATCACGCGAGAGCGCCTCGCGCGCGAACTGGCGCGCCGCCTCGCGCCCGCGCGCCGGCCCCTCGAGTTCCTCCAGCCGGTCGACGACCAGCGGGGCCAGCGCCGGCGACTCCTGCGCGGCGCGCAGCCAGGCCTCGCGGGCCTTCCTGGGGTCTTGCGACTGGTAGAGCGCGTCGCCCAGCGCCATCTCCGCCGCGGGCAGCGCGCGGGCCTCGGACAGCGCGCGCTCGGCCTCGCGGGCCGCTTCACGCGGCAGGCCGTCGGCGAGCAGCTCGCGGGCCAGCAGGACGCGCCGGCGGGCCGAGACGACCCGCCCGCGCTCGCGATCGACGGAGGCCAGGCGCCCCGCGGTGGCGACCGCCTCGCGCATCCGCCCGAGCCGGGTCTGGAGCTGCTCGAGCGCGACCAGTGGCGCGGCCCAGCCGCGCGCCGCGGCCTCCGCCTCGTCGCAGGCGGCGACGGCTGCTTCCAGTTCGCCCGCGCGCTCGAGCACTCGCGCGCGCAGCAGCAGCGCTGCGGCCCGGGTCCGGTCGGCCAGGTCGCGGCGCGCCAGCAGGACCTCCAGCGTGCGCGCGGCGCGCGCCCCGTCGCCGGCGCGCGACTGCTGGTCGGCCAGCAGCAGGTAGAGCGCGTCGTCCCCCGGTCCGCTCTCGACGGCGTGCCGCAGCGCGGCGGCGGCGGCGGGATGGTCCTCGGCCACGATCTCGGCCACCGCGCGTTCGGCCAGCGTCCGCGCCGGACCGCCCTCCTCGCGCTCCGGGCGCAGGCGGACCACCAGCGAGGTGACGAGCACGCTGACCATCACCCCGGCGAGGAAGGCGAGCAGCAGCAGCAGGGCGCTCATGGCTCGTCGTCGGGCAGCAGGACGTTCGACGACGCCGGGACCGCCCCGACGCCGCGTCCCGGCGCCAGCGCGCCGGTACCGGAGATCGCCAGGTTGCGCAGGTCGAGGATCTCCTCCTCCAGCTGGTGCAGCCGGCGCTTGAGCCGCAGGTTCTCGACCCGCAGCGTGATCCCCTCGACGACCGCCAGCAGGCCGATGAAGAAGACCCCGGCCAGCACGCTGCCGAAGATCACCTCGGCCATCGACAGCGTGCGCGCCACGCCGCCCGCGCCGAGCGTCAGCGTGACCTCCTGGCCCGCGTTGGCCAGCGCCACCCAGAGCACGACGATCGCGAAGCCGGCGGCGAGCAGGAAGATCAGGACCCTCATGACGGCTCCCTGCCGGCGCGGGCCGCGAGCAGGAGGTCGACGACCTCCCGTACGGCCCCCTGGCCCCCCGGCCGGCGCGTGACGAAGCGGGCCGCGCGGCGGACTTCCTCGGCCGCGTCGGCGACGGCGACGGGGAACCCGACCTCGGCGAAGGCCGGGAGGTCGTTCAGGTCGTCCCCGACGTAGCAGGCCGCCTCGCGCGGGATCCCGCGCGAGGCCAGGATCCGGCGCAGCACGGCGGCCTTGTCGTCGACCGCAAGGTGGACCTCGTCCAGCCGCAGGTCCTCGGCGCGGTGGCGGACCGACGGGGTGCCGCGCATCGAGACCACGCCCGTCACCAGGCCGGCCTGCCGCGCCAGCACGAGACCCAGCCCGTCGCGGACCGAGAAGCGCAGCCCGACGGCGTCGCCGACGTAGTAGAGGAACCCGTCGGTCAGCGTCCCGTCGACGTCGGACAGCAGCAGCCGCACCCGGGCGGCATGCTCCTTCAGGTCGGTCCCGTCCATGGCGCCCACGATACCAAATCGCGCCCGGAACGCGACCGGCGGCGGGCCGGGGCGCGGCTCAGAACAGCTGCGTCCCCCACAGGTCGTGGATCTGCACGATCCCCTCGAGCGTCCCGTCCGGGGCGACGACCGGGAGCATCGTGATCTTCCGCTCCTCCATCAGCGCCAGGGCGGCCGAGGCCAGCGCGTCGGCGGCGATCGAGACCGGGTGCGCGGACATCGCGTCCGCGGCGGTCCGGTCGAGCGGGGTCGGGTCGCGCTCGAGCAGCCGGCGCAGGTCGCCGTCGGTGACGATCCCGAGCAGCCGGCCGGCGCCGTCCACCACCGCCGTCGAGCCCAGCCGCTTGCGGCTCATCTCGAGCACGACCTGGCCCATCGGGGTCGCCGGGGAGACCCTGGGCACGGCCTCGCCGGTGTGCATGAACTGCCGCACGCGGGCCAGCTTCCGACCCAGCCGGCCCCCCGGGTGCAGCCGCGCGAAGTCCTCCTCCGAGAACCCCTTCGCGACCATCAGCGCGGCGGCCAGCGCGTCGCCCAGCGCCAGCATTGCAGTGGTGCTGGCCATCGGCGCCAGGCCGAGCGGGCAGCCCTCCTCCGCGACCGAGGTGTCGAGCAGCAGGTCGGCTTCGCGGCCGAGGGTCGAGCCGGCGCGGCCGGTCATCACGAGCAGCGTTCCCCCGAGCCGTCGCACGGCCTCGACCACGCCCAGGATCTCCGCCGTCTCGCCGCTCTGCGAGAGCGCGACCACGACGTCCCCCTTGACGATCATTCCGAGGTCGCCGTGGATCGCCTCGGCCGGGTGGAGGAAGTGCGCCGGCGTCCCGGTCGAGGTCAGGGTGGCCGCGATCTTGCGCGCCACGAGCCCGCTCTTGCCCATCCCCGTCAGGACGATGCGGCCCGGCGCGCCGAGGATCGCGTCGACGGCGTCGTCGAAGGCCGGGCCGAGCCGTCCGGCCAGCGCGGCCAGCGCCCGGGCCTCGGCCTCGATCACGCGCTGGCCCTCGGGGTGCCTCACCGGGCCGCCCCGCCGGCCGCGTTCGGCGCGACGGCGCCGCGGACCAGCCGATGGATCTCGCGCAGCGAGCCGAGCAGGCCCGGGACGAGTTCCAGCCGCAGCGCGTTCGGTCCGTCGGAAAGCGCGCGGGCCGGGTCCTCGTGAACCTCAAGGAAGACCGCGTCGGCGCCGGCCGCGACCGCCGCCCGGGCCAGCGCCGGGATGTGCTGAGGATCGCCCCCCGAGGCCCGGCCCTGGCCGCCCGGGCGCTGGACCGAGTGGGTGGCGTCGAAGACGACGGGGACCCCCAGCGCCCGCATCGTCGGGATCGAGCGCAGGTCGACCACCAGGTCGTGGTAGCCGAAGGTCGTGCCGCGCTCGGTCAGCAGGACCCCGCGCGCGCCGCCGGCGCGCAGCTTGCCGACGACGTGCTCGGCGTCCTCCGGGGCCAGGAACTGCCCCTTCTTGACGTTCACCACCCGTCCGGTGGCCGCGGCGGCCAGCAGCAGGTCGGTCTGGCGGCAGAGGAAGGCGGGGATCTGCAGCACGTCGACGACCGCCGCCGCGGCCGCGCACTGCGACGCCTCGTGCACGTCGGTCAGCAGCGGGAGCCCGGTGGCGGCACGGACCTCGGCCAGGATCGCCAGCCCCTCGGCCGCGCCGGGTCCGCGGAACGAGTCGACCGCGGTCCGGTTGGCCTTGTCGTACGACGCCTTGAAGACCAGCGGCAGCCCCAGCTCCCGCGCCATCGCCGCCAGCGCGCGGGCGTGTCCGAGCGCGCTCTCGCGGCCCTCGACGACGCAGGTCCCGGCGATCACGAGCAGCGGTCCGCTGCCGCCCGCCACCGCGCCGGGGGCGAGTTCGACCGGCGGGACGGGGAGGACCGCGGCCGCGCTCACGCGCTGCGCTCCCGCTTGCGCCGCAGCGCCGCGCCGGCGAAGCCGCGGAAGAGCGGGTGCGGGACGAGCGGCCGGCTCTTGAACTCGGGGTGGAACTGGCAGGCCAGGAACCACGGGTGGTCGGCCCGCTCGATGATCTCGACCAGGTTCCGGTCGGGGTTGATCCCCGAGCAGACCACACCCGCCTCGCGCAGGCGGTCCATGTAGGCGTTGTTGAACTCGTAGCGGTGGCGGTGGCGTTCGCTGACCTCAGGCCGGCCGTAGAGCTGGTGGGCCAGCGTTCCCGGCGACAGCCGGCAGGCGTACGCGCCCAGCCGCATCGTGCCCCCCTTGGCCTCGATCTCGCGCTGCTCGGCCATCAGGTCGATCACCGGGTCGGGGGTGTTGGGGTCGAACTCGGTCGAGTTCGCGCGCCGCAGGCCGAGCAGGCTGCGGGTCATCTCGATCGTCGCGCACTGCATCCCGAGGCAGATCCCGAAGAACGGGATCCCCTGCTCGCGGGCGTAGGTGATGGCGCGGATCATCCCCTCGATCCCGCGGATCCCGAAGCCACCCGGGACCAGCACGCCGTCGAGCCGCGACAGCTCCGTCGCCGGGTCGGCGGATTCGAACTTCTCGGCCTCGAGGAACTCCAGCTCGACCTTGATCTTGTGCGCGAAGCCGCCGTGGCGCAGCGCTTCGTTGAGCGACTTGTACGAGTCCTCGTAGGCGACGTACTTGCCGACCATCCCGATCGTCACGGTGTCGACGGGGTTCTTGACGCGGGAGACCAGCTCTTCCCAGGGGGCGAGGTTGCGCTTGCGGAAGGGGAGGTCGAGCAGCTTGCAGATGATCTCGTCGATCCCCTCGGCCGAGAAGCGCAGCGGGACCTCGTAGATGCTCGAGACGTCCGGCGCGGCGATGACCTGGTCCTCGCTGACGTTGCAGAACAGCGCGATCTTGGCCCGCACGTCGTGCGGCAGCGGCCGGTCGCAGCGGCAGAGCAGGACGTCGGGCTGGATCCCGATCGCGCGCAGCTCGCGCACCGAGTGCTGCGTCGGCTTGGTTTTCAGCTCGTGCGCGGCCGGCAGCCAGGGAACCAGCGTCAGGTGGATGAAGATCGCGCGCTGCGGGCCGACCTCGAGCCGGAACTGGCGGATCGCCTCGAGGAACGGCAGCGACTCGATGTCGCCGACCGTGCCGCCGATCTCGACCAGCTGGATCTCGTGACCGTTGGCCAGGTCCCGGATCGCGCGCTTGATCTCGTCGGTGATGTGTGGGATGACCTGGACCGTGCCGCCCAGGTAGTCGCCGCGCCGCTCGCGCTCGATCACCTGGTTGTAGATCCGGCCGGTGGTGTAGTTGTTGCGCTGGCCGGTGGTGATCGAGGTGAAGCGCTCGTAGTGCCCCAGGTCGAGGTCGGTCTCGGCGCCGTCCTCGGTGACGAAGACCTCGCCGTGCTGGAACGGGTTCATCGTCCCGGGATCGACGTTGATGTAGGGGTCGAGCTTCTGGATCTGGACCTTGAAGCCGCGCGACTCGAGCAGGTTGGCGATCGACGCCGCCGCCAGCCCCTTGCCCAGCGACGAGGTGACGCCCCCGGTGACGAAGATGTAGCGCGTGTCCTCGCGACGGTTCATCGGCTGCTGTCTCCGCTCCGCCGCGCGAGCCGCTGCTCGGCACGGGAGAGGTCCTCGGGTGTGTCGACGCCGAACGGCTCCCCCAGCGCGCGCAGCACGGCGATCGTCCAGCCGGCCTCGAGCGCCCGCAGCTGCTCGAGCCCCTCGGTCCGCTCGAGCGCCGACGGGCCCATCGAGGCGAAGCGCAGCAGGGCCTCGCGCCGCCAGGCGTAGACGCCGACGTGGCGCCAGGTGACGCCTGGTGCGGGGCCGGCGGGGGGGAAGGGGAGCGCGCCCTCGGCGGGGCGCGGGTAGGGGATCGGCGAGCGCGAGAAGTAGAGCGCGCGCCCGCCCGGGGTGGCGACGACCTTCACGACGTTCGGGTTGGCGAAGTCCCGCGGGTCGAGCAGCGGAACCGCCAGCGTCGCCAGCGCCGGCCCCTCGGGCGCCGCCAGCGCGCCGGCCAGCGCGTCGACGTCGGCCGGCGCGAGGAACGGCTCGTCGGCCTGCAGGCCGATCACGACCTCGGCGTCGAGGCGCGCCGCGACCTCCGCGACGCGGTCGGTGCCGCTCGCGTGGTCGGGTCGCGTCATCTCCGCGCGGAACCCCGCGCCCGCCGCGGCCTCGGCCACCCGGCCGTCGTCGGTGGCGACGACGATCTCGCGCACGCTCGTCGCCCGGCGCGCCAGCTCGCAGACGTGCAGCAGGAGCGGCCGGGATCCGAGGGTAGCGAGAACTTTGCCGGGGAAGCGCGAGGAGCCCCAGCGGGCCGGGATCACGACGACCGTGTCCGGCAAGACATCCTCCGTCGGAGAGAGTGGCGATCGCTCTCCGACCCCGTCAACCGCGGCGGATGGTAGACGAGCGCGGGAAAAAGGGCAACGGCGCGTCGCCGACATGCGCGCCGACATCGGCGCCGCCGGGGCGCGGTGCGCCGCCTCCGGGCCGGCGTCGCAGCCGTCCGGCGGCGCGCGCCGTACGCCGGAACGGGCCCGGTGCGGGCGCCGGATCGCGGTTCCGCCGAATTTCGATATCCTTGCGCCCCGTGACCGCGACCGTTTCCGCACCCGCCGCCGCCCGCGACGCCGTCCTGGTGGCCGGCCTCTTCAAGTCCTTTCCGCGCAAGCGGACGGTCAAGGAGATCGCGCGCGCGCCC
This sequence comes from Acidobacteriota bacterium, assembly GCA_025456425.1. Taxonomy (GTDB): domain Bacteria; phylum Acidobacteriota; class Polarisedimenticolia; order J045; family J045; genus JALOKP01. The sequence goes on along the minus strand of JALOKP010000015.1, from coordinate 23,561 downwards.
TTCCGCCGCCCCGAGCGCGTCGAGGCGCTGCGCGGCGTCGACTTCGCGGTCAGGGAAGGGGAGCTGGTCGGGCTGCTCGGGCCGAACGGGGCCGGGAAGACGACGCTGCTCAAGATCCTCTGCGGGCTGGTGCTGCCCGAGAAGGGACGCGCCGAACTGTTCGGCGTGCCCGCCGGGGACCCGACCCTTCCGGACCGGCTCGGGCTCGTTCACGGCGACGAGCGGTCGTTCTACTGGCGCCTGACCGCGCGCGAGAACCTCGACTTCTTCGCGCGCCTGCACGGGTTGTCCGGCGCGGCCCGCACGGCCCGCGTCTCCGCGCTGCTCGAGAAGGTCCAGCTGGGGTCCGACGCCAACCGCCGTTTCTCGGACTTCTCGTCGGGCATGAAGCAGCGGCTGGCGATCGCGCGGGCCCTGCTGGCCGACCCGCCGATCGTGCTGATGGACGAGCCGACCCGCAGCCTCGACCCGGTCAGCGCGGCGGTCCAGCGCGAGTGGATCCAGGAGGAGCTGCACCGCCGCGACGGCAAGACGATCCTGCTGGCGACGCACAACCTGCGCGAGGCCGAGGCGCTGTGCGACCGCGTCGTGGTGATCGCGAAAGGGGAGCTCCGGGCCGAGGGGACGCCCGAGGAGCTGCGGCACCGCGGGCTGGGCGGGGTGGTCTACCGCCTGCGCCTGGCCGGCACGGTTCCCGCCGCGCTCGCGACCGGCCAGGTGCTGGCGCGGACCGCCACCGACGACGCGGTCGAGCTGCTGGTGCGGCTGGCCAAGGACGACGCCGGGCTCGACCCGGTGCTGCGCGAGCTGGTGGCGGGCGGGGCCCGGATCCTGGCCGCCGAGCCGGAGGAGCCGGAGCTGGAGACGGTCTTCCGCGAGCTGGTCGAGGACCGCGGGTCGGCCGCGGCCGGGAAGCCGGGTGCGCCGTGAGGAACTTCCCGCGCACGGTCTGGGCCTTCCTGCTGCGGGACTTCCAGACCGAGACCTCGTACCGCCTGGCCTTCCTGCTCTCCGCGATCGGGCTGTTCGTCAGCGCGACCGTCTGGTACTTCATGGCGCGCTTCATCACCGGCGCCTCCGACCCGGCGCGGCTCGCCTCCCAGACCGGCGGGCTGGACTACTACAGCTTCGCGCTGGTCGGGCTGATGGTGAACCGCTTCCTCGACGTCTCGCTCCACTCCTTCAGCTCGTCGATCCGCTCCGAGCAGGCCACCGGGACGCTCGAGGCGATGCTCGTCACGCCCGCCAAGCTGGGCCACCTGGTGCTCGCCTCGTCGGCCTACAGCTACGGCTACGCGGGGCTGCAGGCGGCGGCCTACCTGGTCTTCGGCGTGCTGGTCTTCGGCGTGCGGCTGGAACTGGGGAGCCTGGTGGGCGCGGTGCTGGCGGTCGTCCTGACCTCGCTCGCGCTGTCGGGGATCGGCGTCCTGTCGGCCGGGTTCGTGCTTTACTTCAAGCGCGGCAACCCGCTCGACTTCGTGATCACCTCGCTCTCGCTGCTGTTCGGGAACGTGATCATCCCGCAACAGGCGCTGCCGGCGCAGATCAGCTGGATCTCGAAGCTCGTGCCGGTCTACTACGCCAACAACGCCGTGCGCGGCGCGCTGCTCCAGGGGCGCGACCTCGCCACCCTCGCCCCCGACCTGCTGGCGCTGCTCGTCTTCTCCGCGGTGCTGGTGCCGCTCGGCCTGTTCGGCGCGCGGATCGCGGTCCGGCGCGCCAAGCAGGAAGGGTCGCTGATCCAGTACTGAGCCGGAGGGGAGGCGCGGTGCGCTGGAGCCACGCGGTGGAAGACGGCTGGTTCGTGCGCGAGACCCGGCCGGAGGACCCGGCGGCGACGATCTTCTACATCCACGGGCTGGGGGAGTCGGGGCTGTCGTTCGAGGGGCTGCTGGCGGCGCCCGAGCTGCGGAGCTACCGGCAGGTCGCGCCCGACATGCCCGGCTACGGCCGCAGCGCCTGGCCCGAGCGGGCCCCCTCGCTCGACGAGACGGTCGAGCAGCTGGCGGACTTCTGGCGCCGTCGCGGCGAGGCGCCGGCGGTCGTCGTCGGCCACTCGCTGGGCGGGGTCCTCGGCCAGCTGCTGGCGGAGCGGCACCCGGGACTGGTGCTCGCGCTGGTCGACGTCGACGGGAACAAGGCCGGGGCCGACGCGGTCTTCTCGGGCCGGGCCGCGGCCGAGCCGCTGGAGGAGTTCGTCGCCTCCGGCTTCGACCGGCTGCGCGAGGCGGTCTACCGCGCCGGCGGGAAGGAGCGCGCGCAGCGCGGCTACTACGCCAGCCTGCGGCTGGCCGACCCGCGCGTCTTCCACCGCCACTCGCTCGACCTCGTCGCGCTCTCGCACGGCGAGGGGCTGGCGCGCCGCCTCGCGGCGCTGCCGATGCCCAGGTACTACGTCGCGGGCGCGCCGGGCGGGGCCAGCGCGCGCTCGCTGGAGCTGCTGCGCGAGTCCGCCGTGCCGACGCTCGCGGTCGCGCCCGCCGGGCACTGGCCCTTCCTCGACCAGCCGGCGCTCTTCGCGGCGCTGCTCCGGGACCTGGTCGAGCAGGCGCTGCGCGAGCGCTCGGGCGAGTGAGCGCAGGGGAGACGACGATGGCGATCCCGCTCTTTTCCCGCGAGGAGATCCTGGCGGCGCCTGGCGGGCGGCACCGCCACCCGCTCGCGGTCCGGCTGCAGGACGTCGACGCGGCGGGGGTGGTCTTCTTCGCGCGGTTCTTCGAGTACGCCCACGACGCGTTCATGGCGACCCTCGCCGCGGGCGGCCTGGACCTGCCGCGGATCCTCCGCGAAGGCCGGCACCTTGCGCCGATCCGGCACGCCGAGGCCGACTACCTGGCCCCGCTGCGCTTCGGCGACGACCTCGTCGCCGGCCCGGTGCTCGCACGGGTGGAGCCGACCGAGGCGGTGGTCGCCCACCGGATCGAGCGCGCCGGAGGGGCGGTCGTGGCGCTGGTCCAGACGGTCCACGTCTCGGTCGACGGCCGGAGCTTCGAGCGGGTGCCGTTCCCCGAGGAGTGGCTGCGCGTCTTCCGCGCCCTTTCGGCCTGAAACGGAACGGGCCCGGCCGGGGCCGGGCCCGTCGCAGCGGCTCGGGGCGAGGGGACTACTTGCCGGCCGCTTTCTGGACGGCTTTCCTCGGGTCGTAGGCTTCCTTGGTCATTCCGGCCGGAACCTCGTAGATTCCCGCCGGTGCGGGCTTCGTCTCGACCGAAACCAGCTCCTCGCGCGACTTCACCGTGGTGCCCATGATGCTGACAGTTTTCTCGGTGAGCACCGAGATACCGTCGATCGTGGCCAGCGCGCGGGTGACCTCCTCGAAACCCGGCTGAAATCCCTGCAGGGTAAACGCCAGTTCCTTGTAGGAGGGCACGTCGATCCCGGCGATGTCCTTGGACACCCACAGGTCCATGTCCAGCCTGATCCCCATCGGGTTGGTGATCTCGGCCTTGTAGAGCTTCGCGTTCCAGGCGCCGATCTTCTTCGACTCCGCGGTTGGCGTGAGCTTCGCCGCGTACTTGAGCTGCGCCAGCTGCGGGCCGATCTGGGCCTGCAGGTCGGGCGGGTAGTACTTGAGGATGTCGAGCGGCAAGTCGAATTCGGAATACGTCTTGCTGGTGGTATCGATCATGTAGAGCTTCTTCTGGTCGGCGCGGACGATGACGGCCGTGTCGCCGCTCAGCAGGCACAGGCGGTCCTTGGCGAGCCACATGGTCGTCGTCTCGTCGCTGGGCGGCTGGCCCATTCCCCCGTCGGAGTGGGACTTCATCGTGAGCAACGTGTCGGCGAAGGCCGGTGCCGCGAGCGCGGCCGCGAGAACGATCAGGACGGCGATACGGAACGCTTTCATGGCTCCTCCGGGCGCGGTCGCCCGGGTGGCGCCAGCGCATCGGCGAGAGGGTACTCGGGTTCGCGGGCGTTGCCCAACGACGGCGCTCAGGAAGCGCGGAACGGTCGCAGGGACGCGGCGAGCCGCGCCGCCGCCCCGCGGCGGTCCGGCTTTCCGTCCGCCGTCTCCGGCAGGGCGTCGACCCAGGCCAGGCGGCGCGGCCGCTTGAAGGGGGCCAGCCGCGGGGCGATCCAGGCGGCGAGCAGTTCGTCGCCCGGGGCCGGCTCGGAACCGCGCACGAGCGCGACCCCGACCACCTCCCCCAGCCCGGCGTCGGGCACGCCGAAGGCCAGCGCCGCGGCCACTCCGGGCGCGGCCGCGAGCACGGCCTCGACCTCGCGCGGCGCGACGTTCTCGCCGCCGACGATCACCATTTCGTCGGCGCGTCCCAGCAGGTGCAGGAAGCCGCGCCCGTCGAGCCGGCCCAGGTCGCGCGTCGCGAACCAGCCCCCGGCGTCGAGCGGCGGGCCCGGGTCCGGCAGGTAGCCGCTGAAGAGCGTTGGCCCGCGCACCGCGACCCGCCCCGCGGCGATCCGCAGCTCGACGCCAGGGAGCGGCGGACCGCAGCCGTGCGCCGGGACGGGCTCGAAGCCCGGCGGCACGGTCGCGGCCTGGGCGCAGGTCTCGGTCATCCCCCAGGTGGGAAGGACCGGCAGCTGCCGGGCCCGCGCCTCGCGGAGCAGCGCGTCGGGCGCCTCGGCACCGCCCAGCAGCACGGCGCGGAGCGTGCCGAGCGCCCCCTCCGCCGGTCCGGCAGCGATCAGCCGCGCGAGCTGCGCCGGGACCAGCGAGGCCAGCGTCGCGCGCTGCCCGGCGCAGGCCGCCGCGAGCGCCTCCGGCGCGGGGTCGCCGGGCAGCGCGATCGCCCGCCGCCCGGCGAGGCAGCGCGTGACGACCGACAGCCCGCCCACGCGCGCGAGGGGCAGGGCGAGCAGCCACCGGTCGTCCTCGCGCCAGCCGAGGCGGGCCGCGCTCGCGGCGGCCGCGGCGGCGAAAGCGCGGCGGCTCAGCACCGCGGCCCGCGCCGCCCCGGAGGTTCCGGAGGTGAAGACCAGGGCCAGCGGGCGCTCGTCGTCGGCGGGGGCGGCGCCCGGCGGATCGGGCGCGGCGCCCCGGGCCGCCGGCGCCGCGAACGGATCGTCCGGCTCCAGCCCGTCGAGCTCGAGCACGGGCGCGAGCGCCGCGAGCTGGGCCGCGCGCTCCGCGGCGGCGAGCCGCGGGTGGAGCGGCGCGAACGGGACCCCTAGCTCGATCAGGGCCAGCACGCGGACGACCGTCCGCGCGTCGCCGCGCGCCGTGAAGGCGACGCGGGCCGGACCGTCGGCGCGCCCGAGCCGCGCCTCCCCGGCCAGCCGCGCGGCGTCGGCGAGCACGGCGCGCGCCAGGGCGGACCACGAGAGCGTCCCGCCCGGCGCGGCCAGCGCGTCGCCGGCGGGGCGCTCGCGCGCGGCGTCGCGGACCGAAAGGCTCACGCGGAGCCGGCCAGCGGCGCGAGCCCGAGGCCGCGGACCGGCGCCGGGACGATCGCGGGGCCGGCGAGCTGCTTCACCGCGGCGCCCGGCCAGGCCTCGAGCCCGGCGTGCGGCGCGAGGCCGCAGGCCAGCGGGGCCGTTTCCAGCGAAAGCGCCAGCTCCGCCGCGGCGGCCAGCGCCACCGGCCCCTCCAGCGCGTGGCTGATCACTACCTGCATCCCCGCCGCCTGCGCCTCGGCGGCCAGCGCGCGGCAGCGCAGGAGACCACCCAGCACGGTCGGCTTGAGGACCGCGACCTGCGCGCCCCCCTCGGCCCGCAGCCGGTCGAACCCCCCGGGAAGCGCGAGCGTCTCGTCGGCCGCGAGCGGCACCGGGGCGTCGCGCCAGCCCGGGAGCTGGTCGGCGGGGACCGGCTGCTCGACGAACTCCGGCTGGAAGCGCGCCAGGGCGGCCAGCCGCACCGGGGCCTCGGCGCGCGACCAGGCGCCGTTGGCGTCGAGGCGCAGCGCGACGTGGGAGCCCAGCTCGAGGCGCACGCGCTCGAGCGCCTCGAGCTCGGCCTCGAAGCGCCACGGGCGCGCGACCTTGACCTTGACCGCCGGAAAGCCGGCGAGCCGCGCCGCGCGCGCCCCCGCCACGAGCGCCTCCGGCTCCTCCCCGTCGAGCAGCGCCGCCAGCGGCACCGCGCGGGTCGGCCAGGACCCGGCGAGAAGCACCGAGACCGGCAGGCCGAGGCGCTGGCCGGCCAGGTCGAACAGCGCGGTCTCGAGCGCGAAGCGCACCGACGGCTCGGCCGGCGCGTGCTCGCGCAGGATCGCCGCGACCTGCGGCGCAACCGGCAGGCAGAGGTCGAGCTCGCACGGGAAGGCGCGGCCGGCCAGCCCGGCCAGCGCGCGCCAGGCGGCGTCGGCCGTGTCGGGAGAGAAGCCGGGCAGGGGCGAAGCCTCGCCCTGCCCGCGGTGCCCCTTCTCGCAAGCCAGCACGATCAGCACGCCGCCGCGCTCGGTCCAGCGGGCGCGCGCATTCGACGCGGGATGCGCCAGCCCGCCGCGCACCGTCTCGAGCGCGGCGACCGTGACCCTCACGGGAAGCGCGGGAAGCGGCGGAAGTCGGGGGCGCGCTTCTCGAGGAAGGCGCGCTGCCCCTCCTTCGCCTCGTCGGTGAGGTAGAACAGCAGCGTCGCGTCGCCCGCCAGCTGCTGCAGGCCGGCCTGGCCGTCGCAGTCGGCGTTGAGCGCGGCCTTGAGCAGGCGGATCGCGGTCGGGCTGTTGGCCAGGATCTCGCGGCACCAGGCGACCGTCTCCTCCTCGAGCCGCTCGACCGGCACGACGGCGTTGACGAGGCCCCAGGCCAGGGCCGTCTGCGCGTCGTACTGGCGGCACAGGAACCAGACCTCGCGCGCCCGCTTCTGGCCGATCACGCGCGCCATGTACGAGGCGCCGTAGCCGCCGTCGAAGCTCCCGACGCGCGGGCCGGTCTGGCCGAAGCGCGCGTTCTCGGCCGCGATCGTCAGGTCGCAGACCAGGTGCAGCACGTGGCCCCCGCCGATCGCATAGCCGGCGACCATTGCGATCACCGGCTTCGGCAGCGTGCGGATCTGGCGCTGCAGGTCGAGCACGTTGAGCCGCGGCACGCCGTCGGCTCCGACGTAGCCGCCGTGGCCGCGGACCTTCTGGTCGCCGCCCGAGCAGAAGGCCTCGCGCCCGGCCCCGGTCAGCACGACGACGCCGACCTGCTCGTCCTCGCGCGCCGCGGTGAACGCCTCCTGCAGCTCCTTCACCGTCTGCGGGCGGAAGGCGTTGCGCACCTGCGGCCGGTTGATCGTGATCTTCGCGATCCCTTCCGGGCTGGTCTCGTAGAGCAGGTCCTCGAAGCTGCGCCGCTCGGTCCACTGCACCGGGTCCGTCATGAGGTCCTCGTGCGGCGCGGGAGGGCGCCGCGGCGGGGCCGGTCACGCGGCGCGGGACAGGATGGCCGCCAGCGCGTCCGGGCGCTCGAGGAGCGGGTTGTGGCCCGCCCCCTCGATCGCGACAAGGGTACCGAAGGCGAGCGCCGGAAGCACCCGCCGCGCGAGCGCCAGGAACTTCGCGTCGGCGCCCCCCGCCACGAGCGTCACCGGCACGCCGATCGACGTCAGGCGCGGGGCGAGGTCGGGCATCGCGCCGAGGCCGAGCACCTCGAGCGCGGCCGCCAGCTGGCCGGCGTCGTGCGCGCGGCGGATCGCCCGCTGCACGGCGCGTGCTGCCTCGGGTGCGGCGGCCTGCGAGGCGAACAGCGGCCGGGCCTCCCAGGCCGCAGCGAAGGCCTCGGTCCCGGAGCGGCGCAGCAGCTCGATCCAGGCCCGGTCCTCCCCGCGCCGCGCCCGCCGCGCGTCCTCGTCGGGAAGTCCCGGGTGGAGGCCGACGAAGGTCGCACCCCCGAACAGCGCGGGGCGCTCGAGCAGCAGCGCGAGCCCGACGCGCGCCCCCATCGAGTAGCCCGCCAGGTGCCACGGGCCGGCGCCGCCCCCCGCCCGCGGCAGCTCGCGGTCGAGCGCATCGCCGAGCGTGCGCACCGCGTCGAGGAAGCCGCCGGGCGGGGCCAGCCGGCGCGTCGGATCGTGCCCCGGGAGCGCCGCCGCGACGGCGCGCCGGGGCGGGTCGAGCCGCGCGGCGACCGCGCGCCACGAGGCCGGGGCGCCGGCGAAACCGTGCAGCAGCAGGAGCGGCGGCAGCGCGTCCCCCTCGCGGAGAACGACGAGGCCGCTCATCGGTCGAGGAGTTCGGCGACGCGCGCGGCCAGCGCGCGCCACGCGGCGGCGGCGCCCGCCCCGGCGATCCGGCCGGTGACGACCGTCGCGCCGGGGCGCGCCAGGGCGGCGGCCAGGGCGCGGTCCAGCTCGCGCGGCGTCGCGGCCGCGGCGTGCGGCACCCCGAACGCGGCGGCGGCGGCGGCCGCGTCGAGCGCCTGCGGCGCCAGGAAGAAGCGCTCGAAGAGCGCGGGGGAGACGCCGCCGTCCGCCAGCGGCAGCATCTCGAACAGCCGCCCGCCGCCGTTGTCGAGCACGACGATCGCCAGCGGGACGGGGCAGGCGCGGGCGACCGCGAGCCCCCCGAGCCCGTGCTGGAAAGCGAGGTCGCCGATCAGCAGCAGCGTCCGCCGCCCGCTCGCCGCGGCGAAGCCGGCGGCCCCGGCAACGAGTCCGTCGATCCCGTTCGCGCCGCGCTGCGCGAAGACCGCCAGCTCCCGCCGGTCCGCCGCCGCGAAGAGGTCGACCGCCCGCACCGGCAGGCTGTTCGACAGGGCGAGCGCGTCGCCGTCCGCCAGCGCGGCGAGCGCGGTCCGCACCGCGGCCGCCTCGCCCAGCGGGGCGTCGCGATCCCCGGCCTGCTCGGCCAGCGCCCGTTCCGCGGCCGCCTCGAGCGCGCGCCAGCCGGCGAGCCACGCCGGGTCGGCGGGCGCGAAGGCCGCGGCGCGCGCCGCCAGGGCCTCGAGCGTCGCGGCGGGGTCGGCGTTCACGACCAGCGTTGCCGGTGCGAACGGGTCGGCGACGCCGTAGCGCGTGATCACGGCGCGCGGCAGCTCCGGCTCGCCGGCGACCAGGCGCTCGTACCCGCGACCGGCCGGCACGCCGCCGAGCTGCAGCACGAAGTCGGGTCGGAAGCGAGCCCGCGCCCGTGGCTCGAGCCAGGCGAGGTCGACCCGCCCCGCGCGCGAATCGGGGCCGGCGTCCCCGAGCGGCCCGAAGCGTAGCTGGCTGGCGGCGTCGGCCAGCAGCGGCCAGCCCAACGCCGCCGCGAGCCGGCCGGCGGCGCGGCGCGCGCGCGTGTCCCAGGCCGGGAGCGGGCCGGCGACGATCACGCCGCGCCGGGCGGCGGCGCAGGCCGCGGCGAGCGCGTCCTGCGCGCGCTCCCCGGGCCCGCCCTCCGGCAGCTCGAAACGCGCTCCCGCGCCGCGCCCGGCCTGCTCGATCGCCGCGGCCAGCTCGTCGTCCGCGGCGTTCGGGGGCTGCGGCTCGAGCGGCTTGTCGAACGGCGCGTTGAGCTGGACCGGGCCGGGCTCGGGAAAGCGCGTTCGCGCCGCCGCCAGCGCCGCGGCGTGGCGCAGCGCGCGCAGCGCGGCGGGACGCGGGTCGGGCGGGCCGAGGTCGAAGACGGCGCGCGCGAAGGGGCCGAACATCCCGGACTGCTGCACGGTCTGCGGTGCGTCGCGCAGGTGCGCGTGCGGCGGCCGGTCGGCGGTGAGGAGCAGCAGCGGCACGCGGGCCGTGGCGGCCTCGATCGCGGCCGGCAGGTAGTGCGAGCCGGCGCTGCCCGAGGTGCAGAGCGCGAGCGCCGGCAGCCCGGTCGCCTTGGCCCGGCCGAGGGCGTGGAACGCGGCGTCGCGCTCGTCGAGCACGACCGTGGTCTCGATCGCGGGATGGCCGGCGAGGGCCAGCACCAGCGGCGTCGAGCGCGAGCCGGGGCTCACCACCGCGCGCGTCACGCCGGCCTCGGCCAGCCCGTCGACGAGCAGCCGCGCCCAGGCGCCGGCGAGATTGGCGGGGCCGTCCGGCATCAGGGCGCGGGCTCGAGGCCGAGCGCGTCGAGCAGCGTGCGCAGCTTCACCGCCGTCTCCGCGAACTCGGCGTCGGGGTCGGAGGCGCGCACGATCCCCGCCCCGGCGTAGAGGTGCGCGCGCGGCCCGAGCAGCAGCGCGGAGCGGATGCCGACCGCGAACTGGGCCCGGCCCGAGGCGTCGGTCCAGCCCACGGGGCCGGCGTACCAGCCGCGCGGGGCCGGCTCGCGGGACGCGAGAAAGCGCAGCGCAGCCGCCCTCGGGTCGCCCCCGACCGACGGGGTGGGGTGCAGCCGCTCGACCAGCTCCAGCGGGGCTGCCGGCCGCTTCAGCCGGCCGCGGATCGCGGTCACGAGGTGCGACACGTGCTCGAGGCTCCGCACCGCGGGCCCGGCCGCGACGGCCAGCTCGTCGCACAGCGGCGCGAGCCGGCCGCGGATCGCCTCGACCACGATCGCGTGCTCGGCGCGGTCCTTCGCGCTCTCGAGCAGGGGACCGGCGCCGGTCCCCGCCCCGCGATGCGCCGAACCGGCGACCGCCTCGGTCGCGACCGCGAGGCCGTCGATCTCGACCAGCAGCTCGGGCGAGAGCCCGACGAACGCGGCGTCCCCCTCGCGGAAGCAGAAGCGGAACGACGGCCCGTCGCCCCCCGCGTGCCCCAGCCGCGCGAAGACGGCGGCCGGGTCGATCGGCTCCGCGGTCGAGACGACCTCGCGCCGCGCGAGGACGATCTTGGCGAACGCGCCGCGGTCGATCCCGGTGCGGATCTCCTCGACCAGCGCCCGCCACGCCGCGGGCTCCAGCCCCTCGCGGCCGAGCGCGAGCGGGATCGTGCCGGCGAGCGCGGCCGCCGGCGCGGTCCGGCGCGCCGCGATCGCGCGCAGCTCCTCCACCCAGCGCGCCGGCGGATCGGACTCCGTCCCGGCGAGCGCCAGCGCCAGCGCGCCGGGGACGAAGGTCCAGCGCGGCAGGTCGAGGTGGCCGGCACCGAAGCGCTCCCAGGCCCCGGGCGCGGCGCCCGGAGCGAACGCCAGGCCGCCCGCCAGGAACGGCACGAAGGCCCCTGCGGCGGGGTGCCGCACGACGCGCAGCGCGTGCCACAGCGCGCCGACGCGCGCGCCGAGCGCGTCGAGGCCGGCCTCGTCCGCGGCCAGCCGCAGGGCCTGGCCCGCGGTCGCCGCGTCGCGCGCCAGCGCGGTGCCGCGGGCGGACCACCGCACGCCATCGCCGGCGGGGAGCGCCAGGGCCGCCGCCTCGACCGACCAGTCCGGTGCGGGCAGCACGATCGCGACCGGTTCCCCGGGGCGGGCCGCCTCGCGCAGCGACCGCTCGAGGAAGCGCGTCGCGTCGTCGGCCGCGGACAGGTCGAGGAACGGCCGAGCGCTCAGCGCGGGAACGGCGCTCACGCGCCGTCTCCGGGTGGCCGGGCCGGCCGCGCGACGAACAGGCAGACCACCCCCTGGGTCAGGGGCCGGACCGCGAGCGGCTCGAGCCCCGCCCGCCGCATCGCCTCCGCGAAGGCGTCCGGGGTCGGGAACGCGGCCATCGAGCGCTGCAGGTAGCGGTACTCGGGGGCTCCCGACAGCAGCGCGCCGAGCCGCGGCACCAGCGAGCGCACGAAGCCCCGCGCCAGCGGCGCCAGCAGCCCCGCGCGCGGCTCCATCAGCTCGAGGATCGCGACCCGCCCGTCGCGTCGCGTGACGCGGGCCATCTCCTCCAGCGCGCGGGCCCGGTTGGGCACGTTGCGGATCCCGAAGGCGATCGTCACGCCGTCGAAGGAGCGGTCGGCGTAGGGGAGGTCCTGGGCGTCACCGAACAGCAGCTCGGCGCGCTTCTCGTGGCCGGCGCGCCGCACCTTGCTCCGGCCGATCGCCAGCATCCGCAGCGACGGGTCGAGTCCCAGCACGCGCGCGTCGGGGTGCTGGCGCAGGACCTCCAGCGCGACGTCGGCCGTCCCCGTCGCGAGATCGAGCACGCGCGCCGCCGCGGGGAGCGCGAGCGCGCGCACGGCCAGCCGCCGCCAGCGGCGGTCGATCCCGAGCGAGAGGATCCGGTTCAGGGTGTCGTAGCGGGTGGCGATCCGGTCGAACATCGCCCCGCTGCCGAACGCGGCGGCGGGCAGTTCCTCGTCCGGATGTACGCGGTCGTCGCCGAGCGCGCTCATCGCCACCCGCCCGCCGGCGCGCCCGCGTCGATCTCGGCCGCGAGCTGGGCGAGGGCGGCCAGGTCGACGGCCTGCGGGCCATCGGAGAGCGCGCGTCCGGGATCGGGGTGCGTCTCGACCAGCAGGCCGCCGGCGCCGGCGGCGAGGGCGGCCCGCGCGAGCGGCAGCACGAGGTCGCGCCGCCCGGCGGCGTGCGACGGATCGACGACCACGGGGTGCCGGTGGACGCCGGAGATCAGCGCCACGGCGCCCAGGTCGAGCACGTTGCGCGTGTTCGGGTCGAAGCTGCGGATGCCGCGCTCGCAGAAGATCACGCCCGACGCTCCGCCGTCGAGGCAGTGCTCGGCGGCGAGCAGCCACTCGTCGATCGTGGCCGCCATCCCGCGTTTGAGCAGGATCGGCTTGCCGGTCGCGCCGGCGGCGCGCAACAGCGGGAAGTTCTGCATGTTGCGGGAACCGATCTGGATCAGGTCGACGTGCGCGGCGACGCGCTCGACCGTCGCCTCTCCCAGCGCCTCCGACACGACGCGCAGTCCGTGCGCGCGGGCTGCGTCGGAGAGCCAGCCCAGCGCCGGCTCGCCGTGGCCGCGGAAGGCGTAGGGGCTGGTCCGCGGCTTGAAGGCGCCGCCGCGCAGGAACTGCACGCCGGAGCGCGCCAGCTGGCGCGCGATCGCGTCGATCTGTGCCTCGGATTCGACGCTGCACGGGCCGGCCATCAGGACCGGGCGCTGACCCGCTCCAATCGGGATTCCGGCGACGTCGATCACCGGCGGGGCGGCGTCGAGGCGGGGCCGGCCGTGCTGCCGGGCCAGGACCTCCGCTACGCCGTCCAGCGCCTCGATCTGCTCCCGCGAAGCCTCGGCCGACCAGGGGTGGACCACGAACAGCGGCTGCCGGCCTTCGCCCTCGAAGCGGTCGACCCAGAGCCCGAGCGCGGCAAGGCGCCCGCTCACGGCAGCGGGGTCGGCGTCGGGCTGCAGGCGGATGATCATCGCGGGCGGTCGTCCGGATCCCGAAAGATAGCAGACCGGGGGCCGTCCGGCCCGGGGGGCGGTCAGGCCGGGCCGGGGCCGGCCCGGCCGCGGAGCAGGGCCCGGAGCGCGGCCTGCGCGGCCAGCAGGCCGGCATAGTGACCGTCTTCGTAAGCGAAGTGCGGGTCCCCGGCGAGCGCGGGGACGTCGTCGAAGTTGTGCAGGTCGTCACGCGACAGTCCCGGGTGGAGGCGCCGCCCGAGCGCGAACAGACGGCGCTCCTGGAGCGCGACCAGCTGCTCCAGCAGCGCGTCGACGGCCCGCGCGAGGTCGCGTTCGGCGGGCGGGGAAGGACGGTCCGGCGGCTCGGTCAAGGGCTGCTCCCCGGGCGGGAGGGGGACGCGGAACCGGCCCGCCCCGCGAGATGGCGCCCACTCGGGCGGCGCCTAGAATAGCGGCTCGATGCCGTTCGTTCCCGCATGGGGCCGGGCCACCGCGCCGCTGCGGCGGCGCTGACGCGTGGACCCGCTCTCCCGCCAGCGCGCCGCCCGCGCCGTCAACGCCGGCCTGGTCCTCGCCGCCGTCGCGGTCCTGGTCGTCGTCGGCAGCGGCGGCGCCACGATCGACCTGGGGCCGGTCAGCCTGCCTTTGGGGCAGGCCTTCCTGCCCCTGCTTTGCCTCGGCGCGCTGGCCGGGGTGCGCGTCCTGCTGGGCTCCCGCACCGGTGGGCTCGAGGCCCGCGTCCTGCGGGCCTTCGCCCGGCTCGGGCTGCCGCCGCGCGACCTCCCCGCCGCGCCGTTCCGGGCGGCGCGCGGGGGCGTCGTGCTGGGGGCCGGGTTCGGGGCCTCGATCGCGCTGGCGGACGGGGTGCGCGTGGCGCTCTCCTCGCGCCCCGCCGCGGCCGCGTCCTCCGCCGCGCTCGGCGCGCTCACCCTCTCCGGGCTGGTCGCGGTGGCGCTTGCCGCGCTCTTCGGGGCGCTGGTCGCGGCAGGCGTCGCGGGGCTCTTCCCCCGGCTCGCGGGTCGGCGGGCGGGCCGCTACGAGGCGGGGCGCTGGACCGCGGCCGCGCTGCTCGCGGCCGGGCCGTTCGTGCTGCTGCTCGCTCCGCCGCTGGCGACCGGCGAGCGCACGCCGTTCGTGATGGTCGGCACGGCGCTGGCCCTCCTGGCCGGGCTCGCGTTCTTCTGCTTCGTGCTCCCCGCGGCGTGGCTGCAACTGCAGGGCGGGCGCTTCACGCTGCCGCTCGCCGTGGCCGGCCTGGTCGTGCTCGCCGCCGCGGCGTGGGTGCTGCGCGGGGCCGTGCCGCGCGGCGAGTCGACCGGCGCCGCGGTCTACCCCAACGTCCTGCTCGTGACGATCACCGGGCTGCGGGCCGACGCCGTCGGGAGCTACGGCGCGACCACCACCGCGACGCCGGCGCTCGACGCCCTGGCCGAGCAGGGCGCCGCCTTCCGCGACACCGTGACACCCTCGCGGTTCACGCCGGCGGCCGCGGCGTCGCTGCTCACCGGCCTCTACCCGAGCAGCCACGGCCTGCGCGACGACGGCGACGCGCTGCGGCCGGGGATCGAGGGACTGCCCGAGCGCTTGACCGCCAACGGATACCACTGTGCCGCCTTCGTCTCGGCCCGCCCGCTCGAAGGGAGGCGCTCCGGCCTGGCCCGGCTCTTCGAGAACTACGAGGACGCGGCCGCGCTCTCCGACTGGCTGCCGCGCTTCACCTTCGGCCGTCTGCTGCTGCGAGCGGTCCCCGCCTCGCCGCGCCCGGTCCGCGGCCCCCGGCCCGCGCTCGAGCTGTTCCGTTCTTGGATCGGCACGCTGCCTCCCGGCGTCCCCTGGTGCGCGTGGGTCGAGCTGGGCGAGCCGGCCTGGCCGCTGCCCGCGTCGCCGCGCGGCGGCAGCGACGAGGTCGCCGTTCCGGCCGGACGCGTCGCGATGGCGGAGCCGCTGCAGGATCCGCCGGCCTGGAGCCCGGGCGCCGCGCGGAAGCGGTCGCTCGCCGCGTGGATGGAGGGCTACCGCGCCGCGGTCGTCGCGGCCGACGCGGCCGTCGGGGCGTTGCAGCAGTTGCTGCTCGAGCGGGGCGAGCTGCACCGCACGCTGGTCGTGGTGACGGCGGAGGGCGGGATTCCGCTCGGCGAGCAGGGGGCCTGGATCGAGGGGCCCGCGGGGCTCGAGGAGGGGATCGTCCGCGTGCCGTGGCTGATCGCCGGCCCCGGGGTCGGCGCCGCCGTCCAGGTCGGTGGGCCCAGCTCGCTGGTCGACGTGGCCCCCACGTTGCTCGGGCTGCTGCGGCTCGGCGGCGCGCGCGACGCGGAGGGGGAGGACCTCTCGCGGTTCCTCGGGGCCGCGGCGCGTGAGGAACGCGATCCCGGATCGGGTCCGGTCTTCTCCGAGGCAAGGGCCGCGCCGGGGGGCGGCCGCCCCCGCGCGATCCGGATCGGCGGCTGGAAGCTGGTCCGCGACACGGACGGCGGCGAGCGGCTGTTCCAGGCCTCGGCGGGCGCGGAGCAGGAGATCCTCGCCCCGCGGGACCGCGCCCTGCGGGTCCGCGAGGAGCTGGCGGAGAAGCTCGCCGAGCGGATCGCGCGCGAGCGCGACCTCGCCGGCGAGCGGCCGTGAGCCGCCCGGGATGAATTCGGTGCGGAACGACGCTAGGCTTGGCGCCGCGATGAGGATCGGACGGGTGGCCAGTTGCGCCGCGGGGGCGCTGACCGTGGTCGGTGTGCTCGCCGTCGGTCCCGTGGCCGCCCAGGAGGCCGCCCCGTCCGGGGAGGTCCCGGCGTCCTGCAACACGGTCCGCTCGGTCGAGGTCCGCGGCAGCCAGAAGATGAGCGCCGACGCGGTCCGCTTCGACCTCGGGATCAAGCCCGGCGACCCCTGGGACGAGGCCCGGATCGACCAGGAGTTCCGCCGGTTCTGGCAGCGCGGCTACTTCTCGGACCTGCGTTTTTTCCGGCGCTGCGAGCCCGACGGCGCGGTGCTCGTGGTCGAGATCAAGGACCGCCCGACCGTCCTGTCCGTCACCTACGGCAAGAACAAGGTGGCCAACCAGCAGGCGATCGAGGACTACTTCAAGGAGCGGAACTTCACCTTCACCGTCGGCACCCCGCTCGACCGCAAGCGGGTCTGGAAGGCGCAGCAACTGATCAAGGAACTGCTCGGGACCAAGGGCTATCTCGACGCGAAGGTCGACCCGGTGGTGAAGGAGGTCTCGGCCAGCGCCCGCAGCATCACGTTCAAGATCGTGCCGGGCGGGAAGACCCAGATCAAGGACCTCGACTTCACCGGCAACGACCACTACTCCGACGCCGCGCTGAAAAAGCAGCTCAAGCTGACCTCGGAATACCAGTTCTACTGGCCGTTCGGGAAGAAATCGCTCTATCACCCGCTGAAGTTCCAGCAGGACGTCAACAACATCCTCCAGTACTACCGCGACCGCGGCTACCTCGACGTCGACGTGCGGCCGCCGATCGTCGACGTGCGCAGCGAGGAGGGCCGGCAGGACGCCCAGGCGACCCAGGAGCTGGTCGAGGCCCTGGACGGCCAGGGGATTCCGTCCGAGGCCGCGGCCGCTCCGCCCGCCGACGCCGGCTCGAAGCTGGTCGCCGCCGACGAGGCGAAGCGGCAGGCCGAGCTGTCCGAGAAGGAGGCCGACGAGGCGGCCCAGAAGGCCGCCAAGATCAAGAAGTGGGTCTACGTCACGGTGCCGATCGTCGAGGGCCCGGTCTACACGCTGGGGAGCGTCACCTTCGAGGGGAACACCGTCTTCACCTCCGACACGCTGCGGGCGACGATCCCGCTGCCCGACGGCGCGACCCTCTCCGACAGCGCGATCGAGGCCGGGATGCGGGTCATCCGCAGCATCTACGGCCGGAGGGGCTACGTCTACGTCGCGGTGACCCGGCGGATCGAGCGCAAGGAGGGCCAGTTCGTCGCCGACGTCGTGATCACGATCGACGAGGACAAGGCCTACACCGTCCGCCAGATCGACTTCGCCGGGAACACCACGACCAACGACACCGTCCTGCGCCGCGAGTTCAACGTCGCCGAGGGGGACGTGCTGGACCGTGCGCTGCTCGACCGCTCGATGCAGAAAATTCAGCAGCTCGGCTACTGGGTCCCGGCCGAGGAGCCGACGCTGGCCCCGGTCGAGGGGACCGACCAGGTCGACGTGATCGTGCGCGGCGAAGAGCAGTCGCGCAACGAGGTCCAGGTCGGAGGCGGGTACAGCGAGCTGGAGGGGGCCTTCTTCCTGGCCAGCTACCAGACCCGCAACTTCCTCGGCCGGGGCGAGACGCTGGGCCTCAACCTGTCGATCGGCGGCCGCTCGAACCAGGCGGCGCTGAACTTCGTCGAGCCCTGGCTGTTCGGCAAGCCGATCACGCTCGGGATCTCGATCTTCCGGCGCAGCTACGACTTCGGCGTGGCGCGCGACATCCAGGGGAACACCCAGAACCTCAACCAGGCCGGGACCGGCGGCTCGATCACCATCGGCCGCCGGCTGGGGGACTTCTCGCAGATCTCGCTGATCTGGTCGTTCGAGCAGGTCGAAGCCAGCACGATCGACCTGTCGGCCCAGTTCGCCACCACCGAGACCATCCTCTCGAACATCACACCGGTCTTCAACTACAAGCGGGTCAACAACTACCTGCGGCCGACCTACGGCTACGAGCTGAGCGTCCTGCCGACGATCTCGCTCAAGGCGCTGGGCAGCGACCTCGACTATTTCAAACCGCGCCTGGCGGGCACGATCTGGCGCCCCTTCGGCCCGAAGTTCTTCGCGGCCGCGCACGGCGAGCTGGCCTGGATCTGGCCGTTCCGCGAGGTGGAGCGCGAGCCGGGCTATGTCGACGGCGTGCCGCGCTTCCAGCGCTACTTCATCGGCGGCGACATCATCGGCCCCAGGATCTTCGAGACCCGCACGATCTCGCCGGTCCGTTTCATCGTCCAGCTCGACCAGAACGGCAACCCGATCGTCGGCCCCGGCGGCAATCCGTCGGTGGCGCTGGCCCAGGTCGGCGGCAGCAAGATGGCGCTGGTGCAGTTCGAGGCCGGCGTGCTGATCGGCAAGTCCGCGACGCTGGTCGGCTTCTTCGACGCCGGCGGCGCGTACGACAACGGCGTCGACATCAACTGGGACCAGGCGCGGGCCTCGGCGGGGCTCGAGTTCCGGATCTTCCTGCCCGTCTTCCAGGCGCCGATCCGGCTGATCTACGGCTGGCCGATCCAGGAGCAGCCATTCGACCAGACCAGCCAGTTCCAGTTCTCGATCGGGCTGCCGTTCTAGCCGACGTGACCGCTCCAGGCTAGCCGAAGACCCCCAGCGCCCCGAGCATGCCGGCAAGGATCATCAGCCCCGCCCCCGCCGCGGCCACCAGGATCCGCCAGCGCGCGAGGTGGCGGCAGCGCTCGCTGCAGTAGGGCTCGTCGCGCGCCACGCGGGCCGGCGCGCCGCAGGCCGCACAGCGGGTCACGGGGTCTTCCCCGCGGGCTGGGCGTCGGCGGCGGCGACCAGGGAGCGCAGCAGGCGGTCGGCGTCGTCCGAGCCCGCCCCCGCCCCGTTGAGCAGGATCGCGAATGCCAGTTCCCGCCCGTGGCGGTCGACCGCGAATCCGGCCAGGCCCGACACGCCATTCAGCGTTCCGGTCTTGGCGCGAACCCGGCCGCGCAGATCCGAGAGGCGGTTCCGCAGCGAGCCGTCCTCGGCGGCGCGCGCCAGCGACGCCTCGAACTCCGCGCGCCAGGCGGGGCGGCGCCGCGCGGCGAGCAGCACGCCGACCAGCGACTCGGCGGTGAGCCGGCTGGCGCGGCCGTAGCCCGAGCCGTCGGCGAGGACCAGCCCCTCGGAGCGCACGCCCCAGTCGGCGAGGCAGGCCCCGATGCGGCGGGTCCCGCCGGCCGTCGAGCCCGGCGCCCCGCCGGTGTAGGCGTCGAGCGCGCGGGTCAGCATCTCCGCTCCGAAGTTGGAGGACGGCTTGTTGACGCCGGCCACGATCTCCCCGAGCGCGGGGCTCTCGTGCTCGAGCAGCAGCACCGCGCCGCCCGGGGCCCGGCCCGTCCGGGGCCGGCCCTTCAGCTCGATCCCGGCCTCGCGCAGCAGCTCGGCCAGCGCCGCGGCCACCGCCGGACCGGGCGGGCCGAGGTGGATCCAGGTGCGGTAGGGGGCGCTGCCGGCCGCGATCGTCCCGTTGACGACGATCTGCGCGCGCCCCTCCGGCCCGTCCTGCAGGAAGACCACCAGGTCGGTCGAGCTTCCAGTCGTGGCGCGGCTGACGACCGGCGTCGCGGCGCGCAGCGGCGAGGAGGCGACGCGCGCCGGCGCGCCGCGGCCCGGACCGGGCAGCACCACGACCTCGGTCGCGTCCCAGGCCAGCGCCAGCGCGCCCTGCGGGGCGTTGTACGGGCTCGGCCGCAGGTTGCCGGGCCAGCTGGCCGGCCAGCCCGCGCTCTCGAACAGCGACTCGTCGACGACCACGTCGCCGGCGATCCGCTTCACGCCGACCGCCGCCAGCCCGCGCACCGCGGCCCAGAGCCGCTCGGCGTCGAGCGCGGGGTCGCCGGCGCCGCGCACGTAGAGCGAGCCGCGCACGCTGCCCGAGGCGTCGGGCGCGGCGTCGGCGAGGAAGGCGGTCCGGAAGCGGAAGGCCGGCCCGAGCGTATCGAGCGCGCAGGCGCTCGTGAGGAGCTTCATCGTCGACGCCGGGACGAGCGGCGTGCGCGCCGCGAACGAGGCGAGCGGCCGGCCCGAGTCGGCGTAGACGGCGTGGACCCCCGCGCCGCGCCGCCCGATCGAATCGAGCGTGCGTGCGACGGTTGCGGGCAGCGGTGCGTCGGCTGCGGCGGCGGGACCCGCGACCGCGAACGGCGCGGCGAGCAGCAGGATCCAGGGTCGGCGAGAGAGAGACGGACGGCGCATCGCGCCCGATAGTAAGGGCCCCTTTTCATTTGGGCGAGACCGGCGTAGAACCTTCGCAGGAGGGAAGATGCCCCCGAGGCCCCGGGGGGCCCTCTGGATGGGTGACTGGATCCGTGCGCACCGCGCCCGGCTCGGCTTGTCGCGCCGGGCGGCGGTTCGGGCGGGTGCGGTCCCTCCGGCGCCCCTCACGCCGACGCTGCTCGCCGACTTCGAGTGCGGCGATCGTCTCCCGACGCTCGCGCGCCTGCCGGCCCTCGGCCGCGCGGTCGGCGTTTCCCCGCGCGAACTCGCGGACTGGATCCTGCTCTCCCCCCGGCTCGAGGCCGCGCTGGCGACTCCGGAAGCGCCCGGGCCGGGGCCGGCGAGCGCGGACGAGATCCGCGCCTGGGCGGCGACCGGCCGACACGAGGCGGCGATCGCTTACGCCGAACGGGCCGCCCGCGACGCCCGCGGGGAGACGGTCCAGGAGCTCCTGCTCGCGATGGCCTCGTCGCTCGTCGCGGTCGGCTCGACCGGGCTGGCGGCCAGCGTCGCGCAGCGGGTCCTCGACCGGCCGCGCGGGCCGCGGTACGCGCGCGAGGCGCGGGTGGTGCTGGCCGAGACCGCCGTCGCCGAAGGGCACCGCGAACTGGCGCGGGCGTGGCTGGGGGAACTGCATGCGGCCGGGCCGGAGGGCGACGGCGACGACGCCGTGGTGCTGCGCCTGGAGCGGCTGCGGATCGAGCTCGGCGGCGCGGGGCGGGAGCTGCGCGCGCGCCGGCTGGCGGCGCTTGCTGCGCGCGCGCGGCGGGCGGGCCAGCCCGACCTCGCCAAGGCGGCCGCCGCCGCCGCGCGCGCGGCCCGGGGGCCCGGCTCGGCGTGCCCCGGGCCGGGCCGCCCGCTTGCCCGCGCGCAGCCGCCCGACTAGCATGACCCGTCCGTAAGTCCGGTTGTCGTTCCCCGCATCCCAAGGTCCTCCGGCCGCCCGTCGGCCCGGTGAGGGAGGAGTTGCCTTGAACGTCCACGAGTACCAGGCCAAGGAGATCCTCGCGCGCTACGGCGTCCCCGTCGCCGGCGGCGGGGTCGCGACCTCGGCCGAAGAGGCCCGCCAGATCGCCGAGAAGATCGGCGGACCGGTCGTCGTCAAGGCGCAGATCCACGCCGGCGGCCGCGGCAAGGGGGGCGGGATCAAGCTCGCCAAGAACGCCGCCGAGGCCAGCGAGATCGCGCACGAGTACTACCTGGGCCTGCTGGTCGACCGCGCCAGGTCCCGGCTGACGATCATGGCGTCGGCGGAGGGGGGCGTGGAGATCGAGAAGGTCGCGGCCGAGACGCCCGAGAAGATCATCCGGGCCGAGATCTTCCCGGCGGCCGGCTTCTCGCCCTACGTCGCGCGCCCCGACCAGGTCAAGCAGTTCGTCGCGCTGCTCGCGGGCTGCGTGCGCTGCTTCACCGAGATGGACTGCTCGCTGGTCGAGATCAACCCGCTGATCCTGACGCCGGAAGGGAAGCTCTTCGCGCTCGACGCCAAGGTCAACTTCGACGACAACGCGCTGTTCCGGCACCCCGACGTGCGCGAGATGCGCGACATCCACGAGGAGGACCCGCTCGAGGTCGAGGCCAGCAAGAGCGACCTCAACTACATCAAGCTCGAGGGGGGCCAGGTCGGCTGCATGGTCAACGGCGCGGGGCTGGCGATGTCGACGATGGACATCATCCAGCTCGCCGGCGGCAAGCCCGCCAACTTCCTCGACGTGGGGGGCGGCGCCAGCAAGGAGACGGTCTCCAAGGCGTTCGGGATCCTGATGCGCGACGAGGACGTCAAGGCGGTACTGGTCAACATCTTCGGCGGGATCGTGCGCTGCGACCGGGTGGCCGAGGGGATCATCGCGGCGGCGAAGGAGGTCCACATCGGCGTGCCGCTCGTGGTCCGGCTGCAGGGGACCAACGCCCGGGAGGCCCGCCAGCTGCTCGAGGCCTCCGGGCTGAAGCTGACGGTGGCCGAGACGCTGGACGAAGCCGCGCGCAAGGTCGTGGCGGCGGTGGGAGGTGCGGCATGAGCATCCTCGTCGATGCGGCCACGCGGGTCGTCGTGCAGGGGATGACGGGCGGCGAGGGCTCGTTCCACACGAAGCAGATGGTGGAGGCGGGGACGCGCGTCGTGGCGGGCGTGACCCCCGGCAAGGGCGGCACGAAGCACGAGGGGATCCCGGTCTTCGACACGGTGGCTGAGGCGGTGAAAGCGACCGGCGCCAACGCGTCGGCGGTCTTCGTCCCCCAGGCCTTCGCGGCCGACGCGATCCTCGAGTCGGTCGATGCCGGCGTGCCGCTGGTGGTGGCGATCACCGAGGGGATCCCGGTGCTCGACATGCTGCGGGTCAAGAACGCGATCGGCGAGTCGGGGCGCACGCGGCTGATCGGGCCGAACTGCCCCGGGATCATCACGCCCGGCCGGTGCAAGATCGGGATCATGCCGGCCTCGATCTTCGCTCCCGGCACGGTCGGCGTGCTGTCCCGGTCGGGGACCCTGACCTACGAGGCGGTCGACCAGCTGACCAAGATCGGCCTCGGCCAGAGCACCGCGATCGGGATCGGCGGCGACCCGATCATCGGCTCGCCCTTCACCTCGCTGCTCCCGCTGTACGAGGCCGACGTCCAGACCGAGGCGCTGGTCCTGATCGGCGAGATCGGCGGTTCGGCGGAGGAGGAGGCCGCGGCCTGGATCCAGTCCCACATGACCAAGCCGGTGGTGGCCTTCATCGCCGGCGCGACGGCCCCTCCCGGCCGCCGGATGGGCCACGCCGGCGCGATCATCAGCGGCGGCAAGGGGACGGCCGCCGAGAAGAAGGCGGCGCTGCGCGCGGCGGGGATCGCGGTGGTCGATTCGCCGGCCGAGATCGGCGCTACCGTCGCCCGCCTGCTGGGCCGCGCCTGAGTTGCTCCGGGGGGGCCGGGACTCCGGACGGAGGCCCGGCCCCCCCGCCGGACCTGCTACCCGCTCCCGGTACACACCAGCCGCGGCATCCGCGAGTCCGCGCGGCACCGCGCCACGAAAGGGAAAACCGAGATGGCCATCGAGAGAACGCTCGCGATCGTCAAGCCCGACGCCACCCGCAAGGGGGTCGTCGGCGAGGCGATCCGCGCCGCCGAGGAGGCGGGACTGACCCCGGTCGCGATCCGGCGGATCCACCTGACGCGGGCCCAGGCGGAGGGCTTCTACGCCGTCCACAGGGCCCGACCGTTCTTCGCTGACCTGACCGCCTTCATGAGCGAGGGCCCGGTCGTGGTGATGGCCCTGGAGGGGCCTGACGCGATCGCGACCTGGCGCCGGCTACTGGGTGCGACGGACCCGGGGAAGGCGGAGGAAGGGACGTTGCGCAGGCGGTTCGGGACGAACATCCAGGCGAACGGATTCCACGGATCGGATGGGGGGGAGACGGCGGCGTTTGAGATGGGGTACTTCTTCGCCGGGCTCGAAATTCCCTGACCTCCAGCCCCACGGTGGCCGCAAGCCTGTTGGTGGGTAGCCCGGGCTCCTGACCGCCGGCGGACAGGTGTCCGGCCCGGAACGACCGCGGGCGGACGGGCGTGGGATCGGGAGCGCGGAGAGACGGGGGTTTCCCGTCGGCCCGCG
>JALOKP010000207.1 GCA_025456425.1 Acidobacteriota bacterium | reverse complement strand
GCGAAGGACGAGAGAGCGCTCACAACGAGCGCTCGGTGACGACGAACCCCGACATGGGGCGACACGATTGCACTACCGCGGAGCGGTTTAGTTCAACTAGAATTCAGTTGCGCTCGGGCCAACCCACTTCGGGCGGCGAGATTGCCGGCCAAGCAGGCGCACCCCGCGGCATTTGTAGCTCCGGACCCGTTGTGCAGTCAACGCGAGGCGCGCGCCGCCGCGGTCGATGGCCCGAGCTGGGCGCCAGACTGGGCCGACCGGCAAGGCGGATGGACCGGGGGGCTCAGGCGGCCGGCGGAACCCCTCGGCCGCGGGTGGTGGGCGCGGCGCCTGGCCGGCGACCGCCTTACCGCCACCCGCTCATCCGGCCACGAAGTAGTGCGCCTCCGGGTGGTGGAACACGAGCGCCGACAC
Source organism: Acidobacteriota bacterium (assembly GCA_025456425.1). Classification (GTDB taxonomy): domain Bacteria; phylum Acidobacteriota; class Polarisedimenticolia; order J045; family J045; genus JALOKP01. The sequence continues at coordinate 4,735 of JALOKP010000207.1, read as the reverse complement.
CGACGCCTCCGGGTCCATCATGAAGCCGTCGGTCAGCCGGACGCCGATCTTCTCCGGCTCGAGCAGGCGGAAGAGCGTCGCCTGATCCTCGAGCGCCGGGCAGGCCGGGTAGCCGAACGAGACGCGCAGGCCGCGGTAGCGCGTGCGGAACATCTCGGACAGCGTCAGCCCGGGAGGGTCGGGGATCCCCCAGGCGGTGCGCAGCCGGGCGTGCAGCCACTCGGCCGTCGCCTCGGCCAGTTCCAGGGCGGTCGCCGCGAGGGCGTGCGAGCGCAGGTACTCGCCCTGCTGCTTCAGCGCCTCGACCCGCTCGCGCACGCCGCTGCCGGCCGACACGACGAAGAGCGCCACGCTGTCGGGGCGGCCGTCCGCGGGCTCCACCCAGTCCGCGATGCAGAGCCGCTCGCGGTCGCGCTGGCGCGGGAAGACGAAGCGCGCGACCTCCGGCCCGTCGGGCCGCTCGCGCAGCGCCAGCGCGTCGCCGTCGCTCGCGGCCGGGAGGAAGCGGAAGACGCCGCGCGGCCGGAGCCAGCCCTCGGCCTGCCCCTCGCGCACGAGTCCCGTTACCAGTTCCTTCAGGGAGGCCAGCTTCTCGTTCCCTTCGCCGTGCTCGCCGCGGACGTTCCCCTTCACCCCCAGGTGCCGGCCGTAGAGCATCTGGTCGTTGACCCAGCCCAGCATTTCCAGCGCGTTCGCTTCCAGGCAGTGGCGCTCGAAGCCGGGGGCCTTCGGGATGTCGGGGGCGGGCGCGACGGCGCGCACCCGGCCGCTCGCGCGGGTCGACGATCCGGTTGGCCAGCGCCAGCCCGTCCATCGCGTCCTTCGCGTAGAGCACGATCCCGTCGTAGGCCGGCGCGATCCGGGTCTCGGTGAACTTCCGCGTCAGCGCCGCGCCGCCGCACAGGACCGGGACCGCGATCCCCATCGCCTTCAGGTCGGCCGCGGTGACCGCCATCTGCTGCGCCGACTTCACGAGCAGGCCGGACAGCCCGACGATTGCCGGCCGGTGCTCCTCGATCGCGCGGGCCAGCGTCACCGGGTCGACCTTGATCCCCAGGTCCTTGACGCCGAAACCATTGTTGGCGAACAGGATCGAGACCAGGTTCTTGCCGATGTCGTGGACGTCGCCCTTGACGGTCGCCAGCACGACGGTGCCCTTCTGCGGCTCCGCCCCGGGCTCCATGTACCGCTCGAGGTACGAGACCGCGGCCTTCATCACCTCGGCCGACTGCAGCACCTCGGCCACGATCAGCTCGTTGTTGCCGAACAGCCGGCCGACCTCGCCCATCCCGTCGAGCAGCGGGCCGTTGATCACGTCGAGCGGCGCGTAGCGCGAGAGCGCCTCCTCGAGGTCGTCCTCCAGCCCCTCGCGCCGAGCCTCGACGATCCGCCGCGAGAGCCGCATCTCGATCGGCGCCTTCGCCAGCGCGTCGTCGGTCTGGCGGCGACGTTCCTCCCGGAACAGCGCGGTGAAGCGCGCGATCGGGTCCTCGCCGCGGTCGTAGAGCAGGTCCAACGCGGCCTCGCGCTCCTCCTCCGGGATCTGCGCGTAGCGGACCAGCTTCTCCGAGTTGACGATCGCCAGGTCCAGCCCGGCCTCGACGCACTCGTGCAGGAAGACCGAGTTGAGGACCTCGCGCCCCGCCGGCGGCAGGCCGAAGCTGACGTTGCTGACGCCGAGCAGCGTCTTGACGCCGGGGAGGTGCTGCTTGATCGCCCGCACCCCCTCGATCGTCTCGCGCGCCGAGCCCTTGTAGTTGACGTCGCCGGAGGCGCAGGGAAAGACGAGCGGGTCGAAGATCAGGTCGGTCGGGTGCAGGCCGTACTTGCCGGTCAGCAGCTCGTACTCGCGCCGCGCCACCGCCAGCTTGCGCTCGGCCGTCAGCGCCATCCCCTGGACCCGGTCCTCGTCGATCGTCCCGACGACCAGCGCCGCGCCGTAGCGGTGCGCCAGCGGCGCGATCCGCTCGAAGCGCTCCTCGCCGTCCTCCAGGTTGACCGAGTTGACGATCGGCTTGCCGGGGATCTTCTTCAGTGCGGCCTCGATCACCGCAGGATCGGTCGAGTCGATCATCAGCGGGACACGGACCATCCGGGTCAGCGCGTCGAGCAGAAGCGAAGTGTCGGCGGCCTCGTCGCGGTCCGGGTCGGCCAGGCAGACGTCGAGGATGTGGGCCCCCGCCGCGACCTGCCCGCGCCCCAGCTCGGCCGCCCGCTCGAAGTCCCCCTCCGCGACCAGCCGCTTGAACTTGCGCGAGCCGATCACATTGGTCCGCTCGCCGACCTGCAGCGGGCGGCGGTCCTCCTCCAGCGACAAGTACTCGATCCCCGAGACCCGGCCCCAGCGCGTCGCGAGCGGCACGCGCGGCGGAAAGCGCGGCGCCAGCGTGGCGAACGCCCTCACGTGCGGCGCGGTCGTGCCGCAGCAGCCGCCGATCGCGTTGAGCCAGCCCTCGGCCAGGAAGCGCTCGAAGACTGCCGCCATCTGCTCCGGCGACTCCGCGTAGCGGCCGTTCTCGTCCGGCAGGCCGGCGTTGGGGACGCAGGCGATCGGGCACTCGGCGATCGCCGCCAGCGAGCGGATCGGGTCGGCCATGAACGACGGCCCGACCGCGCAGTTGAGGCCGAAGTAGAGCAGCTCGCGCTGCTCGACCGTGGTGTAGAACGCTTCCGCGCTCTGCCCGCAGAGCGTCACGCCCGAGGCCTCGACCGTCACCGAGAGCGCCACCGGGATCCGGAGGCCCAGCTCGGCGAAGGCGTCGTCGATCCCGCAGAAGGTCGCCTTGGCGTTGACGGGGTCCGAGACCGTCTCGACCAGCAGGTAGTCCGCGCCCCCCTCGATCAGCCCCAGCGCCTGGACCCGGAAGTGGTCCGCGAGCTGGTCGAAAGTCACCCCGCCGGTCAGCAGGATCGATTTGGTCGACGGGCCGATCGAGCCGGCGACGAAGCGCGGGCGGCGGGCGGCGGCGGCGAGTGCCGGGTCGGCGGCGTCCGCCGCTTCCGCCGCGTCGCACGCCGCGCGCGCGATCTCGGCCGCGCGGCGGTTGATCTCCCGCGCCCGCTCCGCCAGCCCGAACTCGGCCAGCACCAGCGGCGTCCCGCCGAAGGTGTTGGTCTCGACGATGTCGGCCCCGGCCGCCAGGTACTCGCGGTGGACCGCCTCGACCAGCTCCGGCCGGTGCAGCACCAGCGCCTCGTAGCATCCCTCGTGCTCCGCGCCGCCGAAGTCGGCCGCGGTCAGCGTCTCCTGCTGCAGGCGCGTGCCGGTCGCCCCGTCGAGGACGAGGACGCGCTGGCGCAGCAGTTCGGCGAGGGTCGGGCGCGACATGCGGGGAGGATAGCCGGGCCGGGCCGCGTTGACATCCGGCAGGCCCGGGGGCACAGTCCGGCCCCGTGTTCGCCGACCTCGAATCGCCCGGCCGCCCGGCCGCCCCGCCGGCCCGCCTGAAGGACCGTCTGGCCGACCCTCGCCCGCTGGTCGCGGTCGAGCTGCGCCCGCCGCGCCGCGACCTGGACGGGATCCACGCGATGGAGGCCTGGATCGACGCCTACCACGCGGTCCAGCGGCTGTCCGAGAGCGACACCGTCGTCTTCCTGACCGACAACGCGATCGGCAGCAGCGAGGAGGAGAACCTTGGCCACCTCGTGCGCAACCTCGGCCCGGCGGCGCGGCGCGAGCGGATCGTCCCGTTCCTGACGCTCAAGCACCCGCTCGACTACTGCCGCCGCTACGCGGACCGTGCGCGGCGCGAGCGCTTCCCCGGGCTGGTCGTGCTGGGGGGCGACACGCACGACGAGATCCCGCGCTGCCTGCCGCACAGTTGGCAGCTGCGCGAGGCGCTGCGCGCCGAGCAGCCGGGGCTGCTGCTGGGCGGCTGGGTCAACCCCTACCGCGACCCGAAGGAGCAGGTCGCGCTGCTGCTGGACCAGGGCTCGGGGCTCGACTTCCTGCTGACGCAGATCGTCTCGCACCACGCGCTGGGGCCGGTCGCCGCCTTTGCCGAGGAAGCCGCGCGGCGCGGGCTGACGCTGCCGACCTTCGCCGGCGTCTTCTTCTACCGCAGCGCGCGGCCGCAGACGCTGGCTGCGTTGGCGCAGTTCATCCCGGTCCCGGCCGCCGGCTTGTCAGCCGACTTCCTGGAGCGGAAGATGTCGGCCGAGGAAGTCGCGGCGGCGACGCTGTCGGCGCTGGCCGGCCTGGGCTTCACGCGCTTCTACCTGTCGAACCTGGAAACGGGGCGGGCCCCCGCAAGGCGCCACGCGATCGCGCGCCGCGCCGGACTCGCCGCACCCGAAAGGACCGCCCGATGAGCGCCACCACCTACGATGTGACGACTGCCGGCTTCGAGAAGGACGTGATCGAGAAGTCCGACGAAGCCGTCGTCGTGATCGACTTCTGGGCCCCCTGGTGCGGGCCGTGCAAGACGCTGGGCCCGATCCTCGAAGACGAGATCGCCAAGCTCGACGGCCGCGCCGTGCTGGCCAAGGTCAACGTCGACGACAACCCCGACCTGGCGCAGGCGTTCCAAGCCCAGTCGATCCCGATGGTCGTCGCGATCCACAAGCGCCGGCCGGTTTCGTCGTTCCTGGGCGCGCAGCCGCGCGACGTCGTCGAGCAGTGGCTGCGGCAGGTCGTGCCCAGCGCCGCCGAGACCAGCCTGGAGTCGGCGAAGAAGCTGCTGGCCGAGCACGAGTACGCGCAGGCCGAGACGGTGCTGCGCAAGGTCCTGGCCGC
>JALOKP010000206.1 GCA_025456425.1 Acidobacteriota bacterium | reverse complement strand
GTCGATCCGCGACAGCGGGATCGAGCCGTCGCCGTCCAGCCACGGCATGTTCTCGTTGACCTGGGCGACGACGATCGCGGCCGACTCGACCGCGGCGCGCACGATGTCGACGGAGATGCCGAGGTTCACGTAGCCGTGCTCGTCGGGCGGCGTGGTCTGGATCAGCGCGACGTCCACGGGGACGAGCCCGCGCCGGAAGAGGTCCGGCACCTGCGAGAGGAAGACCGGCGTGTAGTCGGCCAGCCCGCGGTTGACCGCGTCGCGTGCGCCGTCGCCGACGAAGAAGGCGTTGAGCCGGAAGAGCTCGGCGTCGAAGATCGCCTTGGGGTGCTCGCGGGCGTACTCGGCGAGCGAGCGCGCCAGGAACTGGGGCTCGCCGCAGCCGGTGCCGATGAAGATCCGCTGGCCGCGGCGGATCCGGGCGAAGATCTCGTCGAGCGGGCGCAGCTTTTCCGGGTGGTCGCGGCGCAGCCGCTCGAGCCAGTCGTCGGTCATGGGGGCGGGACTCGCGGCCGGGCGGGCGGGGGGGCCGGCCGGGGCCCATGATCCGCCCGGGGCGGCGGTTTGGGAAGGCCGCCGCCGCCGGGCCGTTCTGCTACCATCGGCCCGTCCAGAAACGGGGAGGACGGACCATGACGAAGGCGCGGCTGGGCGTGGGCGTGCTCATCGCGGGAGCGGCGGTTGTCGCGGCGCTGGCCGCCGGGCCCCCGGTGCTCTTCCCGGTGACGCAGAACGAGCGGATCGGCTACATCGACCAGGCCGGCAAGATCGTGATCAACCCGCAGTTCGAGGAGGCCGGGCCGTTCTCCGAGGGCCGGGCGCGGATCGTCCTCGGCCGGCGTGCCGGGTACATCGACCCGGCCGGCAAGATCGTCGTCAACCCGCAGTTCGAGCGCGGCCGCGACTTCAAGGAAGGGCTGGCGGCGATCCGGATGGACGATCGCTGGGGCTACATCGACCGCGACGGGAAGATCGTGATCAACCCGCAGTTCGACGACGCGGGCGACTTTGCCGAGGGGCGGGCGCGCGTCAAGGCGGGCGGCCGCTGGGGGTTCGTCGACAGCGGCGGCAAGTTCGCGATCAACCCGCAGTTCGACGACGCGGGCGACTTCAGCGACGGGCTGGCGCGCGTCGAACTGGGCGACCTGTGGGGCTTCGTCGACACCAAGGGGACGATCGCGATCAACCCGCAGTTCGACCGCGCGGCCGACTTCTCCGAGGGGCTGGCCTTCGTGCGGCAGGGCGACCGCAAGGGGTTCGTCAACGGCAAGGGCGAGTTCAAGATCGAGGCCAACTACGACGACGTCGGCTCCTTCTCGGACGGCCTGGCGCGCTTCCGGATGGGCGGACGGGACGGCTACCTGGACAAGACCGGCAAGATCGCGATCAACCCGCAGTTCGAGAGCGCCGGCGACTTCACCGAGGGGCTGGCCTGGTTCGAGCTGGACGACCGCTACGGCTTCGTCGACAAGGGCGGGAAGATCGCGATCAACCCGCAGTTCGACGAGGCCAGGCCGTTCGAGAACGGTCTGGCGCACGTCAAGCTCGGGCGCGGCCAGTGGGGTTACGTCGACAAGACCGGCAAGTTCACCTGGAACCCCACGAAGTAGGGGCCGCCCTCCGTGGCGGCCCGCAACGCGAGGGCCTTCAGACCGGCCAGTGCCGGCCCTGGATGACGCGCGCGCGGTGCAGCGCCTCCGCCGCCGCCGCGCCTGGCGTGCCGCGCACGTCCGGCGCGTCGGCCCCGGCCAGGACCTCGACGCAGGCCCGCGCGCTTTGCGCCAGCGCCGCCAGGTCGTAGCCGCCCTCCAGCAGCAGCACGAGCCGCCCGCCGGCGTGCGCGTCGGCGACCTCCCGGACCACGCCGCAGAGGTGCGCGAACCCCTCGGCCGTGACCCTCATGTCGGACAGCGGGTCGGCGCCGTGCGGATCGAACCCCGCCGAGACCAGCACCAGGTCGGGACGGAAGGCCTCGGCGATCGGTTCCAGCAGCTCGTCGTAGACCGCGGCGTACTCGGCGTCGCCCGAGCCGCGCGGCAGCGGGACGTTGACGGTGAAGCCGTCCCCCGCCCCGCGCCCGGTCTCCGGCGCGCCGCCCGTCCCGGGGTAGAGCGGGAACTGGTGCGTGTTGAAGACCAGCACGTCGCGCCGCTCCTCGAAGGCGTGCTGCGTGCCGTTGCCGTGGTGCACGTCCCAGTCGACGATCAGCACCCGCTCGCAGCCCAGCGCCTCCCGCGCGTGGGCGGCCGCGACCGCGACGTTGTTGAAGAAGCAGAAGCCCATCGCGTGGTCGCGCTCGGCGTGGTGGCCGGGCGGGCGGACCAGCGCGAAGGCGCGCCGCGCCTCCCCCTGCACGACCGCCTCGACCGCGTCGATCCCCGCCCCCGCCGCCAGCCACGCCGCCTCGACCGTACGCGGCGAGGTGAAGGTGTCGCCGTCGAGCACCGCGTACTGGCCGCGCAGCGCCTCGACCGCGTCGATGTAGACCGGGTGGTGGACGCGGGCGACCTGCTCGCGCGTTGCCGGCCGCGGCGCGCGCCATAGGGTCCCCGCGACCGGCCGCGCGCGCAGGGCCGCCAGCGCGGCCTCGAGCCGGGCCGGGCGCTCGGGGTGGCCGGGGCCGGGGTCGTGGGCCAGCATCGCCGGGTCGGTGAACAGCAGGACCGGTTCCGCCATCGGGCCTCCACGGGGAGCGGGCCGGATTGTAGGGCCTCGGCGGCGATCCGACCGCCGGGGTATAGAATCCGGCTCCGGTCCCGCCGGACCGCTACCTGGAGAACGCGATGGAAGGGCTGCTGAAGGTCGTTCACCTGTTCGGGATCGTGATGTGGATCGGGGCGCTGCTGATCGTCTCGCTCCAGCTACGCCAGGCGACCAAACTGTCGCGCGAGGCCCAGCGCCCGATACTAGACGCGATGCGTCGCGTACACCTCGGCTTCGGCCTGCCCGGGATGTTCCTGGTGCTCGTCGCCGGCCTGGTGCTGCTGATGCTCCACGCCGAGTACTTCAAACAGGCCTGGATGCACGCCAAGCTGACCTTCGTGCTGCTGCTGATCGTCCTCGACCTCGCCCTCCTCGCGCTCCAGTCGAAGCTGCGCGAGGTCGCGGGGAGCGCGGGGCCGCCGCTGCTGATCCACGTCGTGGCGGGGCTGGCCTTCCTGGGGACGCTGGCGGCCGTATTCCTGATGCGAACGGCCCCCTAGCCGCACCGGGCTCCCGTAGACTCCGCGGATGCCGGTCGGCTCCCCCGTCGTCGTGGTCGAGAACGCCCGCCGCGCCTTCGGCGCGCGGCAGGCGCTGGCCGGCGTCTCGCTGGCGCTGTCCGCCGGCGAGATCTACGCGCTGGTCGGCCGCAACGGCGCCGGCAAGACGACGCTGATCCGCGCGATCTGCGGGCGGGCGCGGCTCGATGGCGGGACGGTGCGGCTGGAGGGGCGCGATCCCGCGGCCGACGCCGCGGCCCGGCGGCGGCTGGGGCTGGTGCCGCAGGAAATCGCGCTCTACCCCGAGCTGACGGCGCTCGAGAACCTCGAGATCCTGGGCCGGCTGGCCGGCCTGGCTGCCGCCGACGCGCGGCGCCGCGCGCGCGAGGCGCTCGCCTGGATCGGCCTCGCCGACCGCGCGAAGAGCCGCGTCGCGACGCTCTCCGGCGGGATGAAGCGCCGCGTCAACATCGCCGCCGGCGTGCTTCACGAGCCGGCGCTGCTGCTGCTCGACGAGCCGACGGTCGGCGTCGACCCGCAGGCCCGCGAGCGGATCCACGAGATGCTGGCGGCGCTGCGCGCCCGCGGGCTGGCGATCCTGCTGACGACGCACGACCTGGACCAGGCCGCGCTGCTGGCCGACCGGATCGGGATCATCGACGACGGCGTGCTGCGCGCGGAGGGGACGCTCTCGCAACTGATCGCGTCGACCCTGGGTCACGCCCGCGAGCTCACCGTGCGACTCGTGGCGCCGCCCTCCAGCGACGCGCAGCGCGCCCTGCTCGCGCAGCTCGGCCTCGCGCCCGATCCCGCCGATCCCGCGCGCCTGGCCGGCCTCGTCGCCGGCGACCTGGCGGACGCGCTGGCCGCCGGACGGCGGCTCGCCGAGGCCGGCCTGTCGGCCGCGGAACTGTCGGTCCGCGAGCCGTCGCTGTACGGCGTCTTCTTCCACGTCACCGGCAAGGAGCTGGCCGAATGACGCTGGCCGTCCTGCGCTCGATGCTGCTCTCGCTGCTGCGCGACCGCGGCTCGCTGGCGCTGACCTTCCTGCTGCCGGTCGCCTTCTTCCTGGTCTTCGCCTCGATCTTCGGCGG
>JALOKP010000098.1 GCA_025456425.1 Acidobacteriota bacterium | reverse complement strand
CCACAACGTCTGCGCGGGCTACTCGTACAAGTCGGGGACCTCGATGGCGACGCCGCACGTCGCGGGGGCGGTGGCGCTGATCGTCGCCGCCAACCCGGGACTCGAGCACGACGACATCAAGGCGCTGCTGGAGGAGACCGCGGTCGACCTGGGCGAGCCGGGCAAGGACAACACCTACGGCACCGGGCGGGTCGACGCCTACGAGGCGGTCCTGCTCTCCGGCTCGCGCGACGGGCGGATCGCCGTCAAGGAGCTGGCGGTCCGCTGCGGCGGAACGCTGAACGTCACGGTCTCCGACACCGACCTGAAGAACTTCGGGACGATCCAGGTCACCGCGGTGTCGACCACCGAGACCGCGCCCGAGAGCATCACGCTGACCGAGACCAACCCCGGCAGCGGCGCCTTCAAGGGCGTGGTCCCGATCGGCGGCGGCGCGCCGCAGGCCGACGGCGTGGTCCAGGCCGCCGACGGCGACACCGTGACCGTGACCTACCTCGACGCGGACAATGGCGCCGGCGGCCTGAACGTCCCCAAGACCGACTCGGCCGTCGTCGACTGCAGCACGCCGCAGATCTCGGGCGTCAGCGCCGAGCCGACGACGACCTACGGCGCGATCATCCGCTGGACCACCGACGAGGCCTCGGACAGCCTGGTCGAGTACGGGCAGCAGATCCCGCCCGACCGCAGCAGCCTCAACCCCGCGCCGACGACCCAGCACCAGGTCACGCTGACCGGGCTGGCGCAGTGCACGATCTACCGCTACCGGGTCAGCTCCACCGACCGGGTCGGCAACAAGGCGACCGACGACAACGGCGGCGCCTTCTACTACTTCGAGGTCATGGGCGACTTCGGCCAGGGGCCGCAGTCCTGCCACGCCGGCAAGACGACGCTGGACCTCGACGTCTACTCCTGCGCCGACACCGCCACGCTCGAGGTCTCGGACATGGACCTCAACCTGAACCCGGGCGCGGTCGACGGCGCGCTGCTGCTGGTCACCAGCACGACCGAGCCGGCCGGCGAGTGGATCGCGGTCACGGAGACCGCGGCCAACAGCTCGCGCTTCCGCGGCACGATCCAGACCGCGGGCGGCCCCCCCGCCGCCGACGGCCGGATCCAGTTGGCCGACGGCGACACCCTGACCGTCAGCTACCACGACGCCGACGACGGCGTCGGGAACCCGCGCTGGAGCTTCGACACCGCGATCGCCGATTGCGTCGCGCCGCGGATCACGGACCTGCGGGTCGACACGATCACCGACGCCCGCGCGACGGTCCGCTTCTCGACCGAGGAGCCGGCCAGCGTGGTCGTCGAGTGGGGCACGACGCCGGCGCTGGGCCAGACGGTCTCGCGCACCTCGCTGCAGACGAGCCACGCGATCCTGCTCAACGATTTCGCCTCCTGCCAGCGCGCCTACGTCCGCGTCAAGGCGACCGACGAGCACGGCTACCAGGCCGTGGCCGACAACTTCGGCACGCCGCACGCCTTCAGCCTGGGGCTGATCCCCGGGCTCTACTGGAAGGAGAGCTTCGAGGGCTCGACCGCGGGCTGGACGCTGGGCGGCGAGTGGCAGGTCGGCGCGCCACAGGGCCGGGGTGGATCGGGGGGCCCCTTCCCCGACCCGACCCGGGCCTACAACAACGGCAAGGTGCTCGGGCACGACCTGACGGGTCTCGGCGCCAGCGCCGGCGACTACGAGCCGAGCCGCACGGAAAAGGCGCGCTCCCCGGCCCAGAACGCCACGACCTGGCGGAACACCAGGCTGCTGCTCTACCGCCAGCTCAACTCCGGCAACGGCGACGAGGCCTCGCTCTGGCTGTTTGCGGGCCCGGGCCTGCCGCTGTATCGCAGCACCGGCCCGGTGCGTGAGAACGACTACTCGCTGGTGACCTACGACATCGCCTCGCAGGTCGACGGCAAGACCGGCGTCGCGCTCGAGTTCAGTCAGAAGGCGGACGCGTCGGGCGCGTTCTCGGGCTGGAACGTCGACGAGATCGTGTTCAAGGACGGGACCAAGCCCGACTACGGCCCGTGCGGCGGCTGCGCCGGGGCCCCCGCCTTCGCCGGCGCCGGCTCGGCGCTGGACAACGACGCCTGCGGCGCGGGCGGGGTGACGGTCAGTTGGGCCGCCGCCCCGGCCTGGGGGACCGGCAGCTCCGGGACCTACGCCATCTACCGCGACACGACGCCGTCCTTCACGCCGTCGCCCGCCAACCGGATCGCCGCCGGCTTCGCCGGGCTCTCATACAACGACGCCTCGGCGCCGGACGGCGCGCTCTACTACCTCGTCCGCGCCGAGAACGACGAGACCTGCTCGTCCGGCCCGAACAACGGGGGCGTGACCGACGGCAACACCCGGACCGTGCCGGCGACCAACACCGCGACCCGCCCGCTGCCGGGCGCGATCGGGACGCTGGCGGTCTCGATCGTCGGCGGCAGCCACCTGCGGCTGGCGTGGGCCGCGCCGGCCGACGCCACCGGCTACCGCGTCTACCGCTCGACCTCGCCGCAGGCCGGATCGTTCACGCCCGTTGGGACGACGGCGGGGCTGGCGTGGGACGACACCGGCCGCGCCGCCGACGCCTCGAACTACTTCTACACGGTCCGCGGGACCAACCCCTGCGGCCAGGAAGGGCCGTAACCCCGCCGCCTGGCCAACGCCCGACTCCCTCGCGCCCGCCCCGGGCGCGGGGGAGAATCCCCGCCGTGCGCACCGCCGCCCTGCTCCTGCTCGCCGCCGCCGGCCTGTCCGGGGCCGGCGCCGCCGCGGCCCCCGCCGCCCCGCCCCCCCGCCCCAGCCTGCTGCTCGTCACCTTCGACACGACGCGCGCCGACCGGATCGGCTGCTACGGCGCGAAGGACGCGTCGACCCCGGCGCTGGACGCGCTCGCGAAGCGCGGGGTGCGCTTCGCCGAGGCGCTCTCCCCCGCCCCGCTGACCCTGCCCTCCCACGCCACGATCCTCACCGGCCGCGCGCCGCGCGAGCACGGTGCGCGCGACAACGAGGGCTACCGCCTGGCCGACGCCCAGGTCTCGCTGGCCGAGACGCTGCAGGGCGCGGGCTTCGCCACCGCGGCCTTCGTCGGCGCGGCGGTGCTCGACCGGGTCACGGGGATCGGCCAGGGGTTCGCGCACTTCGACGACCAGGTGCGGGTCGGATCCGAACGCTGGTTCGCCTGGCAGGAGCGCGCGGCGCAGCAGGTGGTCGACGCGACCGAGGCGCGGCTCGCCACGCTGAAGCCGCCGTTCTTCCTGTGGGTCCACTTCTACGACCCGCACCTCCCCTACGTCCCACCGGAGCCGTACGCGACGCGCTTCGCGAAGCGCCCCTACGACGGCGAGATCGCCTACGCCGACGCGCAGCTCGGCCGCCTGCTGGAGCGGCTCGCCGCGCGCGGGCTCGACCGCTCGCTCGTGGTCGCCGTCGCCGGCGACCACGGTGAGAGCCTGGGCGAGCACGGCGAGGCGGCGCACGACGTCTTCGTCTACCAGGCGACGCAGCGCGTCCCCTTGATCCTCGCGGGACCGGGGATCGCCGCCGGACGGGTCGTCGAGGAGCGGGTCGGGCTGATCGACCTGGCGCCGACGCTGGCCGAGCTGCTCGGCCTGCCGTTCCCCGAGGCCCGCGGCCGCTCGCTGGTCCCCTGGGTGCGCCCCACGGCCCCGCCACCGCGCCCCCGCGAGGCCGCGATCTACGAGATCGAGAGCGTCTTCCCGGCGCGCGCCTACGGCTGGGCGCCGCTGTTCGGCGCGGTGCAGGGGACGCTCAAGTTCGTCGACGCGCCGCGCCCCGAGCTGTACGACCTGGCGCGCGACCCGCGGGAGACCACCAACCTGCTCGATGCCGCCCCGCGCGACGACGCCGCGCGCCGCGCGCTCGAGGCCGGCCGCCCGCTGGCGGCGCGCGTGCGCGAGCTGTTCGCGGCCGACATCGAGGCCCTCTCCGCGGGGGGTGACGCCGCCGGAGCGGCGGCGGTCGACCCGGAGCACCGCGCGCGGCTCGAAGCGCTCGGCTACGCCGGCGGCTCGGCCTCGCGGCCGGGCGACCCGCGGATCGACCCCAAGGACGGGATGACCTTCCTGCCCGACCTCGACCAGGCCCGCGAGCGGTTGCAGCGCGGCGACCCGAAGCAGGCCGGGCTGCTGGCCACGCGCCTGCTCGCCCGCAACCCGCAGAACCTCCCGGCGCGACTGGTGCTGGCCCAGGCGCAGCTCGGCCAGGGGGACGCCGCGGCGGCGCTGGCGACGCTGGACGAGGCGATCGCGCGCGCGCCGGACGATCCGCTGCCGCGCTTCCAGCGCGGCAACGCGCTGCGGATGCGCGGCCGTGGCGACCCGGCCGCACTCGACGCCGCGGCCGTCGCCTACCGCGAAGCGCTGGCCCGCCACCCGCGCCACGCCCCCTCGGTCTACGCCTTGGCCTCGCTGCTGGTCGAGCGCGGCGACCTGGCCGGGGCCTCTGCGCTGCTGGACGATGCCGAGCGGCGCGGCGTCGCCGACGGTGCGCTGCTGACGCTGCGCGGCGCGGCCGAGGCGGCGCGCGGCCAGAGCGGCGCGGCGGACGCGGCGCTGGCCCGCGCGCTGGCGCTCGATCCGACGGCCGCCGCCGCGCTCGAAGGGCGCGGCAAGCTGGCCTACGCGCGCGGCGACGCGCGCGCCGCGGCCGGCTTCTACCGGCAGGCCCTGGCGCTCGCCCCGTCGGCGGTGCTGGCGCGCACGCTGGGCGCGATCCTGTGGTTCGACCTGAAGGACGCCGCGGGAGCGCGGGCCGCGCTGCAGCAGGCGCTGGCACTCGACCCGGCCGGCCCCGACGCGGACGATGTCCGCGCCCTCTTGGCGGAGATCCGGTGATGGAGATCCTCGAACTGGCCCGCGTCAACCTGCTCTCGCCGGTCGTGCTGGCGTTCCTGCTGGGGGTGATCGCGACGCGGGTGAAGAGCGACCTCGAGATCCCCGAGCCGCTGGTCCAGGGGCTGGCGATCTACCTGCTGCTGGCGATCGGGATCAAGGGAGGCGCCGCGCTCTCCGAGACGACGCTCGCCGAGGTGGCGTGGCCGGCGCTCGCCACGCTGCTGGTGGGGGTGACGATCCCGCTGGTCTGCTACACCGTGCTGCGCCGACTGGGCCGGATGTCGGCCTCCGACGCGGGGGCGATCGCGGCCGCCTTCGGCTCGGTCTCGGTCGTGACCTTCATCGCCGCCAACACGCTGGCCCAACAGCGCGGCACGCCGCCCGAAGGGTTCATGCCGGCGCTGGTCGCGATCCTGGAAGTTCCCGGGATCCTCGTCGCGCTGGGCCTCGCCGCGAGCGCCGAACAACGCAAGGAGCCGTGGGGCGCGGTGCTGCGCGAGATGCTGTTCGGCCAGAGCATCGTCTGCCTGCTGGGCGGCCTCGTGATCGGCTGGGTCGCCGGCAAGCCGGGACTCGACGAGGTCGCCGGGTTCTTCGTCACGCCGTTCAAGGGGGCGCTGGTCCTGTTCCTGCTCGAGCTGGGGATGGTGGCGGCCAAGCGGCTGCGCGACCTGCGCGCCGCGGGCCCCTTCCTGGTCGGCTTCGGGCTGGTGGCGGCTCCGGTCTTCGGGGTCGTGGGGGTCTTCGCCGGGCAGCTCGCGGGGCTCTCCCCCGCCGGTGCCGCGGTGATGGGGGCGATGGCCGGCTCGGCCTCGTACATCGCCGCCCCGGCGGCCGTCCGCGCCGGCCTGCCGGACGCCAACCCGGCCTACTACCTGCCGCTGGCCCTGGGGGTCGTCTTCCCGTTCAACCTGACGATCGGGATCCCGCTCTACTACGAGCTCGCAAAACTAACAGCGCGGTAAGTGTATTTCCGAAGGGAGTGCGCGCTCTCTTGGGTCAAAGGAGACCCACCATGAGCCGTTCTCTCCGCATTGCCGCCCCGCTTGTCCTCGGGTTGGGCGCCCTCCTGTTCTCCGCCTCCCCCGCGCGCGCGGCGATGTCCGCGCCCCCCACGATCGCCCGCCTGGTCAACGGCGGCCTCGACGCCGACGCAGCCGGCAAGGCCAAGCACGAGGTCCGTCGCGACCGGACCCGCTTCTCCGTCGAGGTCGAGAAGCTCCCGGCCGGACGGTACGAGCTGCGGGTCGGCGGCGCCGAGAAGGCCGCGCTGGCGGTCAACGCCCTCGGCCGCGGCAAGGCCGAGTTCTCGACGCGCCGCTCCGGCGCCGACCGGATGAAGCTCCCGCTCGACTTCGACCCGAGCGGCCAGTTGATCGAGGTCGCGCAGGGCGGGAGCGTCTTCCTGTCGGTCGTCTTCCCGAACGTCACCGGAGACGGCGGCGGCACCGGCGGCGGCACCGGCGGATCGGGCGGCGGGAGCGGCTCGGGCGGCGGCGTCGGGAACGGCGGCGGCGTCCCGGCCGACCAGCGGACCCGCGTCGACCTGGTCTCGAAAGGGCTACGCCGAGTACCGCGCCGACTCCGGCCGGATCCGCTTCAAGGTCGAGATCGAGGACGTCCCCGCCGGCTCCTACCCGGTCTTCGTCGACGGCACGCAGCGCGCAACGCTGCTCGCGGCGCGCAACTCGGCGAGCGGCGAGATCGAGGGCCAGGTCGAGTTCGACACCAAGACCGAGGCCGGCAAGCTGCCGCTGGACTTCGACCCGCGCGGCAAGCTCGTCGCCGTCACCGACGGCGGCGCGACGATCCTGCAGGTCGTCTTCCCCTGAGGTTTCAAGGGGCCCCTCCCCCGGGCCCTGCCCCGCCCGCCCCCGGGACCCCCCTCCTGGGGGCGGGCTTTCTCTTCTGTGGGCGCGGGGTGATTGGCGGGCGCGAGACGCGTGTGTGCGTGCTCGATGCGAACGGAGAGGCCGCTGGGGAGGGCATCGCGACTGACAGAGCCCCGCCATCGTGATGGGACTCAACGAATCCGGTCTCCGGAGTTGCTGGGGCAGTTCATACCCTATCAAGGACCGCATCATGAGTGAGGCGGAGGCGGTAGTGCTCCGCCGGAACCTGCGGCAGCGTGCAATACACCGGGCCGGAAAGCGATCGAAGCTGCCCTGGAAGTTGAGCGACGCGCTGGGCGCACCGAAGTCGGGCCGGACGGTCCTAAGCGGTCAGCGAGCGCCGAAACACGAATCGTCAGATCGAATCTTGATCTATGCAGCCCCTCAGGGCTTCGCCCAATCGTACTCAAGCGCGAAGCTGCCCCTCCGACCCTTGACCTCGACGAGAAGCTGGTGCTCATCCTCGGCGAATGCTGCCTCCACGTCCTTCGGAACCGTTGTCGTTCCCACGGCGAGATAAGACAACAACGCCTCTCGTTGTGCGGCTTCAGAATTTGGATCTTCTCGCAGCTGCGCCGACTCGCTCAGATCATCGAAGAAGCGGACATCACCAATTGGCGTCGTTGCATTCACGATCAGTGTCGCTGCTGGCAACATCTCTTGACCGAAATCCGCGGCAGTAAGGTACCACCGGCCGAACGGCACATCATCAGGGACACTTGTTTCGTAGCTGGCCACGATCTCAAACCTAGCACCCTGCCTCGCAAGGCCGGGATCCGGCGAGAAGATCAGTACCGCCGTGCTGGGCTGCTTTCGGCTATGCGAGGAACCAGCTCTCCATACGCCAACCACTTCGGCAAGAGACGAACGAACAATCCAGCACTTCCCAGGAGGCGGCACGTCATCCTTCGTGAGCGTCCCACTCGGATCGTAAGCATCGCATGTGAGAGGGGTTTCCGTGCTTTCGAACCTATACTTCAGGCTAAACTTTTCTGGGCCACGCCGGAACACACCCAACTCAACGTTGACGAACGGTGGAGTCCGGCTCGGGATCTCCGGTGCAACCCACTCGCCAATGGCCTTGACCTCGACATGTTTGACGCTCGCCCGACTTGGCCCACCCGGGGTTGACGGCCGCGAATAAGTGATCTTCTCTTCGTAGTCAAGAAAGCGCGCATACTCGTTCTGGAGAGGATGGCCGGCTGCATTATCGATCTGTAAGGAGATCCGAGAACGTCCAACGGCGAGACCCGCGCCCTCAATGCACGCGCCGCACGCGGGGTCAGTTCGAAGAACTTCAGCACACCATCCGCTCAAGTCTCTCCAGATGTCATCTGCGGAAATCACGGTCGCGTGAGACGAATAGCTGACTGCGGTCGCGCGTCGCTTCGTCCGTGACTCCAAGACTCCAATGGCAGTGCTAGGATCGGCGGATGAGTCCCCGCTTACGAATCTCTTGATCTCGCCTAGCGCCCAGCACGACGTGTGTGCTTCTTGGTCTGCGCGGGTTGGCGCGAAGTCAGCGCACGTCAGGCCGACGGCCATCCCCGATGCGACAAGCAGCAACACGCGCTTGATGATGTATCGATACTCCAGCATGATGATCTCTCTCCCTGCTCCGAAGCCACGCCTCAAGGGCTGGGCTGCTCTGCCCGTCGAATCACCGCGAACGACGTGCGAGCAACCCGCTTGATTCGCGGCCTGCAGAGACCGTCGAAAAGGAGGTTCATGTCTGCGTCAAGGCTGACCTCAAAGGCGAACTTCGCCCAATCTGACCAGAACTTAAACTTCGCGAAGGAGGGTTTGACGCTCTTGGAGGCCCTGCCTTTCGGGCCTCTCTGGTTCGGGGGTTCACCCTCGAGAATTTCGAGGCTGTAGTCATACCACAACTCGGCATCTATAATTCTTTTGGTGTCAAAACAGAGGTGCTCTTGGATTGCCTTTGCGCATTCTTCGCGAGACTTCGCTGTCCTGCAGAGAATCTCGGTCGTAAACACTTTGCGCGCGCTCGCGGCTTCGTGACTCTCATGAACCAGAAGACCGCCGCGCAACTGCAAAGCGGTCAGTCGCGCAACACTCCGCACGTAACTTCTGTCCTGAGCCGTGGCGCTCTTGAGTTCCTCCTCGAGGAATCCTTCCTGAATAGCATCGAACAGCGCTTCCGCTTCCCCGACGTCAACAACAGCGTCCTGGTCGCCGGGATCTGCGGGCAGGCCGGCGCGACGAATACACTCGAGACACGCTCCAATAAAGAAAAGGGGAGCCTGCGAAGTCAGCTCGCTGCGCTCGGAGAGCAACAAGTATACGGGATCAGGATCAGGAACAGGAAGCTGGAAGGTGGCAGCGGGTTGCGAGTCAGAAAGGAACTCTCGGGTCTTCTGGCTCACGCATCGCGCTGCCACATCGGGATCGAGAGGTTTCGTGCTGCACGCTTCGCGGCCGGGATTCGATACGTGAGTGTCTTGGAAAGCACCATCGACGAGATCAAGTTCCAGCTCCGAGTCCCGAACAAGAGAAAGACAGCTCGGTGGCCTGCTCTTGACCCTCAAACGCGAAGTGCTAGGGGGTGCGCTTCCGGTCGACGCAACCGACGAATGCTGCTCGGGACCGAGGGGAAGGAGGGAAGCGACCACCATCACTTGTGTGATCCCCCTGAATCGCCAACGCATCCCCGCCCCCCCGGAGCTCCTGAACAGCTTCGGGCGAGGGTACCATAGGAGTACTCTGGTCAAGGCCGAATCTAGGCGCCGACGCCAAGGCCGTCCAGGGGCCGGGTGGGGAAGGGCGTGTCGCGCCGGGTCCGGCAGCCACCCCTCCATGGGCAAGGTGCTCTTGTCTTGTACGCCGTATTCCCCCTTGAGGCAAGTCTTCTGAGGCCCAACGGCGTCTCGGCGTCGATTACGGAAGGGGGGAATCGCCTGCGCTTGAACACCCGGCCAGGGCAGCACCGACGGGGGGACGGAGGGCTTACAGGCGGGCTTGGTCGAATGAATTAGCGGGTCGGAGTAGCTCCGGCGAACCGTTCGCCGGTCCATGAGGTCCCTCCGGGGCGCCGACTCCCGGCGCACAACTCCCCCCGAGGCACGGCTTCACTCGGACCAGTCCGGATCCAGTTGGAACAGCGGCGTGAACTCAGTCCCTCGGTCTCCACCACCGAGCGGAAACTGCGAGGCCGCGACGTAGGTCGCAGCGCGCAGCGCGGCGAGCGGCGAGATCGAGTTCGACACCCGGTCCGAGGCCGGCGAGCTGCCGATGAACCTCGACCCGCGCGGCAAGCTCGTCGCGGTCACCGACGGCGGCGCCACCATCCTGCAGGTCCTCTTCCCCTGGGGTTTCCACGGGGCCCCTCCCCCGGGCCCTGCCCCAGCCCGTCCCCGGGACCCCCCTCCCGGCGGCCGGCGTTCTCCCGCCGGATCGGGCGATTCGGTCGCGGCCCGAGAACCGAGGGAACGCGCGCCGGGTGTGCGAGGCCCACCGCCTATGCCTCCTCGCTGGCGCCGGTATCCACCCTCTGCTCCAGATCCCCGAGCACATCTTCGATCTGCGCCAGCGCCGAGCGCAGGTCGTCGGCGATCTCCTGGGCCAGCAGGTGCGGGTCGGGCAGGTTGGCCGAGTCCTCCAGGCTCTCGTCGCGCAGCCAGAAGAGGTCTAGGCTCACCTTGTCGCGGGCGAGGATCTCCTCGTAGGTGTACGGCCGCCAGCGGCCTTCCGGCGTCGCCTCGGACCACGTCGCCTGCCGGTGGTTCCGATCCCCGGGGCGATAGCACGCAACGAACTCGTCGAGGTCCGCGCGCGTCATGCGTTTGGTCTTGAGCGTGAAGTGCTTGTTGGTGCGCAGGTCGTAGACCCAGACGGTCTTCGTCCACGGGTCCTTCGCGCCCGGCCTGCGGTCGAAGAAGAGCACGTTGGCCTTTACGCCCTGCGCGTAGAAGATGCCGGTTGGCAGGCGGAGCAGCGTGTGCACCTCGCACTCCCTGAGCAGGTTCCGGCGCACGGTCTCGCCCGCTCCCCCTTCGAACAGAACGTTGTCGGGCACGACGACGGCGGAGCGGCCGTGGACCTTGAGCAGCGACTTCACGTGCTGGACGAAGTTGAGCTGCTTGTTCGAGGTCGTCGTCCAGAAGTCGGGGCGGTTGTAGGTGAGCGTCTGGCGGTCGGACTCGCCCTCCTCGTTCACCACGGTGATCGACGACTTCTTCCCGAATGGCGGATTGGTGACGACCACGTCGGCGTGTGCGCCCGGCTCGTCGCGCAGCGCATCGTCGGTGCGGATCGGGGGTTCGTGATCGTCGGCGCCGTCGGGGCCGATGCCGTGCAGGTAGAGGTTCATCCCGCACAGGCGCGACACGTTGGGTACGAGTTCCACCCCGCGCAATGCCTCGAAGCGCAGGTGACGCTTCTGGTCGCGGTCCAGCTCGGAGTGGTTCTTCACGTACTCGTGCACGGAGAGGAGGAAGCCGCCCGTGCCGCAGGCGGGGTCGGCCACGATCTCGCCCGGTTGCGGGCGCACGCAGTCCACGATGGCGTCGATGAGCACGCGCGGCGTGAAGTACTGCCCCGCGCCGCCCTTCACGTCCTGGGCGTTGCGCTCCAGCAGCCCCTCGTAGGCGTCGCCTTTCACGTCGGCCGACATCGCCGACCAGTTCTCCTTGCCGATCAGCTCGACCACGAGCTGGCGCAGCTTGGCCGGGTCCTGGATCTTGTTCTGCGCCTTCTCGAAGATCAGGCCGAGCATTCCGCCCTGCTGCCCCAGCACCCGCAGCGTCTCGCGGTAGTGCTGCTCCAGCTCGACGCCCTCCATCTGCGGCGCTGCGAGATCGGCCCAGCGGTGGCCCTCCGGGATCGGCTGGGGCTCACCGGTGAGCTGAGCACGCTCGTCGGCCATCTTGAGGAAGAGCAGGAAGGTGAGCTGCTCCAGGTAGTCCTGGTAGGACAGGCCGTCGTCGCGAAGGACGTGGCAGTAGGACCAGAGCTTCTGGACGATGCGGTTGGCGGCGTCGCTCATAGGTCGGCGGTCAACTCCTCGAGGTCCTGAGGGATGTAGCCGGCGCGCTCGGCGGCGAGACGCGTGTCCGGGGAGTGGCGGGTGGCGATAGCCGCCTTTTCGACGCGCCATCCCTGGAGTCGAACCATGTACTTCATGAAGCGCGCGACGTGGGCGTCGAAGCCGGAGAAGTCCGGGGCGAGCGCTTCGGCGGACCGTCTGCAGGTTCCCAGCCGGACGACGCGGTCGAGCTCGTTCAAGGCGACGAGATCGATCTCCGTGTCGCCCCGGTCCCAGAACCCCTGAACTCGCTGAGTCAACCGGAACCCCTCCAACCCCTTGCGGCTGCGTTCTTCGTAGAGGGTGGCCACGAGCTTCTCGAAGCCGTGCCCCTCCGCATCGGCGAGGCGCTGGTCGGCCTCTTTCACGAGGTCGTCGACCGGTCGGAAGTTCACCGACGCGGCGGGCGCCGCGAGGGCGGCGAGCCACGAGCGGAGGAAGTTGTCGGAGATGTAGTAGCGGCCGTTCCGCTCCGTACTCTTCGCGAAGATCGGCTGCAGCTGCTCGACCATGCGGTAACGCTCCCGTAGAACCTTGACGTAGCCGCCGATCTGTTTCTCGGCGTCGGGCTCGACGGAGCGTGCGTGGTCGTGGATCTTCCCGTTCGTGCAGCCGGGATGACGAGCGATGTATTTGAGCACCAGGTCGTAGCGCCCGCGCAGCTCACGCAGGAACCAGTTCTCGGCCTCGGTGCGCAGCGGCGACGAACTCGAGAAGAACAACTCGCGCAGGAGTTCGCGCCGGTCCGCGGACAAGACCCCTTCTTCGTAGGCGTCGCGGTAGAACTTCGGGACGCCCTCAAAGAGGTTCCAGAGGAACAGCAGGCGCTCTGCCTCGGACTTGGTGTGTGCGCGCAGAATCTCCAGCACGGACGCGATGTCCAGGTGAGGGACATCGAGGGAGTGCGTCAGCCGTGCGAACAGAGGTGCGCCTCGGTCTTCCAGGAGGGCCGCCATCTCGGTGTGGATCGACCCCAGGACGACCAGGCCGCCTTCGACCTCGGCCGCGTCCCGCGCGAGCCGGTCGACTTCCAGCTGCAGGTGCGAGGTGAATTCGAACAGCGCTTTGCGGTGGAAGTACTGGAACTCGTCGACGGCGACGACGTAACCGCGCCGGACGAGCTCGCCGATCGAGGAGGCGAGCGACCGGAGGTCCGTGGGCGGAGGGACGTCGACTCGGAACAGCTCGTAAAAGTCGCGCGCGGTGGCGACCACGCCGGCCGGGTCCGAGTCGGGCACCTGGATGTACAGGACCTTCTCGTGGCCCTCCGCCTGGAGGGCCTGCTGGACCAGGCTGGTCTTTCCGATGCGGCGGCGGCCGGACACCTTGAGGAAGAACCAGCGCCGGCGGCGGAGGATTCCCCGGAGGGTGTCCAACTCGTCGCGACGGCCGTAAAAGGCCCATTGGCGTGAGTTTAGATCGTTCATAGATTTAAGGTAAAAACTTTTACCTTAGACTTGGCGGCCATGCAAGCCCTTTCTGGGGCCCGCGTCGATCAGGCGCGGGCGTTCCTCCTGACCCGCGCGCGGCGAGGGCTCCGCGCCGTCTCGTCGCCGGTGGATTTGCGCTCGGCGCGGATGCGTTCGAGGAGGACGGACGCGGGCTCGTCGGTTGGGTCCTGGTCCACGAGGCGGCCCTCGAAGGCCCACTTGAGGATGGATTGGCGGAGGCGGCGTACCCTCAGGACATTTCGGCGAGCGTCTACGCCCGCCTCGGCCGCCATCGAGAGCAGGCGCTCTGCCTCAGCGGCGATTCGTTCCTGTTCCCTGAGGGGAGGCAGAGGGAGAGGAACCCGTCGGCAGGCACTTACTGCAAGATTCACTTGGCTCGTCGTTGTCTTGGACGTCCCCAGCAACCACCGCTGGATTGGTTCCGACATCAGGACGAGGCAAAGCCATTCTGTGTAGATGCCCCCGCTCGGCCGGAACGCTGTGATCGCCTGGTTGATGTTCCATTCATCGTACTCGCGGGGAACCACCGACACCTTGCCGAGAGGTGGGCCTACGATGTTCGTCAACACATCGCCTGGGCAGACGCGTGAACGCGCGAGCTGTCCATTGTGAATAGCCTTTGAGATGAACGTGGGCTTAACGGTGAAGTCCAGCTCCCCCGTCATCGTCAGGTTGTAGACCTTTATGAACGGTATTTCGCCCGCGCTCGAGAAGAGCTCCGACGCGACGGGAGTTGAGCCACTCACGATCTCGGAGCAGACTGCGTCCGCACAGACCCACTCCCACCCCTCCGGCAGCTCGGGCAACTCGCTCGTATCCGGCGCAACCGGCTCCACGTACTTCGCCTTCCACTTGTCGTCCTTCGGCGCCTGGCCCTTGGCCGTCATCTTCGCCAGCTCGGCTTCCTCCCAGCGGCGGCGGCGTTCGGCGAGGATGCGCGTGAGGAGCACCGAGGCCGGCTCGTAGCTACGGCCCTCGGCGCGGGCCAGCTCCGCCTCGGTCGGTACCAGCCGCCCTTCGACGGCAGCCTTGAGCACCGAGGCCCGGTAGCGCTTCAGGTTGCGCTGCACCCGCTCCAGCGTCGCCACGGCATCGTCGAGCCGGGTAAAGTAAGACTCGATGGCGGCGACGATGCGGTGTTGCTCGGGGAGGGGCGGTAGCGGCAGCTCGTGTCTGCGGACGTCGTGAGGGCGTATCGCCGGATAGACCACTCCCTGCAGACCTTCACAGACGTCGGCAACGAACCCGTTAGTTCGGACTCGGTAGAAGATCCACTTGGGCTCAACAACGCGCGGGCGGAGCACATCGAATCCAGTCGATGCAACCGTCCCATCAAGCTCGGGGCCGACCAAGGCAACGGCATTCAGGTTTGGACGCGTCATCGACACAAGAACGTCGTCCGTGCGAACCCACTGCCTCGCACGAGTTGGTGCATCACTGCCCGTGACGAGCGTAGTTTCTCCCACGCGCTTCGTCGACCGATCGATCGCGCTGATGTCGATGTACTGGACAGGCTGGGTCGTTGGCGGCCCTTGCATCACCCTGTCGTCGCACAGCTCGCCGAGCGAAGTCGTTGTCCATCCGTGAGGAAGCGCGTCGCTCATGCCGCAAGGACTCCATTCAACTCATCCAGCAGCTCCCCCAGCTCCTCCCCAAACACCTGCACCGCCTTCCCCCGCCCGCCAGCCTCCGCGAACGGCGCGTAGTCCAGGTCCTCCACCGTCATCTCCAGGCTCGTCGCGATGTGGTCCCGCATCATCTCGAGCCAGCGGCGCTGCTCGGAGGTGAAGGCGCGCCCCCGGCTCTCCTGCTGCGCCATCCACTCGTCGAACCGAGTGCGCACCTGCTCGCTGAACGGCACCAGCTCGTCGTCCTTGTGCGTCGCGAAGCGCACCAGCGAGACGATGTCCGTGAGCAGCCGCTTCCCCGACACGCCCCGCACCCTGTCCTTCCGGAGCGTCTCGTAGGCGCGCCAGAGCTTCTCCGGCGTCCAGGCGCGCGGCGGCGCCTTGATGGCCTCGGCCAGAGCCTTGATGTCCTTGAACGACAGCCGCTTCGAGTACGGCTGCGCGTAGAAGAACTGAAGCGCGTCGATCTCGTCCTTGTGTTCCTCGATGAAGCGCTCGAAGTCGGCGACGAGCGACTTTGCCTTCTCTTTCGCCTCGGGGCTCGCGCCGGCTTCCAGCAGCTCGTCCTCGGACACCTCGTCGATCACCTGCTCCAACTCGCGCTTCAGGTCCACGAGCAGGGTGCGGAGCGCGGGCTTCGTGGCGAGCGGCTTTGTGGCACGCTTGAGCAGCGACTCGGCGGCCTGCTTCACCTGGCTCGCGGTCGGCTCCGCGTCCGCGGGCACCGCGAACGCGCGGCGCGCTTCCGCGATCTGCCGGTCAGGGTCGAGGCCCTCGACGATGGCGCCGCAGATCGCCGGGAGCGTCACCCCTCCCGACGCTTCCACGACGCGCACCTGCGCCTCTGGTCCGCACTGCTTGGCGATCCGCGCGAGGCGACTCGCGAGCGACGAGAGCACTTCCGCATCGGTGCCGCCCATCGCCACGTGCTCCAGCAGCGCCTTGAGGCTCACGGTCCGCTGGCGCTCGAGCGGCTGGGTATCAGCGAGCTGCCTCTCGGTCATGCCGACGCAGTCCACGATCACGAAGTGCGTCTTGGCGACGGCGTCCTCGCCGCTCACGGCGCGAAGGTCGGTCGGGTCGATGATGCGCACGCCGCGCCCTTTCATCTGCTCGAAGAGCACGCGGCTCTTCACGGCGCGCATGAACATCACGATCTCGATCGGCTTGATGTCGGTGCCCGTGGCCACCATGTCCACGGTCACGGCGATGCGCGGCTCGTACTGGTTGCGGAAGGCCTGGATCAGGTCGCGCGGATTCGCGGCGGTGACCTTGTAGGTGATCTTCTGGCAGAAGGCGTTGCCGCGACCGAACTCGTCGCGCACGATCTCGACGATGTCCTCGGCGTGACTGTCGTCCTTGGCGAAGATCAGCGTCTTCGGGACCTCTCTGCGGCCGGGGAAGATATCCACCGGCAGCCGGTCGCGGAACGTGCGGATGATGGTGCGGATCTGGTCCTTCGCCACGACGCGGCGGTCCAGCTCGTTCGGGTCGTAGGAGAGGTCCTCGTCGGGCGACTCCCAGCGCAGCGCGCGGGTCTGGCGGTCGCGGTAGCCGAGCATCGTGTCGGGGTGCGCTTCGACGGTGGCGCCCTGCTCGGTGATCTTCGTGCGGATGTTGTAGACCTCGAAGTCCACGTTGACGCCGTCGGCCACGGCGCGCGCGTGGTCGTACTCCATGACGAGGTTCTTGTTGAAGAAGCCGAGCGTCTGCTTGCTCGGCGTGGCCGTGAGGCCGACGAGGAAGGCGTCGAAGTACTCCACCACCTGCCGCCACAGGGTGTAGATCGAGCGGTGCACCTCGTCGATCACCACCACGTCGAAGTACTCGGGCGGGTAGGCGGCGTTGTAGACCACCGGCAGCGGCTCCTTCAGGGCGGCGCTTCCGGTCTCGAACTGCGAGCCTTCTTCCAGCGCGGGATCGAGATCGGGCTCGCCCTTGAGCATCGAGTAGACGCGCTGGATCGTCGAGATGACGACGCGGCTGGAGTCCATGATGGTGTTCGAGGAGAGGCGCTGGACGTTGTACAGCTCGGTGAAGAGCCGGTGGCTGTCGGGGGCGCGGTAGCCCTGGAACTCCTTTTCGGCCTGCTCGCCGAGGTTGCTGCGGTCCACCAGGAAGAGCACGCGGCGCGCGCCGCCGTACTTGATGAGCCGGTAGATGGCCGTGATGGCGGCGATCGTCTTGCCCGACCCGGTCGCCATCTGGATCAGCGCGCGGGGACGGTTCTTCTTGAAGGAACGCTCGAGGTTCGTCACCGCCTCGATCTGGTTCGGGTAGAGCGTGTCCGGATCGAGCGGCGGCAGCGTCTGCAGGCGCGCGCGGAAGGAGGCGGGCCGTGAGTCGTCTGCCGCGGTGTAGAGGCCGCCGTCGGCGTGCAGGCGCTTGACCCAGACGTCGAGCGTCTCGGCGCCGATCCACTCGGCGAGCGTCGCAGGCCGGTGGATGTGCGGGAGGTTGGCAGAGATGGTGCGCGTCTTCGGGTCGGGGTCGAGGCCGTTGATGAAGCGGGTTTCGACCCCGGTGCTGAGGTAGAGGAACGGGAGTGGCTGCACGGGCGGGTTGAGCCCAGCGGGGAGCCCGGTGGCGTACCTGTCGGCCTGCAGTTCCACGTTGGTCAGCGCGTAGCCTGCGGGCTTGGCCTCGAGCACGCCGACGGCCTTGCCGTTCACGAAGAGCAGGTAGTCGG
The DNA here is from genome assembly GCA_025456425.1 of Acidobacteriota bacterium. GTDB lineage: Bacteria > Acidobacteriota > Polarisedimenticolia > J045 > J045 > JALOKP01. The sequence goes on along the minus strand of JALOKP010000098.1, from coordinate 1,033 downwards.
CGAAGCCGTGCCCGGACGCCATTCTGAACTCCCGCACAGCCACGCCCGGCGCGGCGGCGAGGTTCATTGCTGCGCGGTCCTGGACGATCCACCCCGCGGCTTCCAGCGCGGCGTCGATTCCGATGCGAGCCTGCTGTTCGGGCGTCGGGCTCATGCCGGTCCCTTCTCCGCCAGGAAGTATCGCCGCCGGGGATCCTGCGGTCCGGTGCCGATCTCGCGCACGAGCCCGCGGCCGACGAGGCGGGCGAGCCGCGTGCGGGTCGCGCGGGGAGAGAGGCCGATCGCCGCGGCGATCTCGCTCGTGGCGAGTCCCTTGGCTCCGCCGAGCGCGTCCAGGATGGCCTGGTCCGTGTCCTCGACCACCCTCGGGCCGACCCGGGTCGTGGCGATGGTGACACGAAAGCGCGTGGCGATCTCCTCGAAGACCGGCGCGGGGAGCCCGGCCGCCTGACACGCGGCGGTCATGCGCTGGACGCCGCTCCCCCATTGCTCGATCAGGCCGAGCGCGTGGAAGACCCGGCCGATCACGCGGTTGCGCAGCTTCGAGACGCCGCGCGGCAGGTCCTCGATCGTGAGACCGAAGGGCAGGAGCCCGGGATTCTCGATCTCGAGGCGGTCGTCGAAGATCGAGAGGCGGATCGGCGCGCCGCGCTGGGCGTAGTCGGTGTGGACCACCGCGTTGATGACTGCCTCGCGCACGGCCTCGGGGGGGACGCTCCAGTGGTCCTTCCGGCGCACCGCGCCGATCGCGGCGCCGTGCCAAGCGTGCTTCTGTACGAAGGCGACGGCATCCTCCACGCCGCGCGCGGGGATGGAGCGGATCTCGGCACGGTCGAGGATTCGGCTCTTGTCGATGCCTGCGAAGCGCCCCGCCTGGATCCAGGCGTCCGGGAAGTGCCGCTCGCGCTCCCGCCCGAAGAGGATCATCCCGCCCACGGTCGGCACCTTCCGGCCCTGGTGTTCCGTGAGGAGGCGCAATGTCTCCAGATCGCGACGGACGAGCGCGCGGACGGGGGCGAACGACTCGGAAGCC
>JALOKP010000097.1 GCA_025456425.1 Acidobacteriota bacterium | reverse complement strand
GTGTTCTGCAGCTCGGCCGGGATGCAGCCGCCCGAGGGGCCGCCCATCTGGACCGCCTTGAACTTGCGGTCGTTCTTGATCCCGCCGCAGACGTCGTAGACGATCTCCTTGATCGAGATCCCCATCGGGACCTCGACCAGCCCGCCGTGCCGCACCTTGCCGGCCATCGCGAAGACCTTGGTCCCCTTGCTGTCCTTGGTCCCGAGCCGGTTGAAGGCCGCGGCGCCGTGGCGGACGATCCAGGGCACGTTGGCGGGGCACGTTGGCGAAGGTCTCGACGTTGTTGATCGAGGTCGGGCAGTCCCACAGCCCCTTGGTGGCGGGGAAGGGGGGGCGCACCCGGGGCATCCCGCGCCGCCCCTCGATCGAGGCGATCAGCGCGGTCTCCTCGCCGCAGACGAACGCGCCGGCCCCCTCCTTCAGCTTGACGTGGAACGAGAAGCCCGAGCCCTGCAGGTTATCGCCCAGGAAGCCGCGCTCCTCGGCCTGCGCGATCGCGATGTTCAGCCGCTCGATCGCCTTGGGGTACTCGGCGCGCACGTAGATGTAGCCGTGGTCCGCGCCGATCGCGTAGCCGGCGATCGTCATCCCCTCGAGCACGGCGTGGGGATCGCTCTCCAGGACCGAGCGGTCCATGAAGGCCCCGGGGTCGCCCTCGTCGGCGTTGCAGATGATGTACTTGTGCGGGCCCGTGGCGAGCCGTGTGAAGCGCCACTTCATGCCGGTCAGGAAGCCGGCGCCGCCGCGGCCGCGCAGCCCGGACTCGACGATCTGGTTGATCAGGCCGTCGGGGTCCTTTTCGGCCAGCACCTTGGCCTGGGCCTTGTAGCCGTCGTGCGCGAGGTAGTCATCGATCACCTCGGGGTCGATCACGCCGCAGTTCGCCAGGACGATCCGCTGCTGGCGATCGAGGAAGGTCCGCTCGCTCCCCTCGCCTGCGCTCGACCAGACCAGCCACTCCGTGACCGGCTGGTTCCGGCCGAGGTGCTCGTCCAGCAGCCGCTCGACGCGGTCGGCCCCGATCGGGCCGTAGACGTAGCGCGCGCCGTCCTCGTGGCGGATCTCGACCAGCGGCTCGCGGTAGCACATCCCGATGCAGCCGGCGCGGCCCAGCTCGACTCCGTCCGCCGCCGCCCCCAGCTTCGCCGTCACCGCGCGGAGCGTCTCCTGTGCGCCCGCGGCGATGCCGCAGGTCCCCAGGCCGACCAGCACGCGGGTCATGGGTGGTCCCCCTTCTGGTACTTCTTCAGCAGCTTGATGGCCGAGGACGGGCTGAGGTTGCCGTAGGTCGCGTTGCCGATCATCAACGCCGGGGCCAGGCTGCAGCAGCCCAGGCACGAGACCGTCTCGAGCGTGAACATCCGGTCCGCGGTCGTCTCGCCGTTGCCGATCTGCAGGTGCTTGCCGATCGCCTGGGTCAGCTCGACCGCGCCGCTGACGTGGCAGGCGGTCCCGTGGCAGACCCGGATCAGGTGCCTGCCGACCGGCTTGAGCCGGAACTGGGCGTAGAAGGTGGCGACGCCGTAGATCTGAGCCAGCGGGATCCCCGACTCGCGCTGGATCCGCAGCAGCCCCTCGCGGCTCAGGTAACCCTCCTGCTCCTGCGCGGCCTGCAGCAGCGGGATCAGGCGGCCCTGCTCGCCTTCGAAGCTCTGGTTCCTGAAGTCGTACTTCCGGTGCGCCTGCATCGCGGAGCCTCTCCTCAGTCGTGCGGCGTCTTGAGCATGCGGTTGACGAGCGACATCATCTGGTCGATGTCGCCGAACCCGCCGAGCGCGTGGCCCCGGCAGCCGCGCCGCGAGCAGAACTCGAGGTAGCCGCCGCTGGCGATGTTGATCGAGGCCATCGCCGCGCCGCACAGCGGGCAGAGGTGGCGCAGCATCAGCGAGGCGTCGCAGTGCGGGCAGCGGAACTCCGCCGTCGCGCCGGCGGCGATCTCGAGGTCGGTCGTGAGCGTGTGGTCGCCGAAGACCGCGCTGAGGAAGATCGCGCCGTCCTGGTTGGGCTCGTCGACGTGGGCGTCGAGGTGGACCGACTCCCCCTCGGTCAGGGGCGCCCGACAGGCCGGGCATTCCGTCTCGAGAATCAGCAGGTGCTGGCTCATCACTCGTCTCCCGGGTGACGGGGTGGGGCGGCCGGAACCGGCGCGAACGGGGGCGCCGGGGACCGCGTCCGGCGCGGGGGGAGCCGGGTCCATCCCTGAATGGTCCGGCCCGGAAAACCTTACTCGTCAGTCAAGGACTAGGCAAGCGACATTGTTAGTTAGTTCTGCGCTCTCGACTTGCGCCTTGATTTCGCTTCTTTGACCTCGGTCAAGGCCGCCAGTCGTAGCCGAACTTGACGAAGTAGCTCCGGCCGACGACCGCCTGGGGCTCGACCTCGGTCCCCGCCGAGCGCTGGTCGACCCCGGCGAAGAAGACGGTCTGCGGGCTGAGCTTGAAGGCGAAAAGGAACTGGCCGAAGAGGCCGCGCTCGCGGGCCGGCAGCGACTCGACCTCCTCGGTCTCCGGATCGTCGATCGCGGGGTAGAGGTCGAGGTTGCGGTCGACCGCCGTCCACTGCAGGACGAGCCGGACGAACGTCCTCAGGTCGAACTGGTAGATGCAACGGGTGTTGAGCTGGTTGGCGTCGAACAACCGCCCGCCGGCCCCGGTGAAGCGCTGCCAGCTGTCGTCGAGTTGCAGGTAGAAGCCGCGGCCGAGGTTCCAGGTCAGCCCCGGCTCGATCTCCAACTGCCGGCCGGGGCGGTTGTTGACGAAGTCGATCCCGTCGCCCCAGCGGGCGTTGATCGAGCTCGTGAAGTCGCCGGTCGGCCGGATGTTGAAGAACAGCCGGTAGCTGGAGAGGTCGTAGTCCAGCGTGCCCGAGGACTGGAGCGGGCCGCTGTAGTTGGCCTCGATCGAGAAGCCGTCCTCGAGCAGGTCGCCGGCGGTGTTCTCGACCCGCTCGGCCTCGGCGAAGACCGAAAAGCGCGTCCACCGCGCGTCGGGCGGGGCATAGAAACTGCGGCCTCCGACCAGGTAGGCCGAGCGGACGTCGATCCGCGGGATGAAGCCGGCGTCGGCGCGGAAGCCGGGTGACCGGCTGCCGGCGCCCGCGTACCAGCGCCAGTAGCGGGCCTCATGGGCGTACTCGACGGTCCAGCCGTTGCCGGAGAACTCGTCCTCCGGCTGGCCGAAGCGCTCGGCGAACGGGTCGGGGTAGTCGGTCCGGGTGGTCAGCCACTGTGCGGTGACGACGTCGGTGGGGGAGAAACGGAAGACGCCGTCGAGGCCGCCGACGAGGTTGCGGTAGCGGTCGTCGCCGTCGTCTGCGCCGGATTCCGAGCCCTCGCGGCCCGTCCCGAGCACACCGATCGACGAGCCGCGGCCGACGTCGCGGCGGTAGCGCACGACCGCGGTCGTGTTGGCGCCGGCGAACCCGGTCGCGAACGAGCCGTCGGGGAACGGAAGGATGAAGGTGGTCGGCTCGTCGCGCGCGACGAAGGCCCCCAGGCTGTCGCGTCCCTCGCGCAGCGTGAGCTTGCCGACCGCGGAGGGGTCGACCACGGTCCGGGTGTAGACCGCGTCGATCGGGGTTGCGAACAGGTCGGCCCCCTCGAGGAAGAGCGGGCGCTTCTCCGGGTAGAAGACCGCGAAGCGGTCGTTGACGCGCAGTTGCAGCGCGTCGGCCTCGACCTGCGAGAAGTCGGGGTTGAGCGCGACGTTCAGGCTGGTGTTGGGGGTGATCCCCCAGCGCGCGGACAGTCCGACCTGGGTGTCGCCCTCGACTTCGTCGAGCCCGCCGCCTTCGACCCTCGCCTCGGTGCGCTGCCAGGTCAGGGTCGGCAGGAACTCCAGCGCCGGGCCGGGCCGCGGCGCCTCGGGCAGGACGATCCGGCCGAGCTGGCAGAACCAGCAGGTGTCGTCGCGGTCGAGCGGTGCGGAGCGCGTGCGCACCCGCTCGACCCGCGGGCGCTGGCGGAAGGCGAGGAAGCCCCAGGTCTGGGGCCCGCCGCCCCGCGGGTAGCGCAGTGACTTGAAGGGGATCGCCATCTCGACGGTGAACCCCGAGACCCCGATCCGGCCCGCGGAGTCCCACAGCTCGTCCCAACTGCTGTCCTCGGCCGGGGCGCCGGCGACGTTGAAGCCGCGCCCCTCGCCGAACTGCGCGGCGCGCGAGTCCATCTGTACGCCGAACGGGTTGGCCGCGAAGAGCAGCCCGTGACGCTGGTCGTCGAACGGGTCGAGCACGAACCCGACGAGGTCGTTGCGGAAGGCGGTGTCGCGGTCGGTGAGATGGGCGCGGATCGAGCCCGGGTCGGGGTCCTCGGCGCGGAAGCCGACGTAGAGGTTGTCGTCGTCGAAGAGCAGGAGCGCGGACGTGGCCGTCGCGGCGGGAGAGTTGTCGCCGGGATAGACCTCCCACGGCAGCGGAATCGAGAGCGCCGCCTCCCAGGCGGCCTCGTCGAGCTGGCCGTCGATCCTCAGCGGCCCGGCGGCGCGCGGCACGGTGCCCGCCTCGGGGCGGTCCGCGGCGGCCGCAGCTCCGGTCGCGGGCAGAGAAGTGGCGAGCACGAGCAGCAGCAGCGCCCGGCGAGCGAGCCGCATCAGCGGACGCCGGCCTGCTCGAGCCCGCGCAGCGCCTCGGGGTCGTGGGGGGCGAGCTCCAGCGCGCGCCGGAACGAGCCGGCGGCGCCGGGGTCGCCCAGCGCGAGTTGCGCGCGGCCCAGCATCGTCCAGGCCGCGGAGTAGCCCGGTCGCAGCTCGACCGCACGCTGCAGCGCGGCCCGCGCCTCGACCGCGCGCCCCGCGAGCAGGTAGGTCAGGCCGAGCGTCGCGTGCGCCTCGGGATAGCCCGGATCGAGCGCGGCCGCCTGGCGCAGGCTGGCGATCGCCTGCTCGAGGCGTCCGCTCGATCCGTACTCCAGCCCAAGCTTCAGGAGGACCCGCGGGGAGCGGGGCTCGAGCGCGAGTGCCTGCTCCAGCAGGCCGATCGCGTCGTCGTGCCGCCCGGCGCGGGACCGGCTGTGCGCCAGCCCGAGGTAGCCCTCGACGCAGCGCGGCGAGCTGCGGATCAGCGAGGTGAAGAGCGCCTCCTCGCTGCGCCAGACGCCCTGGCGGGCGATCGTCAGCGGGAGGACCAGCAGAGCGGCGGCGAAGGCGAGTGCGATTCCGGCACGGCGGGTCCGGGGAGCGAGCCCCTCGAGCCCCAGCACCAGCAGCGCCACGCCGACCGAAGGGAGATAGAGGAAGCGCTCGGCGATCGCCGCGCCGCCGTGCGCGACCAGCCCCAGCCCGGGCAGCAGGAACGCGACGGTCCACGCGGCCGAGAGCCAGCCGGCGCGCCAGAAGCGCGGGGTGGACAGGACGGCCCAGCCCGCCAGCAGCGCGACGGCCGCGACCAGCCCCGCCACCCCCAGCACACCGCTCCCACGGAGCGCGACCTGGTCGGCGGTGTAGTAGGCGTTGAGCGGCCACGGTGCGACGAGCAGGCGCAGCGCGGTCAGCAGGACGCCCGGGAGCGACGCGAAGCGGCCACCCGTCGCGGGAGACGCCTCCGGCGCCAGTCCGGAGAGGGGCAGCGGCTCGCCGGCAACGGCGGTCCTCAGCACGAGCGCTCCGGCCATCACGGCGGCCGCGCCGAAGCCCCACGCGAGGCGAGCGCGGCGCCACCCGTCGCGCGCCGGACGTGGCAGCGCCAGGTCCCAGGCCGCGAGGACGACCGGGAGCAGGAACGCGACCTCCTTCGACAGGCAGGCCAGCGCGTACGCCGCGAGCCCGGCGCCGCACCGCAGCAGCCCGCGCTGCGGAGGGCCGCCGCGGTCGCGCACCCAGAGCAGCGCCGCCGCGAGCGCGAAGACCGCCGCCAACAGGTCGGTGCGGCCGGAGACGAAGGCGACCGACTCGACGTGGACCGGGTGGACGGCGAAGAGCGCGGCGCCGGCCGCGGCCGGCCAGCGCCCGGCCCCGAGCGCGGAGAGCAGCAGGAGCACGAGCACGCTGGCGGCTCCGTGCAGCAGGACGTTGGTCAGGTGGAAGAGCGGCGGCGCGCCTCCCCCGGCCAGGTCGTCCACCAGCAGCGAGAGCATCACGACCGGCCGGTAGTAGCTCAGGGGCGCTTCCGGCTTGAGCCGGAACGGTGCGCCCAGCACGCCGGACAGGCCGCCCTCGCGGAAGCACGAGCGGGTCCACTCCAGGAGCAGCGGATCGTCCCAGACCAGGTCGAACCCCAGCGTCAACGCGAAGATGACGACGGCCAGGAGCCCGATCGCGAGCGCCGTCGTCGCGCCGGGACCGGCTCCCGGGGGAGGTGCGCCCGGAGCCGTCATTGCACGCTGCGAAGCGCGCGCCGCACCGGCCGCGCGAGCGCCGCCGCCGCCGCCTGGCACAGCGCCGCCAGCCCGGGCCCCGGATCGTCGGCGCGCCAGAGCATGTCGCGGCGCGTCCCGGCGCGCAGCGCGCGGAGCTGGTCGACCGAGAGCAGGCCGCGCCGGCGGTAGAGCGCCCCCGACCGCCGCGAGCGCGTGCCGTCGGGCCGCAGCTTGACCTCCAGCGCCCCCAGTCCGCGGAAGCGCTCGTTCTTGAGCTGCGGCTTCAGGATGCAGGGGAAAGGGATCTCCGGCGCCCGCTGCTCGAGCTCCTCGAGCGACCCGGCGAGGACGGTCCGAGGCATCGGCCAGCCCTCGCGCTGTGCGCGCTCGAGGAACTGCCGCTTGTTCATCAGCAACCGGACCGTCTCGTCGTCGGGCAGGTTGACCAGGAAGTGCGCGGTCAGCGCCTCGCGGTGCCGCGAGACCCAGAGCACCGGCTCGTCCTTCGTCAGCAGCAGCGGGGCCTGCGCGCCGGAGCCCGACGCCACCGCCCACACCGGGATGCCCGCCTTCGCCAGCGGGCGCGCGACGCCGAGCCCGTTGAGCTCGGCCCCGACGACGATCGCGGGCGGGAAGTGCATGGGCTATTGTAACGGGCTCCCACACCGCGATGGTCACTGCCCGCTACCGGCACCTGTTGTCCGAGGTCGACGCCTGGTTCGCGCAGGCGGTCGCGGCGCATCGCGACGAGGTCCAGTGCCGCGCCGGGTGCGACGCCTGCTGCCGGGGGCTGTTCGACATCACCCCGCTCGACGCGCAGCTGCTGGCCGAGGGCTACCGCGCGGCCGCGCCGGAGCTGCGCGGGGCGCTGCGCGAGGCGGCGCGCGCGGGGCTGGCCGCGATCGCGGCCGCGGCGCCGGACTGGGGCCCGCCGTGGCGGATCGGATCGATCGGCAGCGAACGCTTCGACGCGCTGTGCGAAGAGCTCGACCGGCTGCCCTGCCCGGCGCTCGGCGAGGACGGCGCGTGCCGGCTCTACGACCACCGGCCGCTGGTCTGCCGGGCCCACGGCGTCCCGATGTACGACCCCGGGGAGGGGATGGCGCGCGGCGGGGAGTGCCCGCTCAACATGCCGGCCGAGGGGCTGGCGTCGCGCCCGGCGCTGCACTTCGACCACTGCGGGTTCGAGGCCCGGGAGCTGGCCCTGATGGCCCTGCTGGACGAGGCCGCGGGTGGCGCGGCGGGTGGCGCGGCGGAGGAGGACCGCGGGACCGACGCGCTGGGGACGGTCGTCGCGGCCGCGCTCGAGGCGGCGGCGCGGGAGGCCGGAGACCTATAATCAGGCGTCTCCTGGAGGCCCCCGATGGAGTCGCTGGCCCTTCCGCTGCAGGTCCTCGCCGGCGTCGCGCTCGCCGCGTGCGCGGGGCTGCGCGCCTTCGTGCCGCTGTTCGTCGCCGGGCTGGCGGCGCGGTTCGAAGTGGCGCAGTTCGTGCTGGGGGACCACTTCCTGCCGAACAGCGGCTTTGCCTGGATCGGCTCGACCCCGGCGCTGATCGTCTTCGGAACCGCGGTCGTGGTCGAACTGCTGGCCGACAAGATCCCGGTCGTCGACCACCTGCTCGACGTGCTGCAGACCTTCGTCCGGCCGGCGGCCGGGCTGCTCGTGATGGCCGTCTCGCTGGAAGGGCTCTCCCCGATGACCGCGGCGATCGTCGGGCTGCTGATCGGCGCGCCGGTCGCGGCCGGAGTCCACGCCGCCAAGTCGAAGATCCGGCTGGCCTCGACGATCGGCACCGCCGGCCTGGCCTCGCCCTTCCTCTCGGTCTTCGAGGACCTCCTGTCGCTGGTCGGCTCGGTCCTGGCGGTCGTGGCCACACTGGTCGCGGTCCTGCTGATCGTGTTCGGCATCGTGCTGACCTGGCGGCTGTTCCAGGGGTTCCGGCGGCGGGTCGTCGCGATCCGTCAGGAGTACTCGGAGCGCCCCTGACCCGGGGACGGTATCTTTCTGCGATGCGCCTCCCGAACCCCTCCCGACCCGCCCGGCAGGCCGCCCTCGCGGCCCTGGCCGCGCTGTCCGCCCTGCTCGCCCCCCCGCCCGCCCGGGGGGAGGGGGTCGAACTCCCAGTCGACGCCGAACTGGACACGAACAAGGTCACGATCCAACTCCGCAGCGGCCGGATCGAGGTCGTGCTGGATCCCGCCGAGGAGCCGCAGTTGCTGATCGAGGACCTCGAGCGCGGCGACGCGACCGAGGGGTTCGTGACGATCGAGCGCGCCGACAACGTCCTGTCGATCACGCAGCCGCACGGCGAGGAGAGCGTCGCGCCGCGGCTGGGGATCCGGATCACGGCCCGGCCGGGGCTGGCGCTGACGATCAACGGAGAGTCGCTCGACGTCTCGATCGAGGGCCGGGTCGAGCCGGACCCGAACCAGCCCCGCAACGAGTCGGCGATGTTCGACGAGGCGGCGATCGCGCCGGCGGCGGCCCAGCTGCGGATCACGGTCGACGACTCGGACGTGCGGATCCAGCGCGCCAGCGGGGCGACGCTGGGCGGGCGTGGCTCGCGCTTCACGGTCGAGGAGTGCAGCGGGCCGCTGATCGCGGAGCTGAACTCCGCGCGCCTGGCGGTGAGCCGGCACCACGGCCTGCTGCGCTTCAAGGGGAAGGGCGGCGACGTCGAGGCCACCGAGATCGACGGCGCGCTGCGCTTCACGATGGACGGCGGGACGCTGACCGTGAACGGCGGGCGCGGCACGCTGCAGGGCGAGGCCGAGGGCGCGACCGTGGCGCTCGAGGGGTGGCAGGGGACGGTCCAGCTCAGCGGGATCTCGGCGCGGCTGGAGGCGCGGCACAGCGGGCCCGAGAACGCGCTGCTCTTCTTCCGCGGCGAGTCGACCGAGGTGATCGTCGAGGAGCTGCCGGGCGGGCTGTCGGCCGAGCTGGTCGGCGGGTCGCTGTCGGCCAAGGGGCTGGGCGGACGGGCCAAGGTCCAGGCGCGCGACGGCGCCGAGGTCGAGATCGAAGGGGTCAAGGACGCACTCGACCTGGTGCTGGAGGAGTCGAGCAACGCCAAGGTCAAGGCGATTGGCCGCGGCACGACGCTCAAGCTCGACCAGAGCAGCTTCGCCGCGGAGTCGCTGGGCGACTTCGACGCCAAGGCGAGCGGGGGCAAGATCGCGGTCGGCGGGATCGCCGGGAAGGCGGAGATCAAGGCGACCGACACCGAGATCGAGTTGCGCGTGCTGACGAAGGGGATGCACCCGCAACTGACGCTCGACGGCCGGGCTGCGGTGCGTCTGGTCCTGCCGTCGCCGTGCCTGGTCATGACGGGAGGGGTCGACGAGTCGGGCGCGCCGCCGCCGGGGGTCAGCGCCAGCGGCTGCGAGATCGCGCCGAAAGGGACCAGCCAGTTCCAGGCGACGCGCTCGGCCGCGCGCGCCGGGACGACCTACGTCGAGGTCAAGATCTCGGGCGACGCGCAGCTCGTCGTCAGCGCCACGCCTTGAGCGGGCGGCCCGCGCCGGCGGTGCACGCGGACCTGGCGCGGCGCGAGGTCGTGCTGCTGGACGCGGGCGGGACACTGATCACGCTCGACTACGACGAGGTCCGGCGGGCGCTCCCGTCCACCGGTCCCGACGACGCCGCGCTCGACGCGGCAGAGGGTCGGGCCCGGGTCTGGGGCGCGGACGCCGCCGCACGCGGCGTGACGGGCCGCGAGCTCTGGGACGGTTACTTCGGGCGGATCCTGGCGGAGGCCGCCGTGCCGAGCGCGGGGCACGCGGCCGCACTCGACGCGCTGTGGCGCACACACCACGCGCGCGGGCTGTGGCGGCGGCCGATCGTGGGGGCGCTCGAAGCGGTCGCGCGGCTGCACGCGGCGGGGCGGCGGCTGGCGGTCGTCAGCAACGCCGAGGGGCAGGTCGAGCAGGACCTGGCCGCGGCCGGGTTCGGGGCCTACCTGGAGACGGTCGTCGATTCGCACCGGGTCGGCGTCGCCAAGCCCGACCCGCGGATCTTCGCGATCGCGCTCGAGCGGCTGGGCGCCCGCGCGGAGCAGGCGCTCTACGTCGGCGACGTGCCGGCCTACGACGTCGCCGGCGCGCGGGCGGCGGGGATGCCCGCGGTGCTGCTCGACCCGTGGGACATCCACGCCGGCGTCGGCGACGCGGTGCGGATCCGGAGCCTGGCGGAGTTGCCGGCGCTGCTCGGCATCTGAGCCGTGCCGAACGCCTCGAGCGGCGCTGGTCGTCACGCGCAGCGGGTTGCCCTTCGATTTCCCCGAGAGTAACTTCCCGCTCGGTCGAGCGGTTTCATGACGGTCACCCTCGTCCCGGTGGCTCCGGGGAGGCGTGCCGAGGGGCCAGGATGAAGCTGAGGCATCGGAATCGCGCCAAGCGGTTGCTGAAGCCGGTGATGCCCGTGCTTCAGCGGCTGCGCTGGGGGCGTGCCAATCCGATCGAGGGCTGGCGTCTCGACTCGCGCTTCAGGTCCGCCCACGAAGAGATCGAAGATCTCACGCTGGTCGACTGCGACACGGCCTACGTGCTGTACCAGGCCGTCTCTTCCTCGATCGACCTGGTCGGGGACGTGGCGGAGGTCGGAGTCTATCGCGGCGGCACGGCCCGTCTGATCGCGCGAGCCCTCGAGGGAAGCGGCAAGACGCTCCACCTGTTCGACACGTTCTCCGGGATGCCCGAGGTGGACAGTCAGGTCGACTACCATCGAAAGGACGATTTCGCGGATACGAGCGTCGAGGCCGTGGAGCGGGTCCTGCAGGGGCTCGGCAAGTACCGGCTTCATCCGGGTTGCTTCCCGGAGTCTGCCGCCGGGCTGTCCTCGACGGTATTCTGCTTCGCGCACATCGACGTGGATATCTACCGGTCCGTGATCGACGCGTGTCGCTTCTTCTGGCCGCGGCTGACATCGGGCGGGGCCATCCTGTTCGACGATTACGGACACGTCTCCTGTCGGGGGGCGAAGAAGGCGGTCGACGAGTTCTTCGGATCCTCCCGGTGCCTGCGGTTCTACATCCCTACCGGACAGTACATCGCAGTCAAGACGCAGGCGGCCGAAGGGCCGCCTGCGGAGTGATCGAGCGCGAAGAGAGTGGCCGGTCTTCCGGCTACCGAGTGTCGTCCGATTCGGTTGTGGCAACAGCTCCGGTCCTGTGAGGCGGCGCGTCGTCGCGCCGTGATGGCGCTGGCGCGGCGGCCTTGCCAGGCGTCTTCGGCGCCGCGGGGCGCGGGGTTCGGCCGGACCGGGCGGTGGCGGCCGATTTCGGGCTGGCCTCGCCGATCGCCGAGCGCAGCGCGTCGGCCTCCGGCGTCGGCGTGCCGGCCGCCACGGCCAGGCCCAGCGGGGCCTGCGTGGCGGCAAAGCGCGCGGCCGCGGTCTGGGCGCGCAGCGCGGGGTCGGCGTCGAGCAGCGCGCGGTGGCCGGCCATCGAGGGGATCGGGGCGTCGGCGCGCCTGGGCTGGACGACGGCGGTCTCCTCGAAGCCGATCCGGAGGCCGTAGACCAGGAAGTCGAAGGCCCCGCTGGCGGTGGTTTCGCGGCTGCGCACGACGATCTCGCGCGTGGTCAGCGACTCGACGTAGAGGTCGTTCCACTGGCCGCGGGGCGTGACGTGGGCGGTCAGGCCGAGTTCGGGGTGGGTCGTCATCGCGAAGGTCGGGTCGAGCGCGATCCGCGCGACGCCGTCGACGAGCCGGCCGCTGCCGCGGGTGTAGGTCGCGACCTCGCCCCCCTCGGGCGCGGTGTAGACGATGACCTTGTCCTTCTCGGCCGGGTGGTTCTGGACGAACGAGACCTGGCCGGTCCCCTGGATCTTGTAGGTGTCGAAGGCGGTCGAGGCGTAGGTGCCGGAGTCGAAGTCCTCGAAATGGCCGCCCGCGGAGACGCCGCCGGCCCGGATCCCGAGGTAGGAGGTCGACTGCGGGGTTTCCTCGGTGTGGCCCAGGAACGCCTCGCCCAGCGGCAGCCCGCCGGCGTCGAGGTCCCAGGTCTCGAACGCGCCGCCGGCGAACGGACCGTAGGCCAGGATCCCGGTGTCGTCGGCGCCGACGAAGGCCTGGCCGCCGCCGTCGGGGTCCTGGAAGAACCCGCCCGCGCCGGAGCCGGAGGCGATCGCGCCGAAGGCCCGCCCCTCGGTGTCGATCGTGCCCAGGTAGGCGTAGCCGTCGAGGTCCGCGCTGCCGGTCTCGGCGAAGAAGCCGCCGGCCTCGAGGCCGTAGCCCTCGATCCCGAGGTCGCCGACCGCGACGTAGGCGTAGCCGCTGTCGTCGTTGTCCTCGAAATAGCCGCCGGAGGTGTTGCCGTAGCCCTCCAGGCCGACATCGCCGCTGATCGCGACCACGGCGTGGCTGAACTCGAAGCGCTGGCCGGCCGCGTCCCAGTAGAGGGAGGCGCCGGTCATCGTGCCGTTCCAGAACCAGATCGCGGCGTCGCCGTTGGGGCCGTTGTTGTTGATGAAGACGTTGTTGTCCTTCGTCTTGAGGCCCTTGGAGTTGGGGACTGCCTTCGGCGTGGCGCCGGTCGCGGCGAGGGTCGAGGCGAGCAGGAGAACCAGGGCAGGGACGGCGAACGGTCTCATGGGAGGGCCTCCGGGGACGGGTGCGGACGGGCTGGCACGCCCGACCTTGATACCCCGGGGCCCCGGATCGGTCAATTCGGGGCGGGTCCCGGGCGAGCGCAGTAAACTGCGCGCCGGCATGGGCCTCAAGGCGGACATCCTGAAGGTGGGCGACGCGCTGGTCGGGTGGCCGATCGCGGTGCTGCTCTCGCCCTTGGCGCGGCGGGGCGCGCCGGGGGGGGGGGCTGGGGCGGCTCCGGGGGCGGCCGCGGGGGCGGAGCCGGTTGCCGCGCCGGTGCCGCGCCGGGCGCTGGTGATCCGGCCGGGCGGGATCGGCGACGCCGTGCTGTTCCTGCCGATGCTGACCGAGCTGCGCCGCGCCTGGCCGCAGGCCGAGATCGACCTGCTGGTGGAGAAGCGCAACGCGGGCGTGGTGCGCGGGCTCGGCCTGGTGGACCGTGTGCTGCTGTACGACCGCTTCCCGGGCGGGCTGCCGCAGGCGCTGGCCGCGCGCTACGACGTCGTGATCGACACCGAGCAGTACCACCGTGCGCCGGCGATCGTCGCGTTCCTGACGCGGGCACCGCGGCGGATCGGCTTCGGCACCAACGTCCGCCGGCTGCTGCTGACCGACGCGCTGCCCTACGACCAGTCGGTGTACGAGGCCCGCTCGTTCCTGGAGCTGGCGCGGCGCGCGACCGGCCGGGAGCCGCGCTGGGATCCCGAGCAGCCGTTCCTGCCGCTCGACCCCGAGGCCGTGCGCTTTGCCGAGCAGACGCTGGAGCCGCTGGGGGACCGGCCGCGGGTCGCGATCCACCCCGGAGCCTCGATCCCCGAGCGGCGCTGGCCGCCCGAGCGCTACGCGGAGGTCGCGGCGCGGCTGGCGGCGCAGGGGGTCGGGATCGCCGTGCTCGGCGGGCGGGAGGACATGAAGGCGGCGGCGGCGATCGCCGAGCGGCTGGCGGGCCAGCCCGCCGTCAACGTCGCGGGGAAGAGCACGCTGGCCCAGGCGGCGGCGATCGTCGCGCAGGTCGACGTGTACGTTTCCGCCGACACCGGAGTGCTGCACCTGGCGTACGCGGTGGGGACGCGCACGGTCCACCTGTTCGGGCCGGGCGTGCTGTCGAAGTGGGGGCCGCCGGGGCACCGCTTCCGCAGCATCGCGGCCGACGCTCCCTGCTCGCCCTGCACGGTCTACGGCTACACGCCGCCCTGCAACCAGGGGAACGTCTGCATGCTGCGGATCGAGCCCGAGCGGGTGGTGCGCGAGGTGCTCGAACAGCTCGCGCTGGCGGAGCGCGCGTGAGCGGGGCAGGGGTGGGGCCGGGCTCGGGACCGGGTTCGGGGCCGGGCTCTGGGGCGGGTTCGGGGCCGGGTGCCGGGCCGGAGCGCTTCGGGCAGGACTACTACCAGCGCGAATTCGGGCTGGACGAGCTGAAGCGCTTCAACATGCACTGGTGGTCGGTGCGCTACTACGCCCTGCTGGCGCGGCGCCTGCTGCGGCGGGCGGGCGGGCGGCGGATCCTGGAGATCGGCTGCGCGCACGGTTACACGCTGGCCTGGCTGGAGCGGGAGTTCGAGGCGGTCGGGGTCGACATCTCCGGGTACGCCGTCGGGCGGGCCAAGGAGAACGCGCCGCGCGCAGAGACCTTCGTCGCCGACGTGCTGGGGGAACTGCCGCCGCCGGTCGCGGCGGGGGGGTTCGACCTGGTGCTGGCCAAGTACGTGCTGGAACACCTGCCGCGGCCCGACGAAGCGCTGGCGCGGATCGCGCGGCTGCTGGCGCCGGGGGGCGCGCTGCTCTACTCGGTGCCGGAGATGCGCTCGCCGGGCCGGCGCTTCCGCGGGGCGGAGTGGTACGCCTTCAAGGACGAGACGCACGTCTCGCTGCTGGAGGCCCCGGAGTGGCTGAGGCTGACCGCGGCCGCGGGGCTGACGGTGGAGCGGACCTTCTCGGACGGGCCGTGGGACATGCCGTACCTCAAGCGGATGCCGAAGTTGCCGCAGTACGCGCTCTTCAGCCTGCCGACGATCGTGACCGTGCTCCTGGCACGGCCGCTGATCCCGGCCGGCTGGGGCGAGAACCTGATCGTCGTGGCCCGCCGCCCGCGCGGGCCGGAGGGCCGTCCGTGAAGCCGTCCACAGTGATCACGCTCGTCGCGCTGGCCCTGGCGCTGGTGGCCGTCGCCGTCTTCTGGGGGGCGCGCGACAACGAGTTCGTCTGGGACGACCCGATCGTCTTCCAGCAGCAGCTGCCGTACTTCGACAGCTTCGACAAC
>JALOKP010000014.1 GCA_025456425.1 Acidobacteriota bacterium | reverse complement strand
CGTCGGGGTAGACCTGGTTCAGGCAGAGGAACTTCTTCGTCAGGTCGCCCACCGCCTCGCCGACCGGGATCCACTCGTTCCCGTCGTCGTAGAGGTGGACGTTGCGCAGGCCGTGGGCCTCGACCACGTTCACCTGCTTGTTCTCGCGCTCGCCCAGGCGGGCGTCGATCACGACCGTCCGGTTGTGGCAGGCGTGGATCAGGTTCGGGTCGTAGCCGTCGGCCTTCATCGCCCGGATCACGCCCTCGAGCTGCCAGGGGGTGGTCGAGCTGGCCGGAAAGAAGAAGTGCCAGGAAATGTTGACCTTCAGCGCCGTGTCGGCGTCCCGGGCGACGACCTGCTGGTAGTCGGCCAGGTTGAGCAGCTCGTGGTAGTCCGACAGGACGGTGCGCGGCGTCGTCTTGAGGATCGCGACCTGGCTCTTCGGCATCGGGCGGGGCTCCGGGTGCGGGGCGAGGGAGGAATGTAGCACCCGGGCCCCGGCCGCGTCAGGCCAGGTCGAAGAGCAGGACCTCGGCCCGGCCGTCACCGCGCAGCGTCAGGCGCTCTTCCCCGCTGACCGCCGCGCCGTCCCCGGCTGCGAGCGCGTGCCCGTTGAGGCTGGCCTTCCCGCGCGCGACGTGGACCCAGGCGTGCCGGCCCGGCGCCAGGTCGTGCGCCACCTCCTGGCCCGGCTCCAGGAGCGTGGCGTAAAGCCGCGCGTCCTGGTGGATCGTGACCGAGCCGTCCGCGCCGTCCGGCGAGGCGACCAGCCGCAGGCGGCCGAGCTTCTCCTCGTCGGGGAAGAAGGTCTGCTCGTACGAGGGCGCCAGGCCGGTGCGCGAGGGCAGGATCCAGATCTGCAGCAGGTGGACCCGGTCGGTCTTCGAGTGGTTGAACTCGCTGTGCAGCACACCCGTCCCGGCGCTCATCCGCTGGACCTCGCCCGGCACGATGGTCGAGGCGTTGCCCATGCTGTCCTTGTGGGCCAGCGCCCCCTCCAGCACGTAGGTCACGATCTCCATGTCGCGGTGCGGGTGGGTCCCGAAGCCGCGGCCCGGCGCGACGACGTCGTCGTTGATGACACGCAGCGCGCGGAAGCCCATGTGTTCCGGGTCGTAGTAGTCGGCAAACGAGAAGGTGTGCCAGGTGTCGAGCCAGCCGTGGTCGGCGTGGCCGCGGTCCCCGGCCTTGCGCAGCCTGATCATCGGGTCCTCCCGCCGCCGGGTCCGCCCCGGCCGCATATACTTTCGATTGAAACTATTACGACCGGAAGGTTAAGACCGGCCCGGCGGCCCGTCAAGGCGGCCGCCGCGGTAGGATCGTCCGCGCCCGGCCCGCCCGGCGAGGACCGACCGATGAGCGCCCCCCTCCGGACCGAACGCGTGCTCTACGACCACGACGGCCTGCCCCTGGAGGGGTACGCCGCGTACGACCCGACCCTCCCCTGGCCGCGCCCGGGCGTGCTGGTCTGCCACATGTGGAAGGGGCTGGTCCCGTTCGTCGAGGAGCGCGCCCGCGCCCTGGCCGCGCTGGGCTTCGTCGCCTTCGCGCTCGACCTGTACGGCCGCGGCGTGCGGCCGCAGTCCAACGAGGAGGCCGCCCGCGAGATGAACCGGCTCGTGGCCGACATCCCGCTCCTGCGCCGACGGGCCCGGGCCGGGCTGGCGCGGCTGGCCGACAGCCCGCTGGTCCGCGGGTGCGAGGTCGCCGCGCTCGGCTACTGCTTCGGCGGCGGCGTGGCGCTGGAACTGGCTCGCGACGGCGCCGACCTGGCCGCGGCGATCAGCTTTCACGGGCTGCTCGACACGCCGCGGCGCGCCGCCCGCGGCGCGGTGCAGGCGCGGGTGCTCGCGCTCCACGGGGTGCTCGACCCGATGGTCAGCGCCGACCACGTCCGCGCCTTCCAACAGGAGATGGAGGACGCGGGCGCGGACTGGCAGCTCGTCGTCTACGGCCGCGCCGGCCACGGCTTCACGAACTACGAGCTGCCCCGCGACCCGCGCGGCGGGCTGTTCTACGAGCCGGACGCCGACCGGCGGTCCTGGGAGGGGGCGACGGCGCTGCTGCGGGAGGCGCTGGGAGATCCGCGCCCTCGCAACTGAACCACCACTACGGACGGATCCCCATCCTCACGTAGTTGTCGGTCTCGTCCAGCTCTGCCACCCGCCCCATCGGGTCCAGGATCGCCCAGAGGTAAAACGCTTGCGGTGCATCCGGGGCGATGGCCTCGTTGAACTTCACGGTCTTCGACGCCCCGGGCTTGAGAGCGGGAAGCGTGGCTCCGAGCCGGACCGGGGGCACGCCCTGTATCGGAACCGGATAGATCAGCCTCAGGTCATACGTGGCAGCGGGCGACGGTAGATCCCCGCCGTTTCGTATTCGCATCTTCCCCTTGATCGTGCACTTCCAGCCCGACCCCGACCGCTTGCACTCTCGGACGACTTGTCCCACGGAGGTGCCATTCAGGTTGGGGCCGTGTGCGAGCCGAACCCCGACGATCACGCTCGGGGAGGGTGTTGAAACCAGTGCGGTGTGGCCGGCGCAACGGGCCTGGCACGTAAGTTCGTACCCCCCCGGTGCATCCCAAGCGTGCGTCGCCGTCGTGATCCCGGGCGGCAACCACACCGGGACCGTTCCATCACCCCAATCTACCTTGTACTGGACCGGCTCTCCACGGCTGCAGATCGCTCCGGAAAGCGTGAACGCCTCCGAAGCGCCGACCTTGGTCCCGCCTGTCCCGACGGGCGGATCAGGCCGGCTCACCGAACCCGCCGCATCTCCCAGATCGATGGCAGTTCGGAGCGCGGCACGGGCGTCGAGCCGACCGTACCCGGTCCAGTAGTCTCGGCCCGGATCATAGAGGTCGCGTGCCGTCGAGGTCATGATCTTCCACACGTTGTCGGGCGAGAGCGCCTGGTTTCGGTCCAGCATGAGCGCCACCACCCCCGCAACATGCGCAGCGGCCGCCGCGGTGCCGCTGAACTCCGCCGTGTAGTCGGTCTCGATGCCGCTCTCAGCCGGATCGGAGTTGTAGCCGCTTTCTCCCTGGCGATCCGTCGTGACCATCCACGTGCCCGGGGCGACGAGATCGATCCACTCGTCATAGCCGCGCGATTCCCACCAGAATTGCCCGTCGCAGCTGTCGACCCTCTTCAACTCGTCGGCTGGCGACGAGGCTCCCACGCAGATCGGCTTCCGCTCGCCTGGAACCGCGCATAGCACCGAGCTGCCCATCCGCCAGGTTTCTCCCTGGAGGTTGTCTCCAGCCGGCGCAACGATGACAACGCCACGCGCCAGCGCGTCGCGCTGAGCGTCCTCGACCGCCTGCGACGACGATTCTCCGAAAGCGATCGTGTGCAGGATGATCCGCGCCCCGCGCTCCACGGCGCCGTCGATCGCACTGGCAAGCGATTCGTCGGTCGAGCCGATTCGCACCGGAAGGACAGGGAATCCCGGCGCCGTGCCCGCGATGCCGAGCCCATTGTCGGCGATCGCTGAAACGAGGCCAGCTGACGACTGGGCGACGCGATCACCGGCCTCCTGTGGCTCCCCAGACAGGTCCCCGGAGCCCGCATCGAAGCCCTGGCGAACGACGAGGTCGGGGTGCTCACGTTCCACACCGTCGCCAAGCACCGCGATCAGCGTCTCCCGGGCGAACGGCCCCAGTGCCCAGGCGTCGGTGATCGCCGTGCCGTTCTCGTCGCCCCCCTGTCCTGCGAGCTGCCCGCGGTTGACGAGTCCATGCTGCCTGGAGGAGTACGGATCGGCCGAGGGCCGCTCGTCGCTCAAGCCGCGCCCGCCGAGGACCCGGATGTCGTCGATGTACAGGCCATTCGCGTACCCCTGGTCGTCACTCGTGAACTCGATGGCGACCTGGATCCCGGAGCGCCGATGACGCGGGGGGATCCGCCAGAGTGCCTTGTGCCAGCGTGCATAGGTGTGGATCTGGAGCGGCGACGCGAGAAGGAGATGATCGAGGACCGCTCCGTTGGCCGCATCGAGAAGCAGCAGCCGGCCGAAGTCGAGTGCTTCGAAGGGATCGAGTCGTGGTTCGTCGTACTGCGGGTTGAACCACAGCTCGACGAAGGCGTCCTCGTATCCGGCGGCGTCGAAGACCGGGCTTAGAAGATACGAGCGACAGCCGTAGGGAGCCGAGTGACCCGTCCCCGGGTCGACCCCGGCCGGACCTCCGGCGGTCATGTGGACCGCGTGCGGAGGCGAGCGCATCCAATCGGACGCTACGATTGCCGGCTCTGCCGCCGTGGCGCCCTCCGCGTGCGACGTTGCCCAGCCCGGCGCACCGTCGGAGAAGTCGGTCCCGGTGAGCACCACCCACGACGTCAGCCCCGATGCCGCGACACCCGCAGCCGCGGAAGGCACGGGCGCTCCCTTCGACAGCGCGTGCAAGGGGGTCGCGAGACCGAGGTGAGAGGGCGCGGAAGGCGGTGGGAATGGGCAGGAGGCTCCCGATGAGTACGCCACGACGAAATTGGGTTCTGCAAACCGAACCCCCGGCGACGAGGCGAGCGCGCGGCTCGCTTCGAAGGCGCGGCCGCCGGCGGCCTGGTCGATCGTCACCACGAACGTCCGCTCGCGCGACGGCCGCACCGAGCGCAAGCGCAGCGCGTCCCACTGCGGAGCGAGCCGGTCGCGCACCTGCTCGACGGAGAGCGGCTCGGAAAAGCCGACGAGCACCTCGTCGGCCGGGAACTTCGTCGCGCCGCCGAGTTCGAAGACCGGCTGCGCGTCGGCGCCCCGGGTCAGGAGCTCCTCGAGCAGACCGCTCTCCGCCGCCGTGATTGTGGAGGTGTCACCCGGACCGGTCGCCCGCGCGCGAACGAGCACGAATCGGGAACGTCCGAGGCGGAGTTCGGCGCCTCCCGGCACGGGCTCAGCACCGTCCGGGAGCGCGACGGGAGATCGCGCCCCACCGCCCGGATCCCGCACGGCAGCCAGCGCGGGACTGGCCGTCAGCGAAACCGGA
Source organism: Acidobacteriota bacterium (assembly GCA_025456425.1). GTDB lineage: Bacteria > Acidobacteriota > Polarisedimenticolia > J045 > J045 > JALOKP01. Next base: position 51,707 of record JALOKP010000014.1, on the reverse strand, counting down.
AGTCCCTGGTACGTGTAGGTGAACTCCGCGGCCATCGAGGTCGGAGCAGAAAGCAGCCCGGCGGCGACCACGAGAGCGCCCTTCGGGACCCGAAGTTCGCGCATAGACTCCCCCTGCGGTAGCAGCTTACGCCCGGCGTCTCCGACTCACTCGGCGGTCCAACGGGGTTTGCGTGCCGGTCGGGTTGGCCCGGCCGCGCGGCGCGGTGTTACAGTCCGGCCGCCCGGCAAGCGCCGGAATGGCGGAATCGGCAGACGCAGCGGATTCAAAACGGAAAGATACGTCACGGGCGCTCAGTCACTTGGGCGCCCTTTTTCTTTTGTTCCTACAACTTGACGCGTCCCGTTGCATCCCGTTGCATCCCGACCCCCGGGGGTTTGGGCACGACTTGGGCACGACTCGACGGCGCGGAAACCAAACCCAAACCACAAAAAAAGTGCCCGCCGGTGTGCAAGCCGACGGGCGGTCCACGGGAGGATGTGGTTGAGGAGACTGGAGGGACCCCTCAAGAGAAGAATACCACGGTTGCCACGTCCGCGCTATTGCGCTGTCACCCGCGACGTGGTATATCTATTCATGAGGGGCCCATGCGACGTTTCCTGTTTGCGATCGAAGCCACCCAGCACCAGGAACTCAAGGAGGCTGCCGCCCGTCAGGGCGTTTCCGCGTCCGAGCTGGTTCGGCGCGGTATCTCGGCGGTGCTCGCCGTAGTGAACCCAAGGGAGGATCAAAAGTGCACGCTTCCGAAGTCAGCGTAGATCTGCTCCTAGCGTACCGCCCCCCCGATCCCGGCCCCACGAACACCACCAGCTCGGTCGGTACCTACTCGTCGGGCGGCGTCTTCACCGCGAGTTACTTCCCGCTGCCGCGAACCCTGACCCAGCCGCCCCGAATCGTGACCGCCCCGCGGATCGTCCTGCACACCGCCCGCCAGGCGTCACGCGGCCACAGGGCGCACCGTGCCCAGCCCAGCGCCACCGACTCTAGCGGCGACGCCGACGGCGAACCTGCGCCCTCCTGGCGCCTTCGGGCGGCCGCATGAACGGCCCCCGGCGTCCGCTCCCGTCCGCTAACGAGGCCGTCTCCCTCACCGTCACCGAAGCCGCCGAATTGCTTCGCGCCCCCGTGTCCGCCGTCAGGACGCTGGTTCGGGCCAAGAAGATCCCGTCCCGCCGGCTGGGCCAGGAATACCGAATCCACCGCGAGGCGCTGCTGGCGTGGCTGCGCGAGGGGGACCGCGCATGACCCGCGCGAAGATCCACCCCCTCTCGAATCTCTCGGGCCGGCTCTACGACGCCGGACGGCTCTGCTCGACGCTCGGGCTGCTCGCGGAGCGTGGCCTCGGTCAGCCGACCCCGGCCCAGCTCGAGTACATCGCGCTCCTGATCGGCGAGGTTCTGGAAGGGCTCCAAGCCGCGCTCGCGCCGGACGGTGACCGATGAGCGGCCCGGCCCTCTCGCGGGTCCTTTCGGCCCTCTCGGCCCACGGCCACGAAGCCCGAAAGAACGGCTCCGGCTTCATGGCCCGCTGCCCCGCCCACGACGACAGCACCCCCAGCCTCTCCGTCAGCAACGGCGGCGGCAAGTGCCTCGTCTGCTGCCACGCGGGATGCTCGACGGCGGACATCGTGGCCGCCCTCGGCCTCTCGGAGCGCGACCTGTTCGACGAATCAAGTGCGCAAAGTGCGCACATGATCGAGGTCGCCAGCTACACCTACCGCGACGAATCCAACGTCCCGCTGTTCCAGGTCGTGAGGTACGCCCCGAAAGACTTCCGCCAGCGGCAGCCCGATGGCACCCCGAACGTGAAGGGCGTCCGCAAGGTCCTCTACAACTTGCCGGCGGTCCTCGCCGTGGCCGCCGACGGCGGCACCGTACTGGTGGTCGAAGGCGAGAAGGACGCCGACCGCTTCAACCACGACGCCGACCTCGCGGACGGCTCGATCGTCGCAACCTGCAACGCTGGCGGCGCCGGCAAGTGGCGCGACGACTACAGCCCCAGCCTCAAGGGCGCCCACGTCGTCGTCGTCGCCGACCGAGACGAGCCCGGCCGCAAGCACGCGGCTGACGTGCTCCGATCGGTGCGCCCCTACGCCGCATCGGTGCGCGTGGTCGAGGCCGCCCAGGGCAAGGACCTCAGCGACCACCTCGACGCCGGCCTCGGCCTCGGCCAGCTCGTCAACACCACCGACGCCACCGAGAAGGGCGCCGCGGCCAGCGAGCCGGAACCGTACCCCACCCTGACGATCGACTGGATTCTCGACGCCGACATTCCAGCACCGACCTATCTCCTGCCCGGGATCGAGGAAGGCGACACCTTCGGACTGTTCGGCCCGACCGGATCGAGCAAGACCCTCTGGACCCTCGCCGTGGGCCTCGCCCTGGCCGCCGGCCGGCCGATCCTCGGGAAGTACGAAATCAGCCGCCGGTACCGCGTCCTGATGCTGTCCGAGGAAGACTCGACCGCCCGCACGATGCGCCGCGTCCGCCGGCTATGCGCCTGCATGGGGATCGATCGGCAGGACATTCAAGACACCTTCCATGTCCTGTCGAAGTCGGGATTCCTGGCAACCAACCCGACCGCACTCGACCGCCTGCGCCGCACCCTCGACCACCTCAAGGCGGAAGTGACCTTCATTGACTCGATCAACCAGACCAGCGGGATCAAGGCGCTCAAGGACGCCGAGGCCGTCCGCGAGTACTACCGCGACCGGATCGACCCCCTCCGCGCCGTCCCGTCCCTGCGCCTGATCTGCACCGTGGGGCACACCAACAAGAGCGTCTGGAACCGGGTCCAACTGACCGACCCTGAAGCCCTGGTGTTCGGCTCGCAAGACTTCCTGGCCGCCACCGATGCCTCACTCCTGATCCGCAAGCACCAGAAAGAACCCAACGTCCGCGTCGTGGAGTGCCTCAAGGTCCGCGACGGCGAGAAACCCAACCCGGTCGAGATCGAGATCTTCAACGACCGGATCGCCAGCCCCGACAAGACAACCTGCCCGTTCGCCCTACTCTACCGGCGCGACCTGCAGCCCGATGAGGCCAGCGAGGCCGTCCGTAGGGCCACGAAGGAAGACGCCGTCGTGGACTTCCTCCGCGGCCGGGCCCCAGCACGCTTCACCCGCAAGCAGATCACCGAGGCGATCTCCGTCTCCGAAGACACCATCAACCGCGCGGCCAGAAATTACCCAGAGATCAAGACCATCACGCCAGCCGGGAAACCGGGGCTTCTTTGGTGGGAACTATGAACCCAAAGGTACCGCAAGACGTTGCGGGGGGTAGGTACCGCAGGGGGTACCGCATCCCTTACGGGGATGCGGGTGCGGTACCCCCGCACGCGGTACCGCATGCGGTGGTGCGGTACCCCTCGCACCAACCGCTCCCGCCGTCGATCGACCTTCACGGCCCCAACGTCATTCCGACCTGCCCGGATGACGAATACCCACTTCGGCCGCTGGCCGCCCCTGGCGCCCGGGAAACCCAAACCACAACGGAAGCCCCGTCCGATCCGCCGGAGGCTAAGTGACTGACCTAACGAACCTTCCCGGCGTCGAGCCGGAATCCGTGCCCAAGTCGTGCCCTGACGCGGCTAGTCCCGCGCCCCCAGCCGCGGACGTGGCGCCGCCCCGCGCCCCGAAGAAAGGGCGCCAGACGCGTCCGGGCGCCCCGGACGGCAACCTGAACTTCTGCGGGGGTGACACCCGCCAGAAGGAACTCGCCCTTCTCGGCCGGCTGAGCAAGCGCGAGCGCCGGGAACAAATGGACGTGCACCGTCGCACCGCCGAGAAGGAAGCCAGGGCGATCCTGCGCGAGTGCAACCTAGGCGACAGCCCGCTCGCGGCGCGGATCGCCCGCCGGCTGGCGGATATCGAGACCGAGATCGCGAGGGTGCAGATCCTCGTTAACGGCTCCCACGGCCGGTTCAACAAGGAGCGCCAGGAGACACCAGCGTACAGCCGGCTGATGCAGCTGATCGGGACAGACCGCGCGGAGATCGTGAAGTTGCTCGACCGGCTCACCGCCGCGATGGCCGCGGCTGGTCCGGCAGCGCAGGGCGACGTGAAGTACGTCTGCACCTTCGACGACGGCACGCCGGTCGGCGACCACCCCCAGAACAGCGCCGCGCAGCACGCGCCCGCGCCGGAAGCGCCCGAGGCCGCGCAGGCGCCCGTCCAGAGCGAGAAAGGCGAGGCGGTGCAGCGATCCCTTGACCGGAAGCTGCGACGCCATACAGAGGCCCGTGCCGCGTGCGACGGGCTGCTGGTTCCCGACGCGAAAGAACCAAGAGACGACGACGAGACTGCCCGCCGGCAAGCCCAGTACCTCTGGGATCACGGCTGGACAGGCACCACCCTGTGAGATCCGCTCTCGGTATGGAAGGCCACCGCAACGCGCTGGGCGAGCCCACCCCGCTGCTGTCGCTGGAGCCGAGGCCGGATCAAGCAGGCTAGACACACCAGCCGGTCGGTGCGCTCGCGGGCGTGCCGGCCGGCGACCTTCCGCGCGGATGCCGCGACGCTCGAGCGGGAAGGCGACACGAAAGGAAACGTACATGCCCAGCATCAAGGAATTTACCGAAGCGCTCGACCCGCTCTGTCAGGACATCAAGGAGGCAAGGGCGGAGACCAAGAAGCTCGCCGAATGGATCGCGGACGTCGATGCGCGAAGCAAGGCCGGCATCGGCCGTGGTGACTCCTGGGGCTATCTCGACCTGATCCCGGCCGAGCAGCGTCAGACGATCGACGTGATCGAGCGGCGGGGTGACGCGGTGCCCGTGCGTAAGGCGCTGCTGCTGAGCTGGCTCAAGGCGGCGGCGCGGTGCCAGATTCCGGCCTTTGCCGGGAAGGCCCCGGAGTACCGGGAGCAGATCGACAAGATCTGGCAGCACTTCAACAACAAGGCGTACCTGAACGAAACGGCGACGCCGGGCAGTTACACGGTGCCGACGATGCTCGCGACGGACATCATCCGCATGATCGAGGACGCCTCGGTGGTGCGTCGTCTCGCGGCCAAGCAGCCGTTGTCCAGCCGCACGACCAACGCGGTCAGCGTGGCGACGAACGTGACCTGTCACGTCGTGGCCGAAATGGGCGGTGCGATCACGCAGGGTGAGCCGACCTTCGCGCAGAAGACCCTGACCGCGAAAGATTTCGTGGCCTACGGTCAGGCGAGCGTCGACGTGCTGCAGGACGAGGCGGTCGGTCTGCTCGATTTCTTCCTGCAGAGTGCAGCGCAGGAGATCGGCAAGAAGGAAGACGCTGCCTGTCTCCAGGGCACGGCGGGTGATCCGGCCTGGGCCGGGATCTACGCGCAGACCACGACGAGCAGTTACACCGTCGACAAGACGCTGTACGTCGAGGCGACCAGCGTCACCAACACGCCGACGACTCCGACTCTCGCGAAGCTGTCGAGTGCGATCTACGGGCCGCTCCATGCGGCCAGCCGGCAGGGTGCGGCGTGGGTCATGCACCCGCTGACCTTCGCGGACCTGCAGGTGCAGACCAGCTCGAGCCTGCCGCTCTACAACTCCTACATCACGGGCAACACGATGCAGGCGACTGCGTCGGGTCCGGCCGCGTGGCTGCTGAACTATCCGGTCTATCTGACGGATCAGGTCTTCAACAGCACGGAAGGCGCGTCGATCTACTTCGGCGCGTGGAATCCAGGCATCGTGATCGGGGACCGCACCGGGATCGACTTCGCGGTTTCCGAGCACGAGAAGTTCCAGTACGGGCTCGTCTCGATGCGTGTCATCAAGCGCACGGCCGGGCTCGTGGCCTTGCCTCACGCGTTCTCGATCCTGCGCAAGTGCAAGGCCGCGGTGAGCTAGTGAAACGCCGAGGGACCGGGAAGGCTCGCCACGCGTGCCCGGCAGGGGTCCATCAGACAGCCCCGTCCACCCACGCGTGACACCCGGGGCCGGAGGGTGCTCCTCGGCACTCTCCGGCTCCACCTTCGGAGGCGAGATGAAAGTGCAGTTCGTGACGGATTACGACGACTGCAAGGCGGGCGAGGTCGTGAACCTTGCGCCGGTCGTCGCGGAAGAGTTGATCCGTGCTGGGAAGTGCGAGTTGACGGCGGACGCGCTGACGCCGTATGCGCAACGGGTGCGTCGTGACTAAGCCGGCGAATCGCCCGTGCCCGCGGTGCTGCTTGCGGGCGACGGTAGGCGGTGCTCGAGTCGAGCGCCGCGGCGAGCTGGTGAGAGTGTGCAAGCTGTGCGCGGTGCAGTTGGCGAAGCTGGCCGAGTCTGGCGTACGAGACGAAGACTTCGATCCCCGGAGCCTGGACGTTTCGGACGAGCTGGTGATCGCATGAACGACAAGATCGTGAACATCCCATGTACCGGCGTCGAGGTCCACGAAGACTTCGTGCGCGAGCAGGCAACGGCGGGTCTGCCGGTGACCGACGACGACTGGTCCCGGTTCCTGCTCGGTGACGAGACCGCGTGACGGGTGCCTCTCCGTCGCACGTCGCGCGTAGAGCGAGCGACCAGCGGCGCTTGCTCCGTGCCGGGGTCGGTGTCCAGCCCACCGGCCCCGGTCATGTTTTCGGGGGTGACGATGCGCGTACCGATTGAGCCGCACGACAACGTGGCGTCGTTCGACGCGCCGGTGAATCGTCGCGACAAGGACGGGCCGACCTGGGGTGACGCGGCCGCCGCCGAGTTGGCGGACGACGGGCCCGGGCCGGCTGGTGCGGCGATCGCCCGGCGCACGCTGGAACAGCTATTCGACGCGGCCCGGCTCTCGCGCCGTGACGTGGCCGTGCTGGTGCTCCGGCACGGGCTGGCCGTGGAATGGACCGTCGAGGAGATCGCGGCCGCGTTCGGGGTCAGCCATCAGGCGGTGAGCGCCGCCGAGCGCCGGGCGATGATCCGGCTCCGGACGGCGGCGGTAGCGGGCGAGAGACAATCGGTGTTCTCCCGTTGACATTCCGGGGATGACTCGGCTATCCTCTCGTTAGTGGGCGGTCGGATAGGCCGCTATCGAAGAAAGGCCCGTTTAGGGCAAACGCAATAGCGCCGCGATAGGCGCACGACTCCGGGCCGTAAGCCCGAGTGGAGTTGAGAATGAAACCCAAGACCAGCAAGAAGTCAGCCGCACGTGCCGCTGAGCCAGCGCGAGTCAAGATCGTCCGTCCGCCTGAGCAACCCATAACCACGTGCTACGTGAACGTCGCCCCTGCCGCGGCGGGCGAGTCCCGTCCCGTGGCCGGTCCGCCGCCTTCGGCCCGTCTAACATGGCCGGAGAAGCCAACCCCTACCATCCCGCTCGATCGTGAGCCGCAGCAAGAGAAGGACTCCACCATGCCGCTCGACAAGAAGACACAGGACACCATCGAGAAGATGAGGGAGAACGTCAACGCCCTTAACGCCGAGGCGGAACGCGCGTTCGCCTACATCCGCGAAGTCGAAGCGGCTCTCGACGATGCGCAGCCGGGGGTTGAGGCGTGGCGAGTGCTCTCATCGTCGGATCAGCAGGAACTCGACGGCGACGGCGACGAGACGGGCGCGACGATCTCCGAGTTGGAGTATGTCTGCTACACGAAGCGCAACGGCCGCTGGGGCCTCTACGTCGTCGAGCGTCGGGAACGGGTGTGGCCTAACGACGCCTATGCGGACGATGAAGTTCTCGCCGAGACGGACGCCCGACTCCTGCGCGATGCCGACCGCACGACGAAAGTGCGTGCCGTACCCTTGCTGCCCATGCTGGTTTCCGATCTCGCGGAGTTGGTTGCAAAGGCGACCAAAGACGCGAAGAAGGTGCTGGACCGAAACGAGTAGATCCCACTCGATCGCCCACTAGCCTGGAGGCGGCACCCTCGGCCGAGGGGCCGGCATCCCGACCGGCAGCCGCCTCCAGCTTCACCCTTCGGGACACCACGGGAGGGAAACGTGGTCATCCGAGAGATCAGGGGCAAGCGGGCCACGAAGCTGATTCTCGACGGCCGGCTGGCCGACGGGACGCGGCTCCGCGAGAAGGTCGCCGTCTACGATCCCCACGACCCCGAGAGCAAGCGTCAAGCGTGGGTCAAGGCGCGGGACACTAAGCGAACCTGGGAGCAGGAGATCGCGGCGGGGATCTTCTCTCCTCCGGCTACCGCGCGGAAGGCAGCGCCAGCGACACCGCCGGCTGTCGAGATGACCTTTGCCGCCTACGTCGCCGCGTTCACCGAGCGATCCCCGCACCGCAAGCCGGACCACGCCGCCCGGCTGGCGCAATTCGTCGCGTTGTGGGGTCCGCGCCCGCTACGCTCGATCACGCCGGCCGACCTGCGGATCTGGTTGGGCGAGCGTACCCGCGCCGCCAAGGTCACCACGGCCAAGAAGGACCTGTCCGCGTTGTCGGTCCTGTTCTGGGACGCCGTAGAGGATGGGATCATCGAGGCTAACCCGGCCCGCGCGATCCGCAAGCCGAAGAACGATACAGAGCACGGCGTCCCGTACCGCGACGACGAGATGACCGCCCTGCTCGCGGCCGTGGAGCCGGGGGTCCGGCGCATCCTGCTCGGCTTTAAGCTCACCGGCGCCCGGTCGAAGGAGCTGCGGGAACTTCGGTGGAGCGATTACGATTCCAAGAACGCGCTCTTGAAGGTCACCCGCTTCAAGACCCACGCCGTCACGGAGTATCCCGTCGCAGCCGAGTTGAAGGCCCTGCTGGACGACTGCGCCGCGCAGCCCGTCCGGTCGCTCTACATCTTCGCCGACGACGCCGGCAAGCCCTGGGCGTCCAAGCCCCGCGGCCTCTGGCTTACCCAGAAGGTCCGCGGCATCCTGAAGGACCTGAAGATCACCCGCGACGGGATCGAGCCCTTACACTCGTTCCGCCACGCGTTCGGCTACGCGGCCGCCCGCGCGGGGGTCCCGCTGGAGAGGCTTCAATTCCTGATGGGCCACACCACGCCGCAAATGACCAGCTACTACTTCAAGCTGACCGGCGACGACTGCCGGGAGGCGGCCCGGATTCTTGGGCACAGTTTGGGCACGAATGCGGTACCCGCGGCCTCGCCGAAGGGGCGATAATCCCCGGAAAGACTTGCCGCAGTAGTCAAGCCGGAATGGCGGAATCGGCAGACGCAGCGGATTCAAAATCCGCCGGGGCTCACGCCCCTTGTGGGTTCGACTCCCACTTCCGGCACCAGTCCTGCTGAACTCGCGCCCCGGGTCGCGGCCCCGCCGGCCCCCCGGAGGCCGCCGCCATCTCCCACGCCCACCCCACCGGCTCTCCGCCGGGCCGCCCGCTCCCGCCACCCCCCGCCGCTGCCCCTCTGCGTCACCCGGCGACATTCCTCGTCCGCCGCCTCCGCCGGGAGTCGGCCCCCTCCCCCGCCCGCCCGGTCCGGGACCGAACGCCCGGTTCCGCTTGCGTTCACCCGGTCCGGGGCACGAACTTTGCGTTAGACCCGTCGGGGGACAGCACGGGTGTGGAGTCCTGAGCGATGAAGTGGCTGCGGGGAGGTCCGTACCTTCCGCTGGCGTCCGTAACGGCCGCCGCCGCGGCGGCCCCGTTCCTGTTCCCGGGCTCGGAGCGCGCCTCGCTTGCCGTCGGCGCCGCCGTCGCCTTCCTGACCGGCGTCGTGCTGGTGCTGTGGCTCGGCCGCGGCCGGCCGTGGAGCGCGCGGCTGGCGCTCGCGGGCGGCCTCATGCTGCTGGCCGCGGCGCTGGTGATGGGGCTTTCAGAGGGGCTGGAGCCCTGGGTCGCCCCGGCACTCGCTCTGCTCGGTGCCGTGCTCACCGCGTGGGGCCTGGCCCGCACGCTGCACCTCTGGCAGACCCTGGCCGAGGACTCGGAGTCGATCCGCTCGCGCCTGGCCCGCCGGGAGGGGGATGTGCGCGCGCAGGCCGACCGGATCCGCCGGCTCGACCTCTACGACCAGGCCACCGGCCTGCTCAACCGCAAGGGCTTCACCGCGACGCTCGAGCAGGCGCTGGCCGAGGCCGAGGAGGCCCGCGAGGCGGCGACGCTGCTCTTGATCGAGCTGGCCGAGTCGCTGCCGCTGGTCGCCCTGGCGCAACCCGATCGCTGGAGCCGCCGGCTCGGCCACGCGATCAAGCAGGCGGTCCGCGGGTCGGACTCGGTCGGCCGCTGGGACGCGCGGCGGGTCGCGATCCTGCTGCCGCACTGCCGCGACGCGCGCCCCGCCGTCTCGCGCCTCGTCACCGTGCTCGCGACGCAGGCCGGCGTGGGGCGGCGCGACCTGGTGATGGCCGGAATCGCCATCCCCGAGAACGGGCCGTGGCCCGAGGTCGAGGCGCTGCTGGTCGCCGCGCAGCATGCGCTGGCCGCCGCGCGCGGTGCGCCGGCCGGGGCCCAGGTCCCGGTCTGGCCGATCGACTGGAGCGGCAACGGCGCGCCCGCGGTGGCCCCCCACGCGTCACCGGCCCCGGCCCACACCGGGGCGTGAGGACCTGGTTCCTTCTCTCTTTCCTTGGTTCCGCTGCGAAAAAACGAGGCCCCCGGGCGACCGCCCGGGGGCCTCGTGACATCCAGCGCGGGGGGCGGCTCAGCCGCCGAACGAACTCCCGCAGCCGCAGGAGGTCTTGGCGTTCGGGTTCTTGACGAGGAACCCGGAGCCCGACAGGTCGTCGACGAAGTCGACGGTCGCGCCCTGCAGGTACTGCATCGACATCGGGTCGACGGTCACGTTGAGGCCGCCGGCCTCGAAGCTCCAGTCGTCCTCCGATGCGTCGTCGAAGCCGAAGCCGTAGCGGAACCCGGAGCAGCCGCCGCCCTCGATGAAGATCCGGAAGGACTTGCCCTGAAACTCGGGGTTCTCGGACTGGTAGACGAGCAGCTTCTTCACCGCGGCCGGGGTCAGCACGAGCATCTCGCCGCCCGGGGCCGGGACGTTCTCGGTTTCGCTGGTCTTGGTCGGGTTGGTCGACATCTGGGACTCCTTGCGGGGCGCGCCATCCAGCGCCGCCCGTGGGCTTTACGCCCGAGGCCGGGAGTCTAATACCGCCCCCCCGGGCTGTCCAGCTTGGGTCCGGAACGCCCGATCTATCGGTATCATGCCGGTCCTGGCCAGGAGGCCGCGGAGGGTGGCATGGGGTCGCTGCGACGGGTGGTCGTGACCGGAATGGGGGCCGTCTCGTCGATCGGCACCGGCCTGGCGGCGATCGAGGAGTCCCTCCGGTCGGGCCGCTCGGGCGTCCGCTTCGTGCCGGAATGGGTCGGGATCGGCTTCGCCTCGCAGGTCGCGGGCGTGCCGGAGGCCGAGCCCGACTCCCCGCTGCTGACCCGCAAGGTCGAGAAGTCGGCGACCAGCATGTCGCGGATGGCGCTCTACGCGACGCACGAAGCCCTGACCGGCGCGGGGATCGAGCCGGCCGAGGTCCGCGGGACGCGGGTCGCCGTGATCATCGGCTCGGGGATCGGCTCGGCGATCCGCAACTACAACGCGCTGAAGCAGGTCGAGCAGGAGGCCGAGAAGGCGCGCGCGGCCGGGCTCGAGAAGTTCCAGTCGACCCGGCGGGTCAGCCCCTTCACGGTCCCGCAGGTCATGACCTCGACCGCCGCCGCCAACGTCAGCGTCGCGCTCGGCACGCGGGGCGAGAGCTGGTGCGTCTCGTCGGCCTGTTCGACCGGCTCGCACGCGATCGCGCTGGCCGCACTGCTGATCCGCACCGGCCGCTACGAGCGGATCCTGGCCGGCGCCGCCGACGAGCTGGACTGGACCCGGGCCGCGGCCTTCGACGCGATGCACGCGCTCTCGCGCGACTTCAACGACGCGCCCGGGCGCGCCTCGCGCCCCTTCGACGCCGACCGCGACGGCTTCGTGATCAGCGGCGGCGCAGGGATCCTGCTGCTGGAGGACCTCGACGCGGCCCGCCGGCGCGGTGCGCCGATCCTGGCGGAACTCGTCGGTTTCGCCGCCAACTCCGACGGCAGCGACATGGTGGCGCCGCTGACCGACGGGGCGATCGAGGTCATGCGCGAGGCGCTCGCCGACGCCGGGCTGCGCGCCGACGAAGTCGACTACGTCAACGCCCACGGGACCTCGACGCCGGCCGGCGACCCCTCGGAGGCGACGGCGATGCAGGCCGTCTTCGGCGGGCGCCAGCCCTGGATCTCCTCGACCAAGTCGACCACCGGCCACGCCGTCGGGGCGGCCGGGAGCCTCGAGGCGATCTACACGATCCAGATGCTGCGGGGCGGCTTTCTGGCCCCCTCGGTCAACGTCGACAGGGTCGACGAGCAGTGCGCGCACCTGAAGCTGGTGCTCGAGCGGGACAACGCGCTCGAGGTCCGCACGGCGCTCTCCAACAGCTTCGGCTTCGGCGGCACGAACGCCTGCCTCGCGCTGCGGCGCTGGGAGGCCTGAACGGATGTCCGCGAGCCCCGGCCCGTCGCCGCTTTCCCGCCTGCGCCGCCTCGCCGAGGTCCTTGCCGTCTCCCTCGCGGGCGGCCTGGTGCTGCTGGCGGCGACCCGCTACGAGGCGCTGGGTCCGCTGCTCGCGCTGGGCTGGGCCCTGCTCATGGCGCCGGCGGTGATCGACCGCTGGCGCGCCCCCGTGCTCGGCTTCCTGCCCGGGCTGCTGCTCTTCATGTGGGGCGCCCACGTGCCGCTGCTGAAGTTCGGCTGGATCGCGCTGGCCCTGCTGCCGGCGGTGATCACGCTGCACTACGTGGTCCAGTCGCTGCTGGCGTGGTCGCTCCACCGCGTCTCGGGCTGGCCGCTGTTCGTGGTCCTGCCGCTGACGATGGCGGCCGGGGAGTGGACCCGCGCGATCCTCGGGGTGGGCAACTACAACATGTACCAGGTGGGGACCTTTCTCTTCGGATACCCCGTGCTGATCCAGGCCGCCGACCTGGTCGGCTCCTACGGCCTGACCTTCCTCTGGAGCATCCCGGCGGGGTTGCTGGCGGATCTCGCGAAGCGGGCGCTCGACGGCCCGCGATCCGGCGACGCGCGCCGGCTGCGCTGGGGCGCGGGGCTGGCCGCGGCCGCGGTGGCCTTCCTCGGGATCTACGGCGTGGCCCGCATCGGTGCCGTGGCGGAGGGACCGGGGCCGCGGGTCGCGGTGGTCCAGCCGGCGCTGGAGCACTCGTTCCAGCTTACCCCGCAGGTCCTGGCCGGGACGGTCCAGCAGACGATCGCGACCGTGCCGCGCGGCGCGGCCGACCTGATCGCCTGGCCGGAGAACTCGATCCTGGCCAACCTCGACCGCTGGCCGGAGTACGAGAAGAACGTCGCGGCGGTGGCACGGACGCTCGGCACGCCGGTGCTCTTCGGGACCCAGAACTTCGGGCCGGACGGCCAGCGCCCCACCAACACTGCGATGATCATCGACCCCGCCGGCGAGCGCGCCGGGCGCTACGACAAGGTCGTGCTCTTCCCCTTCACCGAGCGCCGCGGGTTCCCCTGGCTCGAGCGCCAGTTCCCGGCGCTGGGGCGCTGGCTGACGCAGATCACGCTCACGGCCTGGCGCAACGCGCCCAACGGCTATGCCGGGCCGGGCGCGATCCCGCTCGCGCTGCAGGCGGACGGCCGGCAGTGGACCTTCTGGACGCCGCTCTGCTACGAGTCGTGCTACCCCGAGCTGGGTCGCGAGGCGCGCCAACGCGGCGCGGAGTTCTTCGTCAACCTCAGCTCGGAGGGCTGGCTGGGCTGGGCCCTCTCGAACAACCAGATGGGGGTGAACATCCTGCGCGCGGTGGAGAACCGCGTCGGGATGGTGCGGGTCGGCAACACCGGCCCGTCGGCCTTCGTCGCCCCCGACGGGCGGGTCGAGGAGTACCTGCGCGGCGCCCGGACCGGACGCTACCGGCTGGAGGAGGGGACGCTGATCCGGCCGGTGACCGTGCCGCGCGGCGGGCCGCCCCCCTACACCCGGTGGGGCGGCCTGATCGACCGCGCCTGGGGCGCGGCCTGGGTCGCCGCGATGGCGTGGTTCCTGGTGCAGCGGCGGCTGCGCCGCTTGGACGCCCCGCGCTGATGCCCTCGCCGCTCGACCACGTCCGCCAGTTCACACGCGCGGCGAAGAGCAACTTCTACTACGCGTTCCTCACCCTGCCGCCCGACCGGCGCGACGGGATCGTCGCCGTCTACGCCTTCTGCCGCGCCGCCGACAACGCGGTCGACGATGCGCCCGACCCGCAGTGCGCGGCGCGCGAACTGGCGTTCTGGCGCGCGGAGCTGGGACGCGCCTTCGACGGGACCGCGTCGCATCCGGTCGCGGTGCGGGCCGGCGAGGCGGCGCGGCAATTCGGGCTGGAGCGGCGGCTGTTCGAGGAGGTGCTCGACGGCGTCGGCTGGGACCTGGCGCCCCGGCGCTTCGCGCGCTTCGACGAGCTGGCCGGCTACTGCGACCTGGTGGCGGGGGCGGTCGGGCGGCTGACCGTGCGCATCCTCGGGCACCGCGAGCCGGAAGCGGACGAGTACGCCCGGCAGCTTGGGCTGGCCCTGCAGCTGACCAACATCCTGCGCGACCTCGGCCCGGACGCGGCCGCCGGGCGCTTCTACCTGCCGCAGGAGGACCTGGCGCTCTTCGGGGTGGACGAGGCCGGGGTGCTGGGCGCAGACCCGGCGCGGCTGGCGCTGCTGCGGTTCGAGGCCGGGCGCGCCCGTGACTGCTTCGAGGCCGCGCGCGGGTTCGGCCGGCGCTGGCCACGCGACCTCTGCGCGGCGGAGGCGATGGCCGCGATCTACCGCCGGCTGCTCGAGCGGGTCGAGCGTGCCGGCTTCCCGGCGGGGCCGCCGCGGGTCGAGCTGCCGCGCCCGCTCAAGGCGTGGATCGCGGCGCGGGCCTTCCTGCGCGGCCGGCTGGCCCGGGCGTAGGCCCCCGGCTGGTGCCGGGAGTCCTGCCTCGCTATCTTGGGAGGCAGTTGGGGCTCTTCTACGGGGAGAGTGCATGGCGGTCTGCCCGGAATGCGGCGGGCGGGTGTTCCCGGCTCTGCTGGCCAGCCTGAAGCCGGCGGCGACCTATCCGTGCCGCTGGTGCAACGCCGTGCTGCGCTGGTCGGCGGCGGGGCGTCTGCTGCGGGATGCGCTGCTCGGCGCCGGGCTGATCGCCGCGCTCGCGGTCCCGGCGTGGTTGCGCGGAAGGGGCCTGGTCGCGCTCTGGTGGGAGCTGGCGCTGATCGCCGCGGTCGCGGTCGTGGCCCTGGCCTGGCTCGTCGGCGACGTGATCCCGCTGCACACCGTGCGGCCGCGCACCGTCTTTCCGGCGGGGGACCCGCGGTCGCCCGGGCCGAGGCACGGCGCATGAGCGAGGTCGTGGTCCGCGGGAGCGCGCCCGTGCGCGCCGGCACGATCTACGCGCTGGGCCGCAACTACGCCGAGCACGCCCGGGAGATGGGGGCACCGGCCGAGCCGGTGGTGTTCCTGATGCCGGCCTCGGCGCTCGCCTTCGCGCCGGCCCCCGGCGCGGCGGTCGAGATCGCCTGGCCCGAGGGGAGCGCCGAGGTCCACCACGAGGTGGAGCTGGTCCTTCTGCTCGGCGCCGGCGGGACCGGCCTGACCCGCGCGGAGGGCGAGGCCGCGATCGCCGCGGTTGGCCTCGGGATCGATCTGACGGCGCGCGACCTCCAGGCGCACGCCAAGGCCAAGGGGCAGCCGTGGGCCCGCAGCAAGGGGTTCCCCGGCGCGGCCCCGGTCTCCGAGTTCGTGCCGCGCGACGCGCTGCGCCTCCCCTGGGGCGGGATCGACCTGTCGCTCGCGGTCGGCGGAGCGCTCCGCCAGTCGGACCGCGCCGCCTCGATGCTGCTCGACCCGCCGGCGATCGTGGCCCAGCTCTCGCGCTGGTTCGCTCTCGAGCCGGGCGACCTGGTCTTCACCGGGACGCCGGCGGGGGTCGGCCCGATCGGCCCGGGTGAGGAGGCCGTGGCCCGCAGCGCGGCCCTCGGCCTGGAGCTGCGGGTCCGGATGGCGACGCGCTGACCCGCCTCCCGCGCTTTGCGGAAGGGTGTCCGAGCGGTTTAAGGAGCCGGTCTCGAAAACCGGTGTACGGGCAACCGTACCGTGGGTTCGAATCCCACCCCTTCCGCCAGATCGTCCCCGGGGCTCCGCCCCGCGCCCCGGCCCCTCGGTCCGGGCTGCTGCAAAAACCCCGCCGATTCCGCCGTTTCCACGCGCCTTTCCCGCGGATCGCCCGTACTTTCATGCGAGTCGAGACGCCATGAGAACGACCACGAACAAGCTCGCGCTGCCGGCCGAGCCGACCTCCGCCCCCGGCGGCCCGGTCGGCATCTTCGAACTGCTCCGCGCCTACAACTCCTCGCTGGAGACGATGCGCCTCTGGCTGGACGCGGCCGGCCTGTCGGAGGTCGAGCGGATCGGGATCGCGGACGCCTGGCAGGGGGAGATGCGCGAGATGTTCCGCGCCAGCGGCTACTGCTTCTCCTGCAACCGCACGCTCTCCCGCTGCCGCTGCGCCGACTGATCCGCCTCAGGCGGAGGGACCGGCCGGGGCGGTCCGGGCCCGGCCCAGCCCGCTCCCGGGCAGCGTCACGGTGAAAGTGGTCCCGGTGCCGACCCGGCTGAGGAAGCTGATCGTCCCGCCGGCCTCCTCGACCATCCGGCGGCAGATCGCCAGCCCCAGCCCGCTCCCCTCCTCCCGCGTCGTGAAGTGGAAGTCGAAGATCCGGTCGCGGACCTCCTCGGGAATCCCGCTGCCGGTGTCCTCGACCTCGAGCACGACGCGGTCCCCCATCGCCTTGACGCGCAGCACGAGCCGGCCGCCCGACGGCATCGCCTGCAGACCGTTGAGCGCGAGGTTGAGCAGCACCTGGCGCAGCCGCGCGGTCGAGATCCCGGCCCGGCCCGGGTCGGGATCGCGCTCCACCGACAGCTCGACCCGCTGGTGCCTCGCTTCGACCTTCAGCAGCCGCGCGACCGAGTCGGCGACGTCGGCCACGTCCGCGTCCCCCGCCGCGCGCTCCTCCGGCGCGGTCAGCGCGAGCCACTCCTCGAGGATCTCGTTGAGCCGCACGACCTCCTCGCGCAGCACGCGCAGCGTCTTCTCGGCCGCCAGGTCGGACTCCCCGGCGCGCCCGATCCGGCGCTGCAGGTTCTCGAGGTTGATCCCGATCGCCCCGAGCGGGTTGCGCACCTCGTGCGCGAAGCTGCCGGTGAGCTGGACGATCGCCGCCAGGCGGGAGGCCTCGCGCAGGTTCTTCTCCACCGCCGCGATCCGCCGCCGGTCCTTCAGCACCAGCATCAGGTGGTGCGAGTGCCGCTGCCCGCGGCCCACGTAGGAGTTGACCTGCAGCTCGCGGGCCTCGCCGAGGCCGGCGGCCAGCACGACCGGCTTCTCGCGGACGGCGAGGCCGCGGTCGAGCCCCTCCACGATCACCCCCTCCAGCGCGGGGCAGGCGTTGCGCGCGGTCGCGAAGCGCTGCTGCAGTTCCTCGCCGGAAGCCTGCTCGAGCCCGAGGAACTCGCGCGCCAGCCGGTTGGCGATCACCACGCGCCCGTCCTTGTCGAGCACCAGCATCCCCTCCTGCAGCGCGTCGGTCAGCGACGCGACCATCAGGTCGTCGCGCTGGACCGCGTCGGAGAGCGTCTCGAGCTTCCCTTCGATCAGCGACAGGGCGCGCGCGCCGGGGCCGCGCGTCGGCGGGAACGGCACGCCCTCCGCGAGCGCCTCGATCCGGCGGGTCAGGCGCACGACCTGCGCGATCGCCAGGATGCCGAAGCCCAGGCCGAGCAGCGCGACCAGCCCGGCCAGCACCGGACCGGCGAAGCTGGGCTTGGTGTGGACCTCGAAGCGCGGCAGGACCGGCAGCGAGGAGATCGTCCCGCCGACGAAGCGCATCCGGACCACCCCGATGACCTCGCCGCGCGCGTTGGGGACGCCGGTCAGCAGTTCCAGCACCTCGCGGCCGTCGTCGCGCGGCGGCCCGGCCGCGCGGCGCACCTTGGGGGTGTCGAGCGCGGCGTCGAGCAGCGCGATCTCGGCCGGGTCGGTGTAGCGCTTGTCGACCTCCATCGGGTCGGACGAGGCGACGATCCGGTGCTCGCGATCGACGATCACGACCGCCTCGAGCGGACCTGACGGCCTGGTCTCGAGGATCGGCGGCGTGTCGCGGCCCCAGACGTACTGGCACATCCGCTTCTGCAGCCGGTTGAACTCGGCCGTCCCCTCGCGCACCCCCGCGAGCGAGTCGATCCCCCACAGGAACGGGGCCGCCATCTGGCGGGCCTGTTCGCGCAGCGTGCGGGCGTGCCAGCTCTCGAGGTCGGTGCGGTACTGGGCCGCCTCGGCGTTGACGTCGGCCTGGGCCTGCGTCTTGACCGACTTGGCGTCGATCCACGAGACCCAGATCACGCCCGCGCTGAGCAGGCCGAGCAGCATCAGGACCAGGGTGAGCGTGACGCCGAGGGAGAATCGCTCGGAGAGCGCCAAGGACCGGCCTCCAGGGAACGCGGCGTGGCTGCGGGCGGCGCCAGACTAGCACGCGAGCGCCGGGCCGCCAGCGACGCCAGCCGGCCGCGGAAGTCTCAGGCTAGAGCCCCGCGTGCTCGAGCAGCGCGATCAGCAGCCGCGCCTGGTGCGCCGCGTCCGCGTCGGCCCGGTGGGCCGTCTCCGCCTCCTGCTCCGCGAGGCCCAGCCGCGCGCAGAGCGTCTCCTTGCCGGTCTCCGGCCAGGGCAGGCGGAGCGCCCCCATCGCCATCGACTTGGTGTCGATCCCCTTGTAGCCGAACGGGTTCGGCAGTCCGGCCCAGGCGTAGTACCAGGCCACGTACATCCAGTCGAAGACCGCGACGTGGCCGACGAAGGTCGGTGCGGTGCCGGGTCCGGTGGCGCGCGCGACGAAGTCCGAGAGTGCGACCAGTGCGGCGCGGGGTTCCTGCCCTTCGCGCGCCAGCCGGGCCGGGTCGATCCCGTGAATCCGGTTGGCGTCGGGGTCCTGTCCCGGGAAGACCGGCTTGAACTCGGCGTAGAACGAGTCGCCGACCCGGTAGCGGCCGTCCTCGCCCCGCCCGACCGCGGTGGCGCCGAGGCTGACGAGGTTGAAGAGGCCGGGGACCGGCCCGCTGGCCTCGACGTCGACGGAGAAGTAGGTGCAGCCGCTCGGGCGGGTCTCACTCATCGGGGCTCTCCGGGAAGGGCAGCGCCGCCAGCCGCGCGTGGCAGGCGCCGAACAGCAGGCCGTGCAGCGCGCGCTGCGACTGCCGCTGCACCCACCAGGCCGGGCGCCGCAGGATCTCGCCGCGGGCCCGCTCGCCAAGGAAGAAGAGCGCGCGCCGCAGCACCGCGTCCCCCAGCCCCGCGGCGCGGTATCCCAGGTCGCCGGCCTGCGAGAGCAGCGCCGCGGCGCGGGCGTAGCCGCGCGCGCCGCGCCCTTCGAGCGACCAGACGGCGCCGTCGCGCTCGAAGGCGACGATCCGGCCCAAGAGGTCGCGGTCGGGCACGGTGAGCAGGTCGCACAGCGGGCGGTGGTCGCCCTTGGTGCGCCACGAGCCGTCGGCGGCGCGGCCCAGCAGGCGGTGGACGATCGGCCCGGGCCGCTGCAGGTAGAGCAGCAGGTCGCCGCGGCGCGGCGCGGCCTCGAGCCGGCACCAGGCCAGGCGCTCGCCACCGACGAACAGCGGCGCCATCGACTGCGTGGCGCGCGAGACCTCGATCCGGCCGCGGGAGAGCGATTCCAGCGCCTGTGCCGTCAGGCGCAGGAACTCCTCCCGCACTTCGGGGGGGATCGCCTGGTCGCGCCGCTTCATCGGGCCCGATTCTACGGGACGGACGGCTTGTCCGGGCCTGGCGCCCGGCGCACACTGTGCGGCCACCCGGAAGGGCGTTCATGGACTACCGCCAGACCTTTCGCACGCTCGAGCGCGCGCTCGCCAGCATCGAGCGCAGCGCCGAGACCGCGGCCAAGCTCTCGGGGATCCTCGAGGCGATCGTCGAGGGGCCGGGGCCGTCGCTCGGGATCCTCGGCGCACGGCTCTACCGGCGCACTCCGGAGGGGGAGGCCTACGTGCTCGAGGTCGCCTGCGGCGCGCGGGGCGAGATCGAGCCCGGCTTCCGCGTCGCGGCCGAGTACCCGCCGATGCGGCGGGTCGTGGACGAGGGGCTCGTCATCGTCGGCGAGGGGGACGCGGACTTCGACCCCGCGATCGAGCGCCGGATCGGGGTCAAGCGCTTTGCCTCGATCGCGGTCGGTGACGGCGGCGAGCACATCATCGCGCTCACGCTCGACCCGGAGGTCGACCAGGAGCGCGCGATCTACCTGCTGGGCACGCTGCGCCACATCATCAACCTCCGGCTGCTGCACGGACAGTGGGCCGCCGACCTGGAGGAGGCCCGGCGGATCCAGACCAGCCTGCTGCCGGCGCGCGCGCCCGACTTCCACGGCTTCGACATCGCCGCCCGCTCGGTCCCGGCCGAGGAGGTCGGCGGCGATCTCTACGACTTCGTCGAGCTCTCGGACCGCGTGCTGGGGGTGGCGATCGCCGACTCGTCGGGCCACGGGCTGCCGGCCGCGCTGATGGCGCGGGACGTGATCACCGGCCTGCGCGTCGTGCTCGACGTCCAGTACCGCATGACCCGCGCGATCGAGCGCGTCAACCGCGTGGTCTCGCGCTCGGCGCTGGCCTCGCGTTTCATCACGCTGTTCTACGCCGAGTTCGAGCGGACCGGGAACATGGTCTACTGCAACGCCGGCCACCCGCCGCCGCTGCTGTTCCAGGACGGCCACGTCAAAAAGCTCGAGATCGGCGGGCTCCTGCTGGGCCCCGAGCCCAACGCCAGCTACGAGCGCGGCTTCGAGCGCTTCCTGCCCGGCTCGACCCTGCTGTTCTACACCGACGGGATCGTCGAGGCGCAGAACCGCGCGGGAAAGGAGTTCGGCGAGGCGCGGCTCGAGAAGCTGCTGCGGCAGCTCAAGGGGGCGGGCGCGGCCGAGATCGTCGACGCGGTGTTCGCCGAGGCCGGGCGCTTCGCGCACGGCCCGCAGCGCGACGACCAGACGGTCGTGGTCGTCCGCCGCCCGGATTCCCGGCTTACCGACTTACGGTAGCTGTCCCCGGTTTGCCGTCAGCGGGCGACGGCCTGGGCCCGCACCTCGCGGATGATCGTCACCTTGATCCGGCCCGGGAAGTCCATCTCGGACTGGATCCGCTGCGTCAGGTCGTGGGCCAGGAGCGCCACCCCGTCGTCGCTGATCCGCTTCGGCTCGACGATCACCCGGATCTCGCGCCCGGCCTGCAGCGCGTAGCAGCTGTCGACCGCCTGGAACGAGCGCGCCAGCTCCTCGAGCTGCGTGACCCGCCGGATGTAGTCGACGGTGGTCCGCCGCCGGGCCCCGGGGCGGGCGCCGGACAGGGCGTCCGCCGCCGCGACCAGCACCGAGATCGGGTCGATCACCTCGCAGTCGTCGTGGTGCGACTCGATGGCGTTGACGACCACCGCCGGCTCGCCGTACTGGCGGGCCAGCTTGCCGCCGATCTCGGGGTGCGTCCCCTCGCGCTCGAAGTCGACCGCCTTGCCGATGTCGTGGAGCAGCGCCGCGCGCTGCGCCAGCTTCTGGTCGAGCCCCAGCTCGGCCGCCATCATCCCGCACAGCCAGGCCGCCTCCTTGACGTGCTCGAGCACGTTCTGCCCGTAGCTGGTGCGGTACCTGAGGCGCCCCAGCAGCCCGACGATCTCGGGGTGCACCGAGCGGAAGCTGAACTCGTCGATCGCCTCCTGGCCGGCCTTCTGCATCTCCTGCTCCAGCCGTTTGCGGCTGGAGGCCACGACCTGGACGATCTTCCGCGGGTGGATCGTCCCGCCCTCGATCAGCCGCTCGAGCGCGCGCTTGGCCACCTCGCGCTTGACCGGGTTGAAGCCCGAGACCAGCACGTGGGTCGGGTCGTCGTCCATCACCAGTTGCATCCCGGTCAGCTTCTCGAAGGCGCGGATGTTCCGGCCCTCGGCGCCGATGATCCGCCCGCGGAGCTGCGGGTCGGGCAGCGGGACGGTGTAGACGTTGCGCTCGGCCGAGAAGTCGGAGGCCATCCGCTCGATCGCCAGCGCCATGATCTTCTGCGCCTCGAGCTCGGCGTTGCGCTGGGCCTCCTCCTTGATCGCCCGGATCTCGGACGCCGCGGACTGGCGGGCCTCGGCCCGGAAGGCCTCGATCACCTGCCGCTTGGCCTCGTCGCGCGACAGGCCGGCGACCTCCTCCAGCCGCAGGATCGTCTGCTGCTCCAGCTCGGTCACCCGCTCGCGCTGCTTGGCGAGTTCCTGGCGCCTGCGGTCGATCTCCCCTTCCCGCTCCCCGAGCAGCTCGTCGCGCCGGGCCAGCGCCCGGTCGCGGTCGACCAGCCGCCGGTGCAGGCGCTCGGCCTCTTCCTCCTGCTCGGTGACGCGGGCCAGGCGGGTCCGTTCCTCCTCGGCCCAGCGCGCCCGTTTGGCGGCCGCCTCCTGCTCGGCCTGGACGATCAGCCCCTGGATCTGTTCGTCGGCCCGGGACCGGGCCTGCTCCAGCAGGGCGGAGGCCTCGCGGCGCGCGGTGGCGATGATCCCCCGGCCGCCGCGCGCGGCGACCATCCAGCCGATGAGAGCACCGAAGAGCAGGCCGGAGAGCCCCGCGACCACCAGCCAGATGGCCAGCGGTCCGGGGGCTTCGACAGCCAGGACCAGTCCGTTCATGTCGCCTCCAGGAGCCCCGTGGGCTCGGCCGGAAGGCGACGCCGTGCGCCCCGCTCAGCTCCCCCGGGCCGCGGCCGCGGGGCCGCCGCCGTACCGGATCTGCCGGATCCCTCCTCCGCCGGGATGGACGAGCCAGGTGTCACGGAGGGTCGGGAGGTCTGGGTGCCGAACGTCGAAAGATGCTGGTGGACGCGGCCTGCCGGGCGCCGGGACGGGGAAGAACTGCAGCGAGTGGCGCGGCGCCGAGAAGAGCCGGGTGCTACCGGTCGAACGGGCGATCCCCGAGATGAGCTGCGCGAGGCAGACCAGCCACTCGACCAGCCCCAGCGGGGACTGGCCCGGTGACAACTCCTGCGCGCTGAATACTCTGCGAACGTCCGGGGACGGTCGCTTCAGGGACCGCCGGGGCGTCATGCGTGCCTTCCGTGGGCGGTATTCAGCCGCCCGTCACGCGATGTTACCGGCCTGCAACGCGGCGGTCAATCCGAAGCGGGTCAGTCAGATGAAGACGGCTTGCCGCCCGGCTTGGGGGACGCGGCCTCGCTCTTGGAACCTCCCCCGCCCTCGCTGGCGCCGGAGCCGGACTTCCGTGGCGGCGCGTCCTTCGTCGGCGCGTCCTTCGACGGCGTTCCCCCCGAGTCTTCCGACTTGCGCGGCCCCGACCCGCCGTAGCCGTCGGCGTACCAGCCGCCCCCCTTCAGCAGGAAGGCGGTCCGCGAGAGCAGCTTCTCGAGCCGGCCGCCGCACTTGCTGCAGCGCTTGAGCGGGCCTTCCGAGAGCTTCTGGATGACCTCGAACTCGTCGCCGCAGGCCTGGCAGCGGTACTCGTAGATCGGCATCGGCGTGCGCTCCCGTCCCCGGCCCGGCGGACGGGCGGGCGACTCCGGCCGGAAAGTAGGATCGTCCCCTGCCGGTGTCAAACCCGGTGCCGCCTCACGCTCCGCCGTCCGGGCCTCGGCGTTCGCCCGTATCCCAGACCTCGACCGGGGCGAAGCCGGTGTAGTCCGCGGCCACGAAGACCAGGTCGACCCCGCCGCGCGGCCCCCGCGGCGCCCAGCCGTGGTCGTCGCCGTGGAGGTGGCCGTAGACCGCCCGTGCCACCCCCGCCGCGGCGAGCTTCTCGAGCACGCGGCTGGCCGTCCCGCCCGGTCCCAGCGGCGGGTAGTGGAGCAGCGCCAGCAGCGCGTCGCCGGGCTGCGCCAGCCGCCGGGCCGCGGCCAGCGAGAGCCCCAGCCGCTCCAGCTCGCGGTGGAAGAGCGGCGGATCCTTCTCCGGGTCGCTCCACGGCATGTCGGGGAGGTTCCAGCCGCGCGCCCCGCAGAGCACGACCCCCTCCGGGAGCCGCAGCGCGTCCTTGTCCAGCGCGGCCAGGCCGGGCGGGAGCGCGGCGCGCACCTTGCCGATCGACGACCACCAGGTGTCGTGGTTCCCCTTCAGCAGGACCTTCAGCCGCCCGCGGCGTTCGGCGAGGAACTGCAGGTCGGGCGCCGCCTCCGCCAGGTTGTGGGCCCACGAGATGTCGCCGGGAAGGAGCACCACGTCGTCCGGTCCGACCACCGCGTCCCACGCCGCGGCGATCTTCCGGGGATGGTCGGCCCAGAGCGGGCCGAAGATGTCCATCGGCTTGGGACGGCCGAACGAGAGGTGCGGGTCGCCCAGCGCGAAGATCTTCACGCCTTCGCGGCCGCCCCCGAGGCGGGGCCCATGCCCAGCACGTTCTTCACGACGTGCGTGGCGAACTTCGGGTTCTCGAGCAGGCGCCGGATCGAGTAGCCGAACCAGCCGTTCCCGTAGGGGACGTAGACCCGCATCTTGTATCCCTGCCCGACGATGATCCGCCGCAGCGCCGGGTCGACGCCGAGCAGCATCTGGAACTCGAAGCGGTCGCCGGGCAGTTCCAGCGCGCGGGCCAGCGCCTGGCCGCGGAAGACGAGCCACTCGTCGTGGGTCGCCACGGCGGTGTAGCCCTTCCCCTTCATCAGGATCTCCATCGCCGCCACGAACGCCGCCCGCACGGTGTCGAACTGCTGGTACGCGAGGGCCCGCGGCTCGACGTAGATCCCCTTGCACAGCCGGACCGATGCCCCGGCGTCCGCCAGCTTCGCGGCGTCGTCGAGGGTCCGCCGCAGGTAGGCCTGGAGCACGACGCCGACCTTCTCGAAGCCCGCCTCGCGCAGCCGGAAGTAGAGGTCGAGCGTGGCCTGGGTGTAGGGGCTGTCCTCCATGTCGAGGCGTACGAACAGCCCGTGCTTCTGGGCCCGCTCCAGCACCGCGCTGATCGAGCGGAAGGCCAGGTCGGGCGCGATCGCCAGGCCCATCGCCGTCGGCTTGATCGAGACGTTGGCGTCCAGCCGGTCGGTCACGATCCGGTCGATCGTCTTCCCGTACTGATCGACGAAGAACTGGACCTCACCCTCGTTCTTGACCCATTCGCCGAGGACGTCGACGGTGGCGCACACCCCCTCGCCGTTCAGCTCGCGGATCGTCCGCGCGGCGTCGTCGAGCGTGTCGCCCGCGATGTAGGTCCGGGCGAAGCGCCAGACCAGGGGCTTGGGCGTCATCAGCAGGATCTTCAGCAGCGCACGCTTGCTCTTCGTCATCCGTCTCGGCTCCGCGGCGCCATTATCGCGGAAGGGCCGCCGGCCGGCCCAGCATCCGCGCGAGCGCCTTCACCATCTCGTCGATCCCGGCCGCGGCGTCGGCCGGGCCGTCCGCCGCGAGGAACCCGGGGGTCCAGGCCAGCCGCCGCGCCTCGTCCACCGCGGCGCTGCGGGGGGAGAGCGCGAAGGGGTCGATCGCCAGCCCGGGCTCGAGCCGGGACAGCACCTCGATCCCCAATCCGATCGCCCCGAGCGGGGCGCCGCGCGCGCGCAGCGCGACGAGCGGGCCGCGGACCCCCGCCTCCAGGTCGGCGCCGCGCCCCGGCTCGAGTGCGCCGCAGAGCAGCGACTTCACCACGCCCGCCCCGCCGGGAACGACCAGCGCGCCGAGCCCGGCCACCTCGGCCGCATCGAACGGCCGCAGCGGGCCGCGTGCGAGCCGCGCGCTCTCGACGTCGAGCCGGCGCGGCGCGGCGGCCTCGTCGAGCATGCCGGACCGGTGGTCGACGACGCCGCACTGCGGGCCGTCCGGCGCCAGGAACGCCACCCGCAGCCCGTGCCGGTCGAGCGCCAGCGCCGCCAGCGCAGCCTCGAACGGATCGGTGCCGTCGTGGGCTCCGCAGCCGGCGAGGAGGATGCCGACGCGCAACACGGGATCGCGGTCCTCGCGGGGGAGGAAGGGGGGGAGGGGCATCGTCGCCGCCGCGCCCCGGCCTGTCAACAGCCGCGTCCGGCGGGGTGCGGCCGCGCCGTATACTGGCCGCGCCGTCTCCGGAGCGCGCCCCCGTGAAGATCGTCATCCTGTCCCGCTCCCGGTTCCTCTACAGCACAGCCCGCCTGGCCCTCGTCGGCCGGGTGCGGGGCCACCACGTCCGGATCATCGACCCGCTGCGCTGCGCGATGCTGGTCGACGGCGAGCGCTCGGCGCTCTTGTACCGCGGCGAGCCGCTGGGCCCGGTCGACGCGGTCCTCCCGCGGCTCGGCCGTTCGTGGTCGTTCGCCGGGCTCGCCGTGCTGCGACAGTTCGAGTCCCTGGGCGTCCCCTGCCTCAACCCGTCGGGCGGGATCGCGATCGCGCGCGACAAGCTCTCGACCCTGCAGTGCCTGGCCCGCGCCCGGGTCCCCGCGGTCGCGACCGCGTTCGCCCGGGACGCCCGCGACGTGCGCGGCGGGATCGAGGCCCTAGGCGGGCCGCCGGTGGTGGTCAAGCTCAGCGACGGCAGCCAGGGGCTGGGGGTGATGCTGGCCGAGAGCGCGGCCGGCGCGGAGTCGATCGTCGGCGCCTTCCACGTCTTCAACCAGCACATCCTGGTGCAGCCCTACCTGCGCTGCGACGGCGACCTGCGGCTGATCGTCGCCGGCGGGCAGGTCGTGGCCGCGATGCGGCGGCGCGCGGCGCAGGGCGAGTTCCGGAACAACCTGCACCGCGGCGGCGTGGCGGTGGTCCACCGCACGGCGCCCGAGGAGCGGCGCGTCGCGCTCGAGGCGGCGCGGGCGATCGGGCTGAGGGTCGCCGGGATCGACCTGATCGAATCGCCGCACGGGCCGCTGGTGCTCGAGGTCAACGCCTCGCCCGGGCTGCGCGGGATCGAGGCCGCCACGGGCCGCAACGTCGCCGCGTCGCTCCTGCGCTGCCTCGAGGCCCGCTACTCCGCGGCCAGCTCGAGCAGCTCGGGCAGCAGCCGGCTGCGGGCCTCGTCGAGCGGGCAGCCGAGCACGATCCCCGACGCGTTGCGGTGACCGCCGCCGCCGTGACGGCGGGCCACGCGGTTGACGTCGAGCGGCCCCTTGCTGCGCAGGCTGACCTTGGTGCGCCCGTCTTCCTGCTCGCGGAACAGCGCCGCGACCCGGCTGGCGCCGAGGCGCAGCGACTCGTTGATGATCTCCGAGGTGTCCTCGGCCTGCGCCCCCAGCTCGACGACCAGCGCCCGCGGCACGGTGAGCAGCACCAGCCGCCCCTGTTCCAGCAGTTCGGCCGAGCCGAGGGTCCGGCCCAGCAGCCGCAGGTAGGGCCCGCTGACGCACTCCTCCATCCGGGCGAACATCGCCGCCGGCGAGACGCCGGCCCGCACCAGCTCGGCCGCCATCGCGAAGGCTTCGGCGCTGGTACTGCCGAAGCGGAAGCGCCCGGTGTCGCCGACCAGCCCGGCGTAGAGCGCGCGCAGCGCGGCGGGCGGCAGCTCGACCGTGGCGGCGCGCGCCAGGTCGAAGACGACCTCGGCGGTCGAGCTGGCCCCGGTGCGCAGCACGAGCAGCGACCAGAACGGGTCGGGATCGGGGTGGTGGTCGATGCTGACGGTCCGCGCGGCCGAGGCCCGGACCGCCGGCTCGAGCGCGCCGAGGCGCGCCGGGTCGGAGTTATCGAGCATCACGATCGCGTCGGCGGCGGCCAGAGCGGGGCCGTGCGCGGCCGGGTCCCAGGTCTCGACCTCGCCGGCCTCGTCCAGGAACGCGAGCGCGGCAGGCAGCGGATCGGCGTTGACGATCCGCGGCGCGGCCCCGCGCGCCCGCAGCAGCGCGGCCAGCGCCAGTTCGCTGCCGATCCCGTCGGCGTCGGGCTGGATGTGCGTCGTCAGCACGAAGCGCCGGCCCGGGCGGGCCAGCGCCAGGAACGCCTGTTCCTCAGCGGCCGCCATGCGGACCCCCGCCCAGCTCGCCCGCCAGGTAGCGCGCGGCGGTCGCGACGTAGTGGTCCTTGTTGCGGGCGATCCGAGCGAGCAGCGCGTCGTCGAGCTCGCCCACGATCTTCCCCGGCACCCCGGCGACGAGCGCCCGCGGCGGGACGACGAACCGTTCCTTCACCACCGCGCCGGCCGCGACCAGCGCCCCCGCCCCGATCCGGGCCCCGGAGAGCACGACGGCCCCCATCCCGATCAGCGCGCCGTCCTCGATCACGCAGCCGTGGACCACGGCGCGGTGCCCGATCGTGACGTCCGCGCCGACCGTCGTCGGCAGGCCGAGGTCGACGTGCACGACCGTCAGGTCCTGGACGTTGGTCCGCGCCCCGATCGCGATCGGCTCGATGTCGCCGCGCAGCACGCAGCCGTACCAGACGCTGGCGGCGTCGCCGAGCGTGACGTCGCCGACCAGCACGGCGCCCGGCGCGACGAAGGCGGAGGGGGCGATCGAAAGGCGCGTGGCGTGCAGCATGGGCCCCTCCCCGGAAAAGGGGGGCGAATCTACGGAGTCGCGCGTCCGGCGTCAAGCCGCGCCGCCGGGAGGAAGGGCCAGGGCGGGACGGGACGCGGCGCGGCGGCCCGCGAGAAGGCCCGCGCGCGCAGCCGGATCGTGCCGGGGATGTTCTCGTGCTTCCCCTCGATCTCGACCACCGCGCCGCTCGCCTCGTCGATCCAGATCGAGACGTCGCCGACCATCCCGAACGCGGTCTCGCCCTGCGCGCCGCCGCGGCCCCGCAGCACCAGCCGCTGCAGCACGAGCTGCGCCTCGACCGTCTCGCCGCCGGCGAGGTCGCGCAGCCGGAGCGCCGTGGCCCGCCGCTCGCCGGACCGTTCCACCCGCACCAGGGCCGCCCCCTCGCGCGAGACGAGCAGGGCCCGCCGCTCGGGGTCGGCCACCAGGCAGTCGAGGCGCAGCAGCAGCGTGTAGGGATCGACCGTGCCGCAGGCGGCGGCCGGCGAGTCGGCCGGCAGCGTCACCTTCGCCGTCTTGTCGGGCTTGCCCCAGGCCCCCGCGGCCGGGAGCTGGTCGCCGGGCGGCAGGGCGAAGCGCCAGGCGGTGAGCCGGTCGGCTTCAATCTGCATCGCGCGGGCGCGCTTGCCGAGCTGGATCTCGGTCCAGCGGGTGGTGGCGGGCGGCGTGCCCCGCGACAGCGCGTCGACCTGGTGGCGTCCGCTGCGGGCCCCGAAGAGGGTGACCGTCGTCGTCACCCGGAGCAGCGCCTCGCCCCCTTCGGCCGCGGCCGGCCAGCGCTCGAGCCGCGAGCGGGCGGCAGCGACCAGGAACCGCTCTCCGCCCAGCTCGAGCGCGGTCCAGCCGGCGAGCGAGCGCAGAGGCTCCGGCGCGGGCGTCGGCGCGGGAGCGGGCGTCGCCGCGGCCGAGGCGCTCCCCTGACCGCCGGCTAACATGAACACGCTCGCAAGTAATACGACCTGTGCGGCAGTGTTTCGTGAGCGCTTAATCAAATAGGCCCCCGGTTCGCCATGCGCTATCATCCCGCCTCACGCCGGGCCGTGCCGCCCGGCGCACCACCGGCCCCCCGATTCCGGCGCCTCGGCTTGCGCACCGGTCGATCCGGGCCCGGCCGGCGCCCGCGTTCGAGGAGAGGTCGCCGATGGCCCTCACGGATCAGCAGTACTTTACCCTTCGCCGGCTGCAGAGCCTCACGGGGGTCCTCCCGGTGGGCGTCTTCCTGCTCGAGCACTGGCTCACCAACGCCTTCGCGCTCGGCGGCGCCGCGGCCTACAACGAGAAGGTCGACTTCCTGCGCTCGCTCCCCTACCTGTTCCTGCTCGAGATCTTCGGGATCTTCGTGCCGATCGCCTTCCACGCGGCCCTCGGCTGCTGGATCGTCTGGGAGGCGAAGTTCAACAACCGCGCGCTCCCGCTGCGGCAGAACGCGCTCTTCACGCTGCAGCGGGTGACCGGCGTCCTGCTGCTGTTCTTCATCCCCTACCACGTGCTGACCACCCGCTTCGCCGAGTGGTTCGGCGGCAGCACCCACGACCTGTTCGCGCTGATGCAGGACAAGCTGCAGAACCCCCTGACCTTCGCTCTCTACGTCGCCGGCGTGCTGGCCGCGTCGTTCCACTTCGGCAACGGGCTGTGGGGCTTCGCGATCCACTGGGGCCTGCTGACCTCGAAGGCTGCGCAGCGCCGCTGGTCGCTGGCCGCGCTGCTGATCGCGCTGGCCTTCGGCCTCACCGGGATCAACTCGCTCCTGGCCTTCGGGCCGCTCGGCGGGCTGTCGCCGCTCCGGCTGCAGCCGGCCGCCGCCACGGGCGGGGCGCCGCACGCCGCCGCCCCCGCGCCCTCCGGGCAAGGAGCCACCCGATGAGCGCCCAGCCCCGCTTCCTGGTCGTCGGCGGCGGTCTCGCCGGCCTGATGGCCACGATCAAGATCGCCGAGCGCGGGCACCCGGTCGCGCTCTTCTCGGTCGTCCCCGTCAAGCGCTCGCATTCGGCCTGCGCCCAGGGCGGGATCAACGCCGCGGTCAACATCAAGGGCGAGAACGACTCGCCCGAGATCCACTGCTACGACACGGTCAAGGGGGGCGACTTCCTCGCGCATCAGCCCCCCGTGCGGTCGATGACCCTCGAGGCGCCGAAGATCATCTATCTGCTCGACCGGATGGGCGTGCCGTTTTCGCGCACGGGGGAAGGCGACCTCGACTTCCGGCGCTTCGGCGGGACGCTCTATCACCGGACCGCGTTCGCCGGGGCCTCGACCGGCCAGCAGCTGCTCTACGCGCTGGACGAGCAGGTGCGGCGCTACGAGGTCGAGGGGCTGGTGCAGAAGTACGAGGGCTGGGAGTTCCTCGGGCCGATCCTCGCCGCGCCCGGCGGCCCCTGCTGCGGGATCGTCGCGCTCGACCTGCGGGCGATGAAGATCGAAGCCTTCCCGGCCGACGCCGTGATCCTGGCGACCGGCGGGCTGGGCGTGGTCTACGGGCGCAGCACCAACTCGGTGATCTGCACCGGCTCGGCCGCGGCCGCGGCCTACCTGGAGGGGGCCCGCTTCGGCAACGCCGAGATGGTCCAGATCCACCCGACGGCGATCCCCGGCGAGGACAAGATGCGCCTGATGTCCGAGTCGGCGCGCGGCGAAGGGGGCCGGGTCTGGGTTCCGCGGAAGAAGGGCGACACGCGCGACCCGAAGGAGATTCCGGAGGCCGAGCGCTGGTACTTCCTCGAGGAGAAGTACCCCAAGTTCGGGAACCTCGTGCCGCGCGACATCGGCTCGCGCGAGATCTACCACGTCTGCGTCGACCTCGGGCTGGGGGTCGGCGGCGAGAACCAGGTCTACCTCGACCTGACCCACAAGAGCCGCGAGTTCCTCGACCGGCGGCTGGGCTCGATCCTCGAGATCTACGAGCAGTTCGTGGGGGACGACCCGCGCACGGTCCCGATGCGGATCTTCCCGGCGATCCACTACTCGATGGGCGGCCTCTGGGTCGACTACGAGAAGACGCCCGACGGCTACTACGACCCGGCCTCGCCGCGCAACCACATGACCAACCTCCCCGGCCTCTACGCCGCCGGAGAGTGCGAGTACCAGTACCACGGCGCCAATCGCCTGGGGGCCAACGCGCTGCTGTCGTGCATCTACGCCGGGCTGGTCTCCGGCCCGGCGGCGACGATCTACGCCGCGCAGGGGACGGCGCAGCGGGCGGCCGAGCAGCCCTCCTCCCTCTTCGACGACGCAGCCCGGCGCTGGCGCGATCGCTTCGAGCGGCTGCGGCGGATGCAGGGGCGGGAGAACGCCCGGACGCTGCACCGCGAGTTGGGCGACCTGATGATCGACAACGTGACGATCGTCAGGACCAACGCGAACCTCGACCGGACCGACGACACGATCTCCGGCTTCATGGAGCGCTGGAAGGAGATCGGGGTCACCGACACCGGCGACTGGTCCAACCAGGAGCTGCCCTTCGTCAACCAGCTCGACAACATGCTGCAGCTGGCGCGGCTGATCACCCGCAGCGCCCGGCTGCGGGACGAGTCGCGCGGCGCGCACTACAAGCCGGAGTTCCCGGCGCGGGACGACGCGAACTGGCTCAAGTCGACGATCGCGACCCACACCCCGCGCGGGCCGGAATTCAGCTTCGAGGAGATCGACACCTCGCTGCTGAAGCCGGTGGCCCGCAAGTACGACTGACGGCCGGAGGGGACGAGCGCATGCGCCGCGAGATCGTGCTGAAGATCCAGAGGCAGGAACGGCCGGGGGCGCCCGCCGCCTGGCAGGAGTTCCGCCTCCCGTACCGGCCCCGCCTCAACCTGATCGCCTGCCTGCAGGAGATCGCCCGCCGGCCGGTCGACGCCGCCGGCCGGGCCGTGACCCCGATCGCCTACGAGTCGGCCTGCCTCGAGGAGGTTTGCGGGTCGTGCTCGATGCGGGTCAACGGCGTGCCGATGCAGGCCTGCTCGACCCTCGTCGACAACCTGCCCGACGGGACGATCACGCTCGAGCCGCTCTCCAAGTTCCCGCTGGTGCGCGACCTGATCGTCGACCGGACCCCGATGTTCGAGGGGCTCAAGCGGGTCCGGGGCTGGATCCCGATCGAGGGGACCTACGACCTCGGACCGGCCCCGCGGCGGGCGCCGGCCGAGCAGGGCGAGGCCTACGACTACAGCCGCTGCATGACCTGCGGCTGCTGCATGGAGGCCTGCCCCAACTTCAGCGGCCACGCGCCGGAGCGCTTCGTCGGCCCGGCGCCCCTCGGTCAGGCGTATTATTTCCTGCTCAACCCGACCGGGCGGATGGAGGAGGGCGAGCGCCTCGAGGCGCTGATGGGGCGGGGCGGGATCACGGCCTGCGGCAACGCACAGAACTGCGCCGCCGTCTGTCCGAAGGAGATCCCGCTGACCGACGCCATCGCCCGGCTCAACCGACAGGTCAACCGGCGCTGGCTGGCCCGGCTGTTCGGCGGTTGACCGGCCGGGCCGGCGACGCACCACCCTGCGAGGCGTGATGACCGAGCTGTCCGAACCCGAACGACCCGACCTGCCTCCGGCGCAGGAGATCCCGATCGCCTTCCCGACCGAGCGGCTCGATCAGGACGCGGTGCGGATCGTCGAGCGCCTGGCCGATGCCGGCTTCGAGGCCTACCTGGTCGGCGGCTGCGTCCGCGACCTGCTCTTCGGGCTGCGCCCGAAGGACTTCGACATCGCGACCTCGGCGCACCCCAACGAGGTCCGGCGCCTGTTCCGCAACTGCCGGATCATCGGCCGGCGCTTTCGCCTGGCGCACCTCCACTTCCGCGACAAGATCATCGAGGTCGCGACCTTCCGCGCCGGCGCCGCCGAGCCGTCCGAGGAGAACGGCGACCGCCTGATCCGCGAAGACAACGTCTTCGGCACGGCGGCGGAGGACGCGTTCCGGCGCGACTTCACCTGGAACGCGCTCTTCTACGACGTCCGCCGCCAGGTGATCCTGGACTTCGTGGGCGGGGTGTCCGACGTCGAGCGGCGGGTGCTGCGCACGATCGGCGACCCCGACGTGAGGATGGCGGAAGACCCGATCCGCATCCTGCGCGCGCTGCGCCTGGCGGCGCGGCTGGGCCTGACGGTCGACCCCGCCACCTGGAACGCGATCGTCGAGCGCCGCGGGGACATCCTGCGCGCCGCGGCGCCGCGGATCCTCGAGGACCTGCTGCGGATGTTCCGCGGCGGGGCCGCCGCCCCGGCGTTCGACCTGATGCGCGCCAGCGGGGTGCTCGAAGTCGTCCTGCCGGAGCTGCACGAGCAC
Source organism: Acidobacteriota bacterium (assembly GCA_025456425.1). Lineage (GTDB taxonomy): Bacteria > Acidobacteriota > Polarisedimenticolia > J045 > J045 > JALOKP01. The sequence goes on along the minus strand of JALOKP010000014.1, from coordinate 18,102 downwards.
CTCGCGCACTCCGCCGCCCTGGGGCGCACGGACGAGCTGGAAGCGCTGCGGGCGGCGCTGCGCCAGACCGACCGTCTGACCCACGCCGGGCGCGCGCTCGGCACGCCGGTCCAGCTCTCGGTGCTGCTGGCCGGTCCGGCCTTCGCCGCAATCGAGGCCGCGCGGGCCCGCAGCCCGCGCGGACCCGCAGCCGACCCGGTCCCGGCCGTGGTCGAGCTGCTGCGCGGGCTGTCGCTGCGGATCGCGCTCAGCCGCAAGGACGCCGAGCGGGTGCGACAGGTCCTGCTCACGCTCGACCGGCTCGCCCCGCACCCCGGCCGGCGCAAGGCGTCGACCGTGGCGCTGGTGCGGCGCCACTACTTCCCGGAGACGCTCGACCTGTTCGAGATCCACGCCCGAGCCACCGGCGACGCGCTCGACGAGACTGCGGAGTGGCGCCGCCGGCTGGCCGAGGTCGCGCCCCTGGGCCCGGTCCCGGAGGCCGGGGCGCGCGATCACGGCGCGGGACGCGGCGGGCGCGCGCGGAGCGGACGGGCGGGGCGGCGCCGCGGCGGACGGCGCCGCGGCTAGGAAGACGGGGGGCCGTTTCCCCTCTACCAGGCCAGACCCAGCTCGATCAGCGTCGCCGCTGCGGCCCCCGTCCCCCCCTTGCCCCAGAACGCGTGGTCCGCGCTGGCGAAGGCCGGCCCGGCGATGTCGAGGTGGACCCAGGGCTGCGTCCGCTCGACGAACTCGCGCAGGAACAGCCCGGCGGTCAGCGCCCCGCCCCATCGCCCGCCGGTGTTCCGGAGGTCGGCGATGTCGCTCTTGAGCTGCTCGAGGTACTCGTCGTAGAGCGGCAGCGGCCACATCTTCTCGCCGCTGGCCCGCGCCGCGGCGAGCACGCGGTCGATCAGCGCCTGGTCGTTCCCCATCACGCCCGAGGCCATCGGCCCGAGCGCGACCACACAGGCCCCCGTCAGCGTCGCGACATCGACGATCGCGTCCGGCCGGATCCTGGTCCTCACGTAGTCGAGCGCGTCGGCCAGCACCAGCCGCCCCTCGGCGTCCGTGTTGTTGATCTCGACCGTCTTCCCGCGCCGGGTCGTGAGCACGTCCCCCGGCTTGTAGGCCCCGCCCGAAACGAGATTCTCGACCAGCCCCATCACGGCGTGGACCTCGACCGGCGCGCCCAGCCGCGCCAGCGCGACGGTCGCCGCCAGGACGGCCGCGGCCCCCGACATGTCGCACTTCATGTCGAGCATGCCGTCGGCGGTCTTGATGTCGTAGCCGCCGGAGTCGAAGGTCACCCCCTTGCCGACCAGCGCCAGCTTCGCCTTGGCGCGCCGCGGCCGGTACACGAGGTGAACGAGCCGCGGCGGCTGGTCGCTCCCCTGCGCCACGGCCAGCAGCGCCCCCATCCGCTCGCGGCGCAGCTCGCGCGGCCCCAGGACGGTCGCCCGCAGCGGAGCGCGGCGCGCCGCGCGCTGCGCTTCGCGCGCGAAGGCGGCGGGGGTCACCACCGCGGCCGGCTCGTTGACCAGGTCGCGCGCCAGCGCCAGGGCCGCCGCGACCTCTTCGGCCGCGGGGAGGACCGCGCGCGCCACCGGCGCCGCCGGTCCGGCCGCCAGCACGAAGCGCTCAACCGGCGCGGCCCGGCGCCCGGGATCGGTGAGGTAGCGCTCGAAGCGGTAGGTGCCGACCAGCGCCCCCTCCATCACGGCCCGCGCCACGGGCCGCGGGCCGAGCGAGCCGGCGGGCGCCGCGGGCAGCGCGAGCGCGACGCGGCGCGCGCGCAGGGCCTGGGACCGCCGCGCAGCGGCGGCGGCGGCGAGGCGCAGCCGTTCCGGTCCGAACTCCTCGCGCTTGCCGAGGCCCACCGCGAGCAGGACGCGCGCGGGGCCCCGCGGCGCCGGCAGCGGAACCTCGAGGATCTCGCCCTTGGCGCCCTTGAACCGGCGGCGCCCGGCCTCGGCCCGCACGGCCGCGGCCGCACCGCGCGGCAGGGCGTCGGCCGGTGAATCCCCTTCCGACACGAACAGGACGAATGCGTCGGCCGCGATCTCGAGCAGATCCCGGCCGCTGATCTCCATGCGGGCCTTCATGCGAGCCACTCCCCGGGGCCGGATCCCGGCCCCCCCGTCAGTCCCAGCCCAGCCGGTGGCGCGTCAGGTGCGCGCCAGGCGGGCCAGGATCGACTCCAGGACCTGCGCGGGGGCGAGCCCCGCGTCCTCGAGCAGCCGCCCCCGGCTGCCGTGGGTCAGGAATCGGTCCGGAAGTCCGAAATGAGCGAGCCGGGCCGAAAGCCCCAGCCCCGCCTCGACGCTCGCCTCGTGCACCGCGCTGCCGAAGCCGCCGCGGAGGGTCCCCTCCTCCAGCGTCACGGCCAGCCGCGCCTTCCCGGCGACCGTGCGCAGCAGCTCCAGGTCGAGCGGCTTGACGAAGCGCGCGTTGACGACGGCCGCGCCGTACCCCTTGGCGGCGAGCCCGTCGGCCACCTTCTGCGCCGTGCCGACCATCGCCCCGACCGCGAGCAGGGCCACGTCCCAGCCCGACTCGCGCAGCAGCTCCCACGAGCCGATCGGCAGGACGCGCGGGGCGCGGGTCCGGGGACCGGGGGAAGTGTCGCGCGGGTAGCGGATCGCGAACGGCCCGTCGGCGTGGCCGTGGGCCGTCTCGAGCAGGTCGGCCAGTTCGTCGGCGTCGCGCGGCGCGGCCACGACCATCCCCGGGATCATCCGCAGGTAGGCCAGGTCGAGCGCCCCGTGGTGGGTCGGGCCGTCGGCCCCGACCAGCCCGCCGCGGTCGAGCGCGAAGATCACCGGCAGGTGCTGCATCGCGACGTCGTGCACGATGTGGTCGAAGGCGCGCTGCAGGAAAGTCGAATAGATCGCGCAGACCGGCCGCAACCCCTGCGTCGCCAGCCCCGCGGCAAAGGTCACTCCGTGCCCCTCGGCGATCCCGACGTCGAAGAAGCGGTCAGGGTATTGGTGCGCGAAGTCGTCGAGCCCCGTGCCCGGAGCCATCGCGGCGGTCAGGGCGACGACGTCGGGGTGCCGGGCCGCGAGGTCGAGCAGCGACTCCGAGAAGGCCTGCGTGTAGGACGGGCCCGGCGCGGGCGGCGCCGGGGCCGAGATCGTCTTGCCGGTCGCGGGATCGAAGGGGGTGACGCCGTGCCAGGTCAGCGGGTCGTCTTCGGCCAGCTTGAACCCCTTCCCCTTGTGCGTCATCACGTGCAGCAGGACGGGGCCCTTCTGCAGGTCGCGGATCCGCTTCAGCGTCGGCACCAGTTCGTCCAGGTCGTGGCCGTCGATCGGCCCGAGGTACTGGAACCCCAGGGCCTGGAAGAAGGCCCCGGGGACGAGCGCGCTCTTGACACCCAGCTCGAGCCGCTGGGCCAGCTCGCGCACCGGCGCCGCGAAGCGCGGCAGCCGGGCCAGCACGGTGTAGATCTCCTCCTTCATCTTGCGGTAGTAGGGGTGCGTGGTCAGCGAGGTCAGGTAGTGCGCCACCGCCCCGACGTTGGGGGAGATCGACATCGCGTTGTCGTTGAGCACGACCAGCAGGTCCTTGCCCAGCGCCCCGGCGTTGTTGAGCGCCTCGAAGGCCAGGCCCCCGGTCATCGCGCCGTCGCCGACGACCGCGATCACCTTGCGCTGCTCGTGCTTCAGCTCGCGGGCGATCGCCATCCCGAGGGCGGCCGAGGCCGCGGTCGAGGCGTGCCCTGCGCCAAAGGTGTCGTAGGGGCTCTCGTCGCGCTTGAGGAAACCGGACAGCCCGTCGTCCTGGCGGATCGTCGGCAGCCGGTCGCGCCGCCCGGTCAGGATCTTGTGGACGTAGGCCTGGTGCCCGACATCCCAGACCAGCAGGTCGTGCGGCGTGTGGAAGACGTAGTGCAGCGCGAGGGTCAGCTCGACGGTCCCGAGCGACGAGGCGAAGTGCCCACCCTTGGTCGCGGCGACCTCGACCAGGAACTCGCGGATCTGCCCGGCGAGGTCGCGCAGGTCGTCGATCGACAGCTCACGCAGGTCCGCGGGGTCGTCGATCGAGGCCAGGCGCACGCGGGCGCCGGCCCCGTCCCGCGGCACCGTGCGTCCCTTTCCCCGGCTGTCGTCGAGCACGTGCTCCATTACTTGCTGGCCCACTTCCGGATGGGCATGGGGCGGACGCCGCCGAGCTCCAGCAGCTTCTCCTTGGGGAGCACCGCCTCGTCGCGCGAGCCGACCACGAAGGTGGCGACGTCGGACAGGAAGATCGCCTCCTCCGGGCAGGCTTCCTCGCACATCCCGCAGTAGATGCAGCGCAGCATGTTGAGGTCGAAGCGCGCCGGGTACTTCTCGACGTTGCTGCCCGGGAACTCGGCGGCGACGATCTTGATCGCCTCGGGCGGGCAGACGAACTCGCAGAGCTGGCAGGCCACGCACTTGATCCGGCCGGTCTCGTCGCGGACCAGGGCCGGCACGCCGCGGTAGCCCGGGGGGATCGGGGTGGGCGCTTCCGGGTACTGGCTGGTGACCCGCTCGCGCGGCAGCGTATTGCCCAGCGTGGTGATCATTCCCGCGGCGATCTGGGGCAGGTAGGTCTGCTGCAGGAGCGAGAGCTTCTTCCGTTCGACCTTCACGCGGCCCTCCGGCGCCCGCCGCGCCAAGTCGAGAACTGGCGCGGATTTACTGATTCTAGGTGGGGGGTGATGCGGCGTCAATCCGCGCGTTCTGCCGGAGCTGCGGCCTCCGCCTCCCAGGCCTCGATCACCGCCGCGAGCGCGTCGCGGAACCGCTCGAGACTGCCGTCGTTGACGACGACCCGGTCGGCCAGCGCGAGCGCCCGGGAGAGTTGCTGCTGCTCGGGAGAGGTGCCGTTCTCGAGCTGCTCGCGCGCGGCGAAGGTGGAGAGGTCGGGCAGGTCCCCCTCGCGACCGCGGGAGACGGCACGCCGCCAGCGGGTTTCGACCGGGGCGTCGACCCCGAGCAGCCGGAAGCCGGGCTGCTCGCGCAGCACCTCGACCTCGGCCGGGTGGCGGATCGAGTCGACCACCGCGCGCGCCGGAAGGCGCGGCGCGAGCACTCGGGCCAGGACGCCCGGCCCCCCCTCGCGGCGCATCTCCTGCCCGGTCGCGATCAGGCTCGCCCGGCCGACGTCGCGCCCCAGCGCGAGCGCTCGCTCACGCACGATGTCCGACAGCGAGTGGACGGCGTAGCCGCGCTCGGCCAGCCAGCGCGCGGCCTCGCCCTTGCCGGCCGCGTTCGGCCCGGTGAGCCCGACGATCAGCGGCACGCGTCAGTTGTGGCCGTGCGAGCGATCGGCGGGGTTGGCCAGGTCGGGACTCTGCAGGGAGGGCCCGTTCGTCTCCGGCTTGGCCGCGGGGTTCGTGCCGTCGTTGCCGGGGCCCAGGGGCCGGCCCGGCCGCTTGGCCAGGCTGACCGTCGGCGCCTTCTCCGAACCGGGCACCGGGACGCCAATCGCCTCGCTGCCGAAGCGCGAGAAGCCGACCGTCTGCGGGTCCTTGCCGCCGTTGGAGTTGAGGTAACCCTCGGCGATCGCCTTGCGCGAGGAGGAGCCGCCGGCCTGACTCAACGCCAGGAGCGCATCGCCCCGGCGGCTGCCGATCAGGTCGGCGCCGCGCGGCCCTCGGCCGGAGAAACCGGCCGCGATGTTGGGGGCCGAGGACGGGACGGCGACCACGCCGGTTTCGGTCAGCTTGACGATCGACCGCGGGAAGCTGGCCTCGCTGCCGTTGGGGAGCACCACGTGGACCTGCTCCCCCTCGACCCGCGAGGACCGCACCGCCAGCGTGTGGCCGTTCTTGAACCGGATGAGCTCCTCGGCCTGCGCGGCGGTCGCGGCCGCGGCGAGCAGGGCGAGCGCCAGCGCGGTGGACGGGCGCACGAACTTCCGCAGGTCGGCGATCGGCTTGGCGGTCATCGGATCCCTCCCCCGCGGTGCGGCGGCCGCGCCGCGGGAACTTCACCCAGATACGCCCGAACCGGGCCCCCGTCCAGCAAAATGACGTCCCGGGGCGGACCCCGCGCCCGCCCCGTATCATGCCCCAGGAGACCACGATGCGCCGCCTTCCCCTCGCCGCCGCCGCCCTCGCCGCTGCACTCGCCCCGCAGGCCGCCCTGGCCCTCAAGCCCGGCCCCGCGCCCGAGATGAAGCTCCTCGTGGTCCAGTCCCCCGACCCCCTCAAGGCGGGGCAGCCGGGGGTGGTGCGGGTCACCGTCCAGCCGCCGGACGGGATCACCCTCAACCGCTACCCGGGGATCACGCTGACGGTCGAGAAGACGGGCGGCGCCAAGCTGGAGAAGACCGAGGCCTTCGTCGGGACGAAGACCCCGATCGAGGACCCCGACCAGTTCGCCTTCAAGAAGATCGACCCGCTCGAGCTGAAGCTCACCTCCGCGGGCTCCGGGCCGTCCGAGATGGAAGGGACTCTCGTCTTCACCTACTGCGTCAAGGCGAGCGGGTTCTGCGCGCCGGCCAAGCAGAAGGTGCGGATCGCGCTCAACGCCGCTCGCTGAGCCCCCGCGCCGTCGGCCGCGCGCCGCTGACGATCGCTCCCGTCGCTTCGATTGCCCGGGCCACGCGCGCGCGGCGCGCCGGGTCGGCGAGTGCGATCGCGTAGCCGCCGCCGCCGGCCCCGCAGACCTTGTACCCCTGCGCGCCGGCGCGCCGGGCCGCCTCGAAGGCGCGCTCGAGAGCCGGGGTCAGGACCAGCGGCGACCAGTCGCGGCGCGCGTCGAGGTCCTGGCGCATCGCTTGCCCGAGCGCGCGCCAGTCGTGCGCCGCCAGCGCCGCGGCCGCGCGCGCCCCGGCGTCGGCGACCCGCGCCAGCGCGCGGACCGCGGCGGCGTCGCCGTCGATCCGGCGCCGGTACATGTCCCAGTTGGACGGGCCCGAGCTGCGGGGGAGGCCGGAATCGAAGATCACCAGCCGCTCACCGAGAGCGGCCAGCAGCGGGCGCGGCAGGGCCCAGAGCGTACCCCCGCCGGGCCCGTGCTGGATGAAGAAGGCGCCCCCGAGAAAGGCCGCCTCGTGGTCCTGCGTCCCGGTCGGGATCCCCAGGACCTGGGCCTCGAGATCGCGGACCAGCGCGACGACCTCCCCGTGCTCCGCGCGCCGGCCGGTGAAACGCAGCAGGGCGGCCGCGGCCGCGACGCCCAGCGCGGACGAGGTCCCCAGCCCGGAGCCCTGCGCCACGGGCGAGCGGGTCGCAAGCGACACGCCGCCGGGCGGCGCCAATGCGGCGGCGATCCGCTGCAGCAGCTCGAGCCGGCCGCGGCGCCTCAACGGCGCGTCGGCTGGGTGTTCCTCGGCGCACGCGAGGTCCTCCGCGGCCAGCGCGATCACTCCGCGCCGCGGCGGGGGGCCGGCGCGCGCCGCCACGCGCAGCGAGATCGCGGCGGCCACGGTCGCGCCGCCGGGCTGCAGCAGGCCGAGCGGCCAGAGGTCGAGCGTGCCGCCCGCGAGGTCGACGCGCAGCGGCGCGCTGACGGTGACCGCGGCGTGCGGCGCGCGGCGCGCGCTCACTGCGTGACCCGCACCATCCGCGCCGGGTCGAGCCATGCCGCCACGGCGGCCTGCACCGCCTCCGGCGTGACTCGCTCCAGCTCGGCCAACGGGATCGCGAGCGGCGAGCTCTCGCCCTCGTAGAGCTGGCGCCCGAGCGTGTAGGCGCGCGAGACCGCCGACTGCCCGTCGAGCATCGCGCGCCGCCGCGCGCGATCGAGCATCCGGTCGACGTCGGACGCGGGGAGCGGCTGCGCGGCCAGCCCGGCCAGCAGCGCCTCGAAAGCGGCGACCGCCCGGGCCTCGTTCTCGGGGCGGGTCGAGAACGACGCCGAGAGCAGCCATTCGCCGCCCGGCAGCGCGCGCACCCCGGCGTCGTGGCGGTAGAGCAGCCCCTGCTTCTCGCGCAGTTCCGCCGTCATCCGGTCCTCGAGCGCCGAGACCGCGACGAGCAGCGCCGCGCGCTGGTCGATCGGCACCGCCGCGACCCGGCCCCAGGCGAGGCCCCGCTGCGGCGGCGCGCCGCCGGGGGCGGCCGTGGGAGCCGCCGGGGGGGCGGAGCCGGGGCTGGGGGCCGGGTAGGCGAACCGGGCGGGCGTGGAGCCGGGACCGGTCCCGAGCAGTTCCTGGACCCGCTCCAGGACCGTGTCGGCGTCCCACGGCGAGGCCACGGTCAGGACGAGGGTCGCGGGAACGAAGTAGCCCCCCCCGGCCCCGCCCCAGAAGGCGCGGATCTGTTCCTCGCCCGGGGGCGTCCCGTCGGGCCGCCCGGACGGCGGCCGGGCCAGGGGGTGGTCCGGGCCCAGCAGGCGGGCTCGCAGCGCGGCGTCGAGGCGGGCGCTCCCCTGCCCCCCGGCCCGCCGCGACTGGCGGTGCGCGGCGAGGGCCTCGTCCCAGGCCGCCCCGCTCCACTGCGGCTGCCGCACCATCTCGGCCAGCAGTTCCAGTGCGGCGTCGAACTCGTCCGCCGGCCCTTCCTCGCGCACGTAGGACCAGGCCGCGACGTGGTAGCGGTCGTCCATCGGGATCATCGGGTTGTCGGCCGGCGTGAGGTCGATCCCGGCACGCTGCAGGCGGCGCTCGAAGCTCTCGCCGGGGCTGAGCTGGCTGCCGCCGCCGAGCAGGCGGTGCGCGAGGTCGGCCGCGCCGTCCTGGCCCGCCGGCTCGCGCGCGTTGCGGTCGGCCACCAGCAGGTGGAGCCCGAAGACGGGGCTCCCCGGCTCCTCGAGTACGCCGAGCACGAGGCCGTTGGGGAGGGTCGCGACGCGGCTGCCTCGCGGCCCCGCGGCGAAGGTCGATCCGCCGTCCGGCGGCGGCGCTACGGGTTCGGGGAGCGGGGCGCGGGCGCCGGGCCCGCCCGGGCCGGACCAGACCGCGCGCATGCGCGGGGCGGCGCCGGTGAGCAGCGATGACGCCAGCGCGCGAACCTCGGCCCCGGACGGCAGCGCCGGATCGATCGCCGCCGCCAGCGAGTCCGCTGCGGCCAGGGCCTCGCCGTCGAGCACCGCGGTGTAGTGCAGGCGCTGGCGCGTCAGGGCGCGCTGGGAGAGCCAGGCCCCGCCCAGGCGCGCGCACTCGGCGTCGCGCGGCCCGGCGCTCGCCGCCGCGAGCGCGCCGAGCGTGCGGGCCAGAAGCTCCTGCGCGTCCTGCCCCTCGGCCGCGGTGACGGTGATCTCCAGCACGTCGTCGGGCCGGCGCGGCAGCCGCCCGGCCGAAACCTCGGTCGCGCCCCGCCCGACCACGGCTCGCGAAACCGGGCCGCCGTCGTCACCGAGCCACTCCGCGAGCAGCTCCAGCGCCGCGCCGCCGGGCGGGCCGGGGGGCGGGACGATCGCGACCGTCAACTGCGGCGGCTCGTCGCCGGCCGGCGCAGCCACCCAGGTCCCCCAGTGCGGGAAAGAGCGGGGCGACGGCCGGGCCGCGGCCCCGACCGCGGTCCGCGGCGCGCCGCCGCGCGGCTCGGCGACGGGGGCCGGCAGCGCTTCGAGCGGCGCGAGGATCGCGGCCAGGGTCGCGAAGTCGGCGTCGCCCATCGCGAGGATCTTCATCGCGCCCGGGACGTAGTGGCGCTTCCAGAAGGCGACGACCTCGTCGCGCGTCGCGGCGCCGACGGTCGCCGCCGTGCCGCCGGCGGAACGAGCCCAGGCGCTGTCCTGCCAGAGCGCGGCACGGGCCGCCTGGTCACGCACCACCGCGGGCTGCGCGGCTTCGCGGGCCAGTTCCTCGAGGATGACCTTCCGTTCCTTCTCGAAGGCCGCCTCCGGGATCGTCGAGCGCGTCAGCATCCCGGCCAGCAGCCCGGCGGCGCGCGGCGACTCCTCGCTCGGCGTGAGCACGAAGTAGACGGTGGCCTGGTCGCGGGTGAAGGCGTTGACGTAGGAAGAGAGCGATTCGAAGGCCTCGGTCACGCCGCGCTCGTCCATCCCGTCGAAGCCGTCGAACAGCAGGTGCTCGAGGAAGTGCGACATCCCGGTCCGGTCGTCCGGCTCGTCCTGCGCCCCGGCGCCGACCGCGACGGCGACCAGCACCGACCCGCTCCCGGCCCGCGGCACGAGCAGCGCGAGCGCGCCGTTCGCGAAGGCCAGCTCGCGCACCGCAGCGGCTGCCGCGGGCGGCGGCGATGCGCCCGACGGCGGGCCGGGCGGAGGGGCCGCGAGAACCGCTGCGGCGCAGGGGGCGAGCGCGAGGAACGACAGGGCGACGGGGAGGTTCCAGCCGACGGTCCGCATGCGCGGAGTTTAACTGCCCGGGTTACGATGCGGACATGTCCTCGCCGCGTGTTTCGTCCGCCCTGCTCGCCTCCGCTCGCACCGCCGTCCGGGCCGCGCTGGCCGCGCTGCCCGCCCTCGCCCTGCCGGCCGCCGCGGCGCAGGCGGTCTCCGCGGCCTCGATCCGCGCCGACGTCGAGTGGCTGGCCCACCCCGCGCTGCGCGGGCGCGAGGCCGGCTCGCCCGAGGCCTCCCTCGCGGCGCTCGTGGTGGCGCAGCGCTTCGCGCGGCTGGGCCTGGCCGGAGCCGGGCCGGAGGGCGCATTCCTGCAGTCGTTCGCGGTCCAGCGGCTGGCGTTCGACCAGACCGGCGCCGGGCTCGCGATCGGCACGGCCGCCCCCGTTCCGCAGGGGCGCGGGGTCTTCGTCGAGCTGCTGGCGCCGCCGCCGGACGGCGCCACCGCACCGCTCCCGGTCGTCTTCGCCGGCTGGGGGATCCGCGCCGCGTCTCCGGCGCACGACGACTTCGCCGGGCTCGACGCCAGGGGGCGCGCGGTCCTGGTCTGGGCCGGTGAACCGAAGCTCGAGGGCGACCGCTCGGCCTTCGCGCCGGGGCGGATGTCGCGCTACTCCTTCGTCGCCACCAAGGCCGCGGCCGCCGCCGAGGCCGGGGCCGCGCTGCTGCTGGTCGCGGCGCCGCCGGGGGGACGGCCGATCGAGGAGAGCTGGCGACGCGACCAGCGCGAGAAGTCGCGCCCCCGCTTCGTGCTGCCGGACGCCGCACCGCTGCCGCCGGTCGTGTACGTCGGCGAAGAACTCGCCGCGCGGCTGTTCGCCGCCGGCGGCGCCGATCCCGCCGCACTGCTCGCCGCGGCCGGGGTCGGGCGCAGCCCCTCCCGCCCGCTCGGAAGCGCGACGGCACGGCTCTCGCTCCCGGGCTACCGCGCCGAGACGCTCGAACAGCAGAACGTCGTCGCGGTGCTGCCGGGGACCGACGCGACGCGGGCCAACGAGACGGTCCTCGTCTCGGCGCACTACGACCACATCGGCGCCGATCCGGGCCCCGACGGCACGCTCGTCGTCTACCCCGGCGCGGACGACAATGCGAGCGGCACCGCCGGCGTGCTCGCGATCGCCGAGGCGCTGCGCGCCGACGCGGCGGCGGGGCGCGGGCTGCCGCGCCCCGTCGTGTTCGCCGTCTTCGGCGCGGAGGAGAAGGGCGCGCTCGGCTCGCACGCGTTCGTGGCCGCGCCGTGGCCCGCCGGCTCCCGGCCCGCGGCGGTGATCAACCTCGACATGATCGGGCGCAACAACGGCGACCGGGAGGAGTACGCCGGGGTCGTGCTCGCGTCCTATACCGCGCGCGCGACCGATCTTCCCGCGGTCCTCATGGCGGCCGCGGCGCCGGCCGGCCTGGAGGTCCGCAAGCTGCCCTACCTCCGGCCGCCGGGCCGCAGCGACGACACCTCGTTCGCGGAGCGGGAGATCCCCGCGGTGATGCTCTTCACCGGGCCACACCGCGACTACAACACGCCGGGGGACACGGCCGCCGCGCTCGACGCCGCCAAGGCGGCGAAGGTCGCGAGCCTCGCGCTCGCGGCCGCGAGGGCGATCGCGGCGCGGGCGGAGCCCCTGGCCTGGGACCGCGCGCTGAAGGAGGCCCCGCCGAGCGATCCCTGGGACCGGCCCTACTGAGGCGCTCGCGATCGAGCCGGGAGCGGCTAACGCGGGGCCTTCGCCCGCGGCAGGCGCCGCTCGACGAAGATCACGGGGTGGCGCGAGGTCGCGTCGACGCGCCCCGCGACATAGGCCCCCTCGGCGATCGCCAGGCTCGGGCCCTCGAGGTTGCCGATGATCTGCGCCTGCGCGGCGATCTCGGCCGCCTCGTGGACCGTGACCGAGCCCTCGACGCGCCCCTCGATCAGCGCGGCCAGCCCCTCCACCGGTCCGCTGACCACGCCCCCGGGGAGGATCCGGACCAGGCCGGCGGAGACGACCTCGCCCTGGACCCGGCCGGCCACCGCGACCGGGCCGTCGGCGCGCAGGGTCCCTTCGAGCACCAGCCCCGGCCCGACATACGACAGCTCGTCGGTCCAGAAACGGCGGCTCTCGAAGCGGTCGGCGAAGCGGCGGCGGCGGAACACGGGAGCGGTCTCCTGGCGGCGGCCCGCCGAGGATAGCGCGGCCCGTCTGGCGCGGCCCGTCGGTCAAGGGTATGATGCGCCGCTTTTTCGCGGCTCCAGGCCAGAGTAGCTCAGTGGCAGAGCAGCTGATTCGTAATCAGCAGGTCGCGAGTTCAATCCTCGCCTCTGGCTCCAGGCCGTCCGGTTGCCGCCCCTCCCCGCGGCGCCTCGCGTAGAATCGTCGCCGCGCGGTGCGCGCCGGCGGGAGCGGAACACGATGACGGCGGAACGGTTCGATTGCACGGACGAGCTGCTCGACGACGGCGTGCGCGTCTTTCACCTGCGCGGCCGGCTCCACAATACGAGCGCCTGCTTCGAGTTCCAGGAGCGGGCCTGCCTCGCGATCAAGGACTCGGCGGGCGGGGTGGTGGTCGACCTCTCCGGGCTTACCCATCTGGACAGCTGCGGAATCGGGATCCTGGCCGCGCTGGTCGCCTCATCCCGCAAGGCGGGCCACCCGGTGGTCCTCGCCGCCGCCCAGCCCCCCGTGGAGCGGCTGCTGGACGCGATCTGGTTCCTGAAGATCGTCGACCACGCGCCGACGGTCGAGGACGGGGCCGCCCGGGTGCGGGCCCGCTGACCCCCTTCGGCGCGGATCGGCTCCCGGGACGCGGCGCGGGTCTAGCTCATTTCCTCGATATCGACGTCGTCGAGCAGGTCCAGGTCGAACGGGAAGTCGGCCTCGCGCGCCCGGCGTACGACCTCGAAAACCAGCGCCGCGGCGCCGATGACGATCAGCCACTTCATCCAGCGATTCATGGGGCACTCCATTACGGAGGGGGGATGTTCGGTATCCTTGGAGACACTGATACACCCCTCCCGTCACGATCGGGTCATGGTCGGACGTGAACGGTTGCCCCCGGGCGGGTCAGCGGTCCCGGCCCCTTGCGGCAATCCCCGGAAAGTTGGGGTATAACTTCCCGTCGATCGAAACCCGGACGGTCCGGGTTCGGCTCTGGAGGATCATGAAATGCGTGCAGTAAAGGCTCTTAGCCTGGCTCTCGTCGTGCTTGCCGCCTGTGCGGCCCCGGCGATGGCCGACGAGACCAGCAACATCTTCCGCGGTGGCCTGCAGTACGTGTGGGTCGAGGGGAACACTTCCTACAAGATCGACGGTGTCAACCTCGACATCGACTCGGACCCGGGATTCGGGTTCTATCTGGCCTACGAGTACCGGATGAAGATGCTGGGCATCGAGCTGTCGACCGCGTACAGCAGCCACGACGGCACGGGCAGCGCCTCCGGCCTGTCCAAGAGCACCAAGCAGATCACGGGCGAGTACCAGATGATCCCGCTGAGCGTGGCGCTCAACTTCCACGTCTTCGGCCGCAGCTATGTCGACCTCTACCTCGGCCCGGTCGTCGGCTACTACTTCATGTCCGACGACCTCGACAACGCGTTCGGCTACGGTGCCCAGATCGGCGCCGACTGGAACCTGTCGGACTCGGGGCTCGCGCTCAACACGGCGCTCAAGTACATGTTCGTGGGCGCGGACGTGAAGAACCTGAACGAGACTTACGACGTCGACCCGCTGTCGCTGCAGGTCGGCCTCGCCTGGCGTTTCTGATCCGTCTCACCTGAAGCACCGCTGGCGCCGCGCGGCCATGCCGCGTGGCGCTTTTCCTTTCCGGGAGTCGATCGTCGCGCCCGGCGCCGGTCCCGCGCGGTGCTAGTCTCGCGCGCGAGGAAACCCCCGGTGCCCGCTGCACGCCGCCCCTCCCCCCCCGCTTCCGTCTTCGCGGTGCGCGCGGCCCTCGTCGCGGGGCACCGCCCGGAGCGCGCGGCGGCGGCCCGCGCCGGCGCGGCGCCCGCCGCTGCCGCCGCGCACGCCGGGGCGCTGGCGTGGCTTGCCGCCCGGGACGCCGACGGCCGGCTGCGGGCCGAGGCGGGGCGCGCGCTCGAGGCACTGCTCGGCCGCACCGGAGCGGCCCGGGAGCTGCGCGCCGCCCGCGCGGACGCCGCGCTCGCGACGCTGCGCGCCGCGATCGACGACCCGGCACTGTCCGACGAGCGCAAGCTCGAGCTGCTGCCGCTGCTGGAAGCCTGCGGCGACCCGGTCCACCCCGACGAGGTCGGCCGCTCCTTCCGCCGCCCGGAGCACGCGCACCGCGTGCTGGTGGGACGCCAGTTGGCGGCCCTCCCGGCCACGCCGCAGGCGATCGACCACGAGCTGCGGCTGGCGGGCGCGCGCGGGCTGTGGCCCGGCCCGCTGAACGGGACGGCCGACGTCGACGCGCTGCTGACGATCGGCTCGATCGCCGCCGGGAGCCATCCCGCGCTGGCTGCGCTGTTCCTCCCCGCCGTCGCCGCCGCTGCGCTGCACGCCGGCGTCGGCGTCGCTCGCGCGCTGGAGGAGCTGGGTCAGGCCGCCGCAACGCGTCACCCCTACGCGCTGCACGCGTTGCGCGAGCTGGCCGTTCTGCCGGCGGTCGGCGCGGTCGGCGAGCGGGCGCGGCGGCTGGCGCGCGAACTCGAACGGGAGGGGATCGCACCGGCGGCGCCGCCCGGTCCGCCCCCGGTACGCGGTTGGGCGTCGATCGTCGACGGCGCCGGATCGCGGCAGGTCGGGCTGCTGTTCCGCGCAGGGCGCGACCGCGCCGCGTTCTGCCTGCTGCTGAACGACCTCGAGGGGGTGAAGGACGTCTTCTTCGTCCCCAGCGGCGGGGCCCGACTGGTGCGGGGGCTCGAGCTGGCCGGCGGGGTCCCGGTCGCGCCGGCCGACCTGCCGTTCGCGCGCGCGCTGGTCGCCGACAGCTTCGATCTGCACGAGCGCACCGGCCGGCCGGCCCCGGCCCCGTGCCTTCTGTACCGCCACCTGCTGGGCGAGGAACCGCTCGCCGCGCGGCCGCGCGAGCCCGACCTCTCGGCCTACGCGTCGGATCGCTGGCCGCGCACGCCGGCGCTGGTCCTGGGCTCGGAGGTGCTGGCGCGGCTCCCGCTCTGCGAGGAACTCTATTGCGCCTCGGATGCCGCCTACGCCTTCCTCGCCGCGCGGATGCGCCGCGACGGCGTGTCGAGGGTCCATTTCGACGTCGACGCCGACGAGTTCCGCGACTACCTGACCGGGATCGCGTCGGAGGAACGCGAACTGCTGACCCGCCGGCTGGCGCTGAACCTGGAGGTCGAGGCCCGGGGTGGCCGGGCCCACCGTCGCGAGAATCAGGCCCTGGCGCGGGTCGTCGTCGCGCTTGCCGAGTCGGTCCTGCCGTTCGAAGAGATCCCGTTCGTGCAGGCGCTCAACGCGGCGGGGATGGCCCTCGTCGCGCAGAACGTCGCGCTCGGACACCGTTCGCAGCGCGAGGCCAACGAGGCGGCCGAGCGCGCGTGAGGCGCGCGGGCCGCGGCCGCGCTCAGCCCGGCCGGCGCGGGAAGATGCCGCGCAGCGCCTCGCTGACGATCCCCTTCACCTCGGGTGAGAAGTCGCTCCCGGCGATCCACTCCAGGTAGGAGCGCTCGCGCACCGCCAGCTCGCGCAGCGTACGGCCGCGGTGCTTGCCGAAGCCCAGCGCCAGCTCGCCCTCGGCGGTCCATTCCAGCTTGCGCGTCACGTCGGCGAAGCGCCCTTCGTCGGGGTGGCAGAAGCGGTGCAGGCCGTCCAAGTCGCGCGGCAGCCCGGCGTAGCGGGCCAGCTGCGCGTCGAGGATCGACAGCGTGGCGGTGGCGTCGGCCAGCGCCGAGTGCGCGCGGTCGAGCTCCTCGCCGCAGTAAAACCGCAGCGCGGCGGCCAGGTCGCGCCGTTCCATCTCGTGGAAGATCCGCATCGCGTCGACGTGGCGGCGCCCGGCGGTGTCGAACGGGAAGCCGGCCCGCGCCAGGTCGGCGGCCAGCAGCGGCAGGTCGAACTTGATCGAGTTGTAGCCGCCCAGGTCGGCCCCCTCGAAGTGCCGCAGGATCTCGGGGGCGAGCGCGGCCAGCGTCGGCTGGCCCCGCACCGCGAGGTCGGTGATCCCGTGGACGGCGCTGGCTTCGGGCGGGATCGGCATCTCCGGGTCGACCAGCGACGAGAGCGTCCGGACCGCCCCCCCCGGCTCCACCCGCAGGACCGCGATCTCGACCACGCGGTCGCGGGCGGGGTCGATCCCGGTCGTCTCGAGGTCGAAGACCGCGAGCGGGCGGTCGAGGGCGAGGTGTCTCATCGGCGGGCTCCCGGCGCCCCATGTTACAGGCGGCCCGGGCGGCTGGGAGGACGGGGCGGCGGGACCTACATTGTCGCCGAGGAGGGGACCCTTCCGATGGACCAGAAGGCGCGCTTTGCGACCCCGGCCGGCTTCGGGATCGCGCTGATCTGCTTCGTCCTGCCGTTCGCTACGCTCTCGTGCCAGGGGCGTGAGGTCGCGACGCTGAGCGGCCTCGACCTGGCCTTCGGCGCCACGCTCGACGCCTCGGCCCTGCCGATGAGCCCGTCCGACGCCTCCGCCTTCGAGGAGAAGTCGAAGGAGGAGCAGGAGGCGGCGATGCTGAAGGTCATGGGCTCGGCCCAGGCCCAGGCGATCGGCTGGAACCCGTGGGCGATCGCCGCCGCTCTGGCGGCGGCGGCCGGCCTCGGCGCCGCGCTGCTCGGGGGGCGCTCGGCCGGCGCCGTGCCGGCGGCGATCGGGGGGCTGGGCGCGCTGCTGCTGTTCCTCGCCAAGTCGCGGGTCGAGAGCCAGGTCTCCGGCCCGACGATGGGAATGGGGCAGGTCTCGTGGAACGCCGGCTTCTGGCTCTGCCTCGCGGCCTTCGCGGCGACCGCCGCGTTCAACGCCTACCTCGGCGCGGCACGGCCGCAGGCGCTGCGGGACGAACTCGCGCCGCGCGGCGCCGGCCCGCCGCGGCCGCCGCGAGAGGCCAGCTCGCCGGTCGGCCGGGCCTACCCGGTCTTCGGCGAGGAGCTGGCGCCCGCCTCCGCCCCGAGCCCGCACGGGGAGCCGGCTGGTCCGCTCCCGGGCCGCGAGCGGGCCCCGATCCCGGTGACCGGGTACGAGCCGGCCGGCGTCGAGCGCGACTGACCGGCCGGCCGGGCCGCCGGACGGCCCAGGGTAGCTGCCCGTTCCGCGCGCTTGGTATCCTCTCGCGCATGGTCCCGCACGCCTCGAACCCCTGCGGCCTGCTCGGCATCGAGTTCGTCGAGTTCGCCTCCCCTGCGCCCGAGCGGCTCGACGCGCTGTTCCGCGCCTTCGGCTTCTCGCGGCTCGGGCGCCACGGCTCGCGCGCGGTCGAGCACTACCGCCAGCACGCGATCCACTTCCTGCTCGACCGCGACCCGGCCTCGTTCGCGCAGCGCTTCGGCGCGCTGCACGGCCCCTCGATCTCGGCGATGGGCTGGCGCGTCGAGAACGCCGCCGCCGCGCTGGACGAGGCGGTCCGGCGCGGAGCGCGGCCGTACGAGGGGCCGCCCGCCTACGGCGGCGCGCCCGCGGTCTACGGGATCGGCGACTCGCTGATCCACCTGGTCGAAGCCGGCGACCCGCCGGCCTGGCTGGCCGAGTTCCGGCCGCACGACGATCCCGCCCTCGTCGTCGACAAGGGGTTCCTCGCGATCGACCACCTGACCAACAACGTCCGCCAGGGGACGATGCAGCAGTGGGCGTCGTTCTATCGCGACGTCTTCGGCTTCACCGAGGTCCGCTACTTCGACATCCGCGGCGTCAAGACCGGCCTCACCTCCTACGCCCTGCGCTCGCCCGACGGCTCGTTCTGCATCCCGATCAACGAGGGGAGCGAGGAGCGCTCGCAGATCGAGGAGTA
>JALOKP010000096.1 GCA_025456425.1 Acidobacteriota bacterium | reverse complement strand
CCGCCGCGACGGAGTGCCCTCGTCCACCTCGCGGCGGGACGGGAGATTCGCTTTAGCGCGGCCCAACTCTGTGTAGCAGCCGACGGGCGCGCCGGCTGCTATCGCGACGGGACGGTACGCGGGCGCGCCCGCAGCTGAACACGACGGTTAGATGGCGCCGTAGGAGCGACGAGGAGGCATCAATGGTCCGGTTGCCGGTGATGCAGTCGCTACTCGTTGCGCTCGCCGCTATCCTCTTGCCTGCTTGTGCAGGGCAACGCGCCCAGGTGACCACATCGTGCGGTTCGGTCCGCGTTCCCCCCTCGGAGAACGGTGGCGTTGTCTGCGTTTCACTCTGTGATGAAGACTCAGCAGTCAACAGTTGCTATGGTCCCCGAGCGCCCAGCGAACGGATGAACGGCCTGCCCGTCGCTACAGGGACCGGGGAACTTCTGGTCGCGATCTTGAGTGGACCGGTGAAGCTCAGTCACCTCGCTTTATCGCTGCGAGACGCAACCGGTTGGCAGGTTGTAATACGGGAACTGAATGACGCAGCCTCCCTGCGCGAGCAGCGGTCCTGGCGGGGCAACTGGACGAACTTAGACGAGCTGGTGCTTCGGGGCGACAACGGGCTTCGGGTTCGGATTACGGCAGATAGAGCCGCAAGGGTGCTCTACCTCGATCCAGCCACCTAAGTCTAGTTGGCCGCACCTCCGCGTAACGACACGGGCACTTGCGGTGTACTGACATTGTCGTTACACTATCGGTATGGGCAAGCTCGTCTTCTCGTGGGACGATCGAAAGGCCGGATCAAACGAGCGCAAGCATGGGGTCTCGTTTGACGAGGCCATGACCGTCTTCACGGATGACTTCGCTCTCTTTGACGACGACCCCGACGGTTCGGATACGGAAGACCGCTTCGTATTGCTCGGCGTGAGCTCGCGGTTCCGTCTCCTGGTCGTCTGTCACACGTATCGTCGTTCCGACTCTCTCATCCGGATCATTAGTGCTCGCAAGGCGACAGCCCGAGAGCGCGCTTCCTACACCGAAAGGCGTTCATCATGAGGAAAGAATACGATTTCTCGAAGGCGAAGCGAAACCCCTATTCCAAGCGCCTCAAGCGCCAGGTCACGATTCGTCTCGAGGAGGCGACGCTTGAGTACTTCAAGCGGCTGGCGCAGGACTCCGGCGTCCCTTACCAGACCCTCATCAATCTTTATCTGCGTGATTGCGCCACATCTGGCCGTCGTCTGAATATGCGCTGGGTCGCTGGTGCCTAGCGCCGGGCGTCCAACAACGCGCTCCAGCCGACGGGTGCTCCGGGCTCTGCTGGTCGGTGTACTCTAATGCGCACCCGCAGCTGACCGCGGGCGTTAGACGCACAGAGCCATGAGCCAGAAACTGACGCCCGCGGATCTCGGAGAGCCCGACCTGAAGGTCGCCGGCTTCCAACTCTGGGTACACGGGCGCCAGTTCCCCGATGCCGAGGATTACTACGATGGCAACTGGCTCCGCGTGACGGCACACTGCGGCGCCTCGGGCGCCAGTGTGTGGGCCCAGGGCGCGATTCTCACGGTCACTGACATTGCGGGATTCGGAGACCAGTGCGCTGCGATGCTGAGTGGGGGGACCAACACGGCGGCCTTGGATCCACTCGAACTCGAACTAAAGGTGTCTCTTGAGGCGGCCGACGGCCTTGGGCACGTCCGCGCGCAGGTGGAGCTATCGCCGGACCACCTGCTCCAGGCGCACCGGTTCGAGTTCGCAGTTGACCAGACCTACCTCCCGGGCATCATCCGGCAATGCGCGGAGATCGTGGAGGAGCACCCGATTCGTGGACAGCAAGATCGTGAGGGCGTCTAACAACAGCATGCAGCGGACGGCGCTACGCGCCGCCGCTGATGCAGAGCGATAGACGGGCATGGAGCCTCCGCTGATTCGTGACTGCATCATCGACGCGCTGCGTCTGGCTGCTTCGGCGGACGCGCAGAGGCGCTATGCCGGCAGCGTTCCCATTGCGGATGTGCCCGCTGAAGTGTTCTGCATTTGGGAGGATCACTATGTCCCAGATTCTCCATGGTTGAGGCAGCAGTTCAATCAGCAAGAACTCGTAGCTCTGGCCAGATACGAGGTCATCTCTACGGAAATCGCGAGTCAGCTACCCAACCACTTGAGTGTTGCCGAGTTCCAGGCGCGGAGCGAGTGGCAGGCCCTTGCCACAGCAGCCAGGAAGACCCTTGCGGCGTTGGGCGAGCATAGCGAGGATGCCGTCTAACAAGCCGCTCCAGCCGACGGCGTGCCGCGTGTGCCCTTGCAGGAAGGCGCACCGCCGCCCCTGCACTCAGCCACTGGGCATGACCGTCGCCGACGAGCGCGGGCGTGCGTTCGGCGGTCGTGCTCGCCTGCCATCTCAAGCCGCGCGAGCCGCCGATAGTGCGCGGACTCCAGTGTGGCGAGGGACAGGGGCAGGTCAAGCCGCCGAAAACGCTCGGACCCGTCCGGGGGTCAGTCCCAACTCGACAGTCCCAGCAGGGTCGCCTGGTCCTGGACCGACGGCTGCTCGGCGTCGGTCAGGCCGTCGCCGTTGGTATCCCACGTTGTCAGCAGGAGCCGGCCGTCGACGCTCCAGGAGAAGGCAGTGCGGTGGTTGAGCGACCCGTCGTCGCCATAGTCCTGGTCCATCATCAGCAGGTTGCCGTCGGGGTCGACGACGAAGGTCGTGCGGACCTGCTCCTCCGAGACGCCGTCGCCGTCGTAGTCGGACCAGGAGTGGAGATTGCGACGCTCGTCGTCGTACTCGTACGCCGACACCTGCTCGAAGAAGCCGTCGTTCTGTATGTCGAACTCCCGGCGAATCAGGTTGCCGAACCCGTCCCAGGTCAGGCGCAGGACGCGGTCGGTCTGCCCGTCCCCGGACCAGTCCTCGCGGATCAGCAGCGGGTTGCCGGTGTCGTCGTTCTCGTACCAGGTCGTGCTCTCGGGGACTCCGTCGGCGTTGCCGTCGTTCTCGACGCGGATCAGGCGGCCGCGGTCGTCGTAGATCGAGCTGTTGATCTGGTCCGGGATCCCGTTGCCATCGGTGTCGGCGGCGCACGAGGTGCGCCTCCCTCCAGCGTCCCAGGTGCAGAAGCTGCTGAAGTTGGGCGTGCCGTCGCCGTCCGTGTCGTTGGTGCGGGAGACGAGGTTCCCGTCGGCGTCGTAGTCGAGTCGCTCCAGGCGGTCGAACCCACCGTCACCGTTGGAATCGGTCCAGATCTCGAGCAGGCGCCCGTGGATGTCGACCGTGCGCAGAGTCTGGCGCGCTAGCACGTCTCCCCGGTAGTAGGTGTCGGCGAGCCGGTCGCCGAAATCGTTGTACTCGACGCGCTCGACGAAGTCGAGGTCGCCATCTCCGTCGGTGTCGCCGCTCTCGGACACGGCGAAGCCGCGCGAGTCGACCTCGGTGCGGTAGATCGAGTCGGGATCGGGGTTGGCGTCGGCCCCGTCGAACGCGGCGTAGGTCGTGAAGTAGGCCTGCGGCACGAGACCGCGCAGCGCGAGGATCCTGTCCAGCGCGTGGGACGGGCCGATCAGGCGGGCGCTGTCCACCTGCCCCTGCTCGAAGGCGCGCCAGAGCCGGCGGCGGAGTTCGGCGTCGCGGCTGAAGGGGACCATCGACCGCCGCAGGTCGAGGGCGGTGCCCGCGAAGAGCGCCGGGATCCCGGCCCGGATCCCAATGCCGTTCGACGAGTCCTTGTCGGCGTCGAGCGAGTGGAGCAACACCAGGATGTTGACCAGCTCGAAGGACGGAAGCAGGCTCGGGTTCGGCACCAGCTGCCCCGATTCGCGCCGGAGCCGCTCCAGTTCCACGCGCTTGACCGGGAGCGTCGCGCCCGGGACCAGGTCGAGGGGGGTCATCCGCTCGGCGGCCGGAACCGTCGCGCCGAGCGTCGTGGCGCCGACGAAGAAGCTGATCGTCTCGCCCGTGCGGTACTGGAACGAACCGTCGTCCGCGGTCACGCCCGACTGCGATGCCGTGCGGTAGCCGAGCCCGCCGGTCGGAGGGTCTACGAACCGGCCGGTACGGACCGCGGGTGGCGGCGCGATCGCCGGCTTGCCCGAGGCACGCATCTGCCACGACGCGGCGCGGCTCTTCGGGCTGAGGGCTGGAAGCGTCACCTTGCCGGCGACGTTCCAGGTGACCGTCAGGCGACCCTTGGCGGCGACGCCCGCGCAGGCGTTCTTGGTCACCTGCAGCACCATGCCCGCGGTGTCGACCCCCTGGGCCGCGGCCTGCTCGACGAGGGCCGCCTCCAGCAGACCGCTCGCCGAAGCGAGGGGGACCGCGAGCGTGACGCGCTTGCCCTTGGGATCTCCGGTCCAGGTGCACGGGACACACTCGCGAGCCGCACAGGGCGACGGCGGGGTCGTCGTCTCGGTCACCGTGCCGGCGTCGTACAGATCGATCCGGCACATCCCGGCCGGTTGCAGGAAGAGCATCCACTCGGCGCCGGGCCGGTCCCACCGTCCGACCCCCGCGAGGGCCAGCCGGTCGCGATCGACGGTGAGGTGCCAAGCCGTCGCCTCGAGTGGGCTCGTGGCCCCGGCGGCGTTCGTCGCGAGCCCGAACGCCGGTGCCAGCGCGAGCACCGCCGCTAGCCGGATCGTTGCACCCGAAGGCGTCCGGCGCCCCGGGGTACCCGCGTGGTCGAGAGCCATCTCCCCTCCTCGGTAGTGCGGCCGAGGCGCCACTTACTGCAAGCTTACTCAGAGCCGCAGCCAGGTTAGGAGGATACGACGACCACAATCTGGATCCCAGCCCTTTCGATCGCTCACGGCGCGCTGACGGGCGCCGCCCTGGCCTGGGAAGGACGGGCCGGGCCGCCCGCGGACCGGAGCCTGCGGCCGAACACACCGTGCGTTGCGAGGCCATTGCGCCCGGAGTTCGAAGCGTGGACGACGGTGTGCCGGCATCTGCCCGAGGTAGATCTCGTCGAGCGTCGCACCCGCCAGCCCGGCGTGCGGACGCTGAGCGTCGTACCATTCAGCGAAGAGCACCAACTCCCGCCCGACAATGCGCCACTGGATCAGCGCCAGCCAGCGCCGCACGCCTTCGTCCTTGAGCGTCCGGATGCAGCGCTCGACGAGCGCGATGCTGCCGTGCTTGCCGATCGCACAGTGCGCTGGGATACCGCTCGCCGGCGCCTGGCGCGATCCAGCCCTTGCCACCGGGCTCCGATCCGCTCCGCCGCGAGGCAAGGGTCTCAGCCCAACCAAGCGGGTGGTACAACGGATGGGGGCAGGTCAACCCCACGTCGGATTTTCGGCGGCCATCCGCCGAACAAGGGCTCGGATCTCGGCCGTTGTGCTCGGTCGTCCAGCCCGGGGCCGCGACTTCCAGCGCCAGTACCGCCCGAACCCCTCGCCATGCCAGCAGATGACGGTCTCGGGCTGGACGATGGCGAGCGTGCTTGCGTTGGAGGACAGCGAGCTGCTGGTGGAGCGCGAGGTTCTCCAGGATCAGGTCGGCCCGGTCGGTGAAGATCGCGAAGAAAGCCCAGGCGACGGCCAGAGCGTGGTTGAGCATCCACGCACGATGACGGCGGTCGGAACGGAGGGCAATCGGGCTCGTCCGCGTGCGCTTCGGGTATCCCGCACCGGAACGCATCCCGTTGAAGAGCAAGGCGGACGGGGATATGGCGAGGCACAGCCCCGGTTCACGGTCCGACGGGCGATCAGTCCCCCGGCGAGTAGCCGTCGAACGGGGGCCCGGCCTCGCCGTGGGAGCGGTGTCCCGGGACTTGGTAGCACGGGCCCCGTCTGCAGGTGGGAGCTCGGTCCACCCGGCCGGCTCCGCTCCCGGACTCACCTGCGGCCGCCTGTCAGCCGCCCCTCCTCCCCCGGCGCTACCCTGAGCGCCTGATGAAATGCGGGCAGTTCCGCTCATCCGCCCGCGACTCGCGGAGTCCGAAGAATCGCTGGCAGACTTCACCTTGAGGCGCAGGTATCCAAGCTGTGCCGCTGCGCTCCTGACCTTGTCCCGTACTACTTGACGGCGACCGGATTGACGATGGCCTGCACGGCGCCGGTGATGCGTGCGGGCCCCAGCGTGAACAGAAACTCCCAGGCCCGGTCCTTGACGAGTTCCGCGGTGTCCATGTTCTCCAGGATGTGGATGCCGTTGAGCGCCAGGAGGATCTGGTGGACCTCGAACACGCCCGCGTCCTTCTCGAACGGGACCACCTCGAGGCTCGGGGTATCGGCACCGACCATGGCCACCTCGAGCGCGGCGAGGTACTTGGCGCCTTCGATTCCCAGGCCCGGGCCCACGGAGCCGAATCGACCATTGTCCTTGCCGAGCAGCTTGAGCCAGCCGGTATGGAACAGCACGACGTCGCCCTTCTCGATGGACGCGATGCCCTGCCGCTTCATGGCACCTTCGATCTCGGCGCGATTGAACGGCGTGCCTTCCTTGACGAGGTCGGTCCCGAAGTAACCGGCCATGTCGAGCACGATCCCGCGTGTTGCGACGGCAGGCACGTTCTCGATGCCGAGCTTCGTCAGGCCGTCGGCCAGGGCGAAGTCGCCGGCGCGGTTGCAGTTGAAGTACAGACTGTCGATGCCGACGTGGCCGAGACCGTCGATCTGAGATCCGATGCCGTTCCAGCCGGTGACGATGTCGTCGTTGTACGTGCTCTTGGTCGGCCCGAGCGAGGCTCCGCCGGCCTGGCCGGGCTGGAGGATCGTGATCGCAAACCTGCGCGGGGGGTAGGCCGGCGTGTCCTTGTTCGTCTCGATGCCGAGGCGGTAGACCTTGCCCTTCGTCACGAGCTTCGCGGCAGCCAGCGTCTTGGCTGGCGTCACGTGGTTGAGGTTGCCGACCTGGTCCTTCGGTCCGAACTTCGAGGCGGTCAGGCACGGAGGAGTCTGGGCTGTGGCGGCGCCGGCGATGAGTACCGAGCAGGCAGCGCTCAAGCCCAGGAGCCTGGCGGGACGCGAAAGAAAGACAGGCATTGCTGCACTCGCTCCTTGTAGCGTGCTTTCCGAGGACCCCGGGCGGCGCGCTTCGGTGATCGCCTCCCGTTCCGCGGTCGCGACGCAGGTGACTTCAGCGGATAGCGTAGCCCCCATCGACGCGGATCGTCTCGCCGGTGACGAAGTCCGAAGCGGATGAGGCCAGGAAGATCGCCGGGCCGGCCAGTTCCTGCGGCAGACCCCAGCGCCCGGCCGGCGTACGGGCCAGGATCTCGTCGCCTATGGTCTTCAACGCCTCGCCGCGCACCGGCGCGGTCATGTCGGTCTCGATCCAGCCGGGGGCGAGCGCGTTCACTTGAATGCCGTATGGAGCGAGTTCGATCGCCATCGATTTGGTCAACTGGACGATCGCGCCCTTGGCCGCGCTGTAGGACGGCACGAGGCCGGAACCGAAGTAGGAGTACATGCTGCCGATGTTGATGATCTTGCCGTGCTTGCGAGTTGACATCGACGCTGCGGCGAGCTTCGACAGCAGGAACACGGCGCTCAGTTGCGTCTCGATTACGCTGTCCCAGGACTCCGGGGTCTCCTGGAGAATCCCGCCGCTCAAGGAGACGATCCCGGCGTTGTTGACCAGAATGTCTACCGGGCCGAGTTCGGCTTCGACCCGCCGGAATGCCGGCTCCAGTGCGGCGCGGTCGGTCACGTCGACCGCGACGGCCATGGATGGGGCCCGGGTGGCCTGCAACTCGGCGAGAACCCGTGAGTTCTTGTCCTCGTTGCGTCCCACAATGGCTACGGCCGCTCCGGCTTCGGCGAATCCCAGCGCGATGCCGCGCCCGATGCCGCCGTTGCCGCCGGTGATCAAGGCGACCCGGCCGGCCAGGCTGAACGAAGCGGTTGCCGCCATCCGTGTTCTCCTCGGGAAACGAACGTGCCGACTATCTGGGTCTCGTCAGGGCGCTGCAGGCGACCATGCCCGCAGCGGATGCGAACCTGGCCGGCGGCGGGGCCACAGTAGCACGGGCCGGCGGCACGCGGGATGGCTCGCGGGCCGCCGCTCTTCATCTGTCCAGTTGAACTTGCACGTCCCGACCTGCCGTTGCACCCCTGGTGTTCGCATTCCTCGGGCTGCCGGCCCGGCCTCCGTCCCTCGCCCGCCGCGAGGCTCACGACATTCCGCACCAGCCGGCCCTGGTCACTCGCGGGCTGGCCCGGTGTCGGTGCGTCGATCGCGGATGCCCCAGCACCCGGCACGCCCGCCGCTCGGACACGTGCAACGCCGTGTGCGCGTGCTCGACCGCGGAGACCTGGGCCGTGGCGTGGCCACTGGACAGTTCGACATCTGCCTGCCGGAGTGTTGCGACAATCTGCTCGGGGCTGTACCGCTTACGAGGCATCTCCTGTCCCCTTTCTGGACCGCTCCGAGGCGGGCTATCCTACTTCTCGAACCGGTGTCCTCTCAGGGGGGCAGGTCAATGCGCTACGGGCCAAACTGCACCCTGCCCGAGCTGGTGAGAACAGTCGCGCACGTGGCGTTCGAGGTGGACGACCTTGCGGCCGAGATGGCGGGGCGCCAGGTGCTCATCGCACCGAACAGCCCGGCGCCCGGAGTGCTGGCGCTCGCTGGAAAGGACCCTGGCAAGCGGAGGCCGGTCATGAGCGGGACGGGGATGATCGCGCTCGCACTGCTGGCGGCCGCGGGAAGGAGTCCGTCGCTGGCTCAGAAGACGCCGGAGCTGCTGCCCGGTGATCCGAACTCGGACGCGCGCTGGGAGCCGATCGAACGCTTCAAGAAGGAAGCGCCGCCCCTTGCCGCCTCGTTCGAAGCCCGGGTCTATCGCAACGCGAGCGGGGAGGCGATGCCGTACCGGCTCTTCAAGCCGAAGATCGAGCCGGGCCGGCGCTACCCGCTCGTTCTTTTCCTTCACGGCTCGAGCGGCTCGGGCACGGACAACGCCAGCCAGCTCGATCGCGGGAACGGGTTCGGCAGCCTCGTCTGGGCGCTTCCGGAAAACCAGCGCCGTCACCCCTGCTTCGTGGTGGCGCCGCAGTCGAACGAGAACTGGCCGCCGGTCCGCCTGCGCGAGGGCCAGCTCCCGGAGATCCTGCTGGGTCCCGGCCGCGACCGGCTGGCGATCGAGATCGTCGAGAGCCTGGTCGCCGAGCTGCCGGTCGATCGCAAGCGGATCTACGTCACCGGCCACTCGATGGGCGGCGCCGGAACCTGGCACGTGCTGGCCCAGCGCCCCGACCTGTTCGCCGCGGGGGTGCCGGTCTGTGGCCGCGCCCATCCCGCTACTCTGCCGAGCCTGAAAGACGTTCCGATCTGGAACTTCCACGGCGAGATCGACCAGATCGAATCGGTCGAGGTGTCGCGCAGGGCGATGGCCGAGCTGCGCGAGCTCGGCGGGAAGCCGCTCTATACCGAGTACCCGGGCGTCGGACACAACGTCTTCATGTGGGTCTACACCGAGCCGGCGCTGGTGGAGTGGCTCTTCAGCCAGCGCAGGCAGTGAGCCCCCCTGGCGGAGGAGTGCTGTGAACAGCGCCGAAGATCTCCTCGAGGCGGCCGAATCGCTCCGTCAAGCGCTCCTCGCGAACGACGTGGTGTCGCTCGGGATGTTGCTCGCCGACGACTACCGTGGCTTCGGCCCGGACGGTGCCGCACACGATCGCGCGATGATGCTCGACGCCTACGGCCCCGGCGGCGTGCAACTCCTCACCTACGAGACCAGCGAGGTGACGACGCGCCTCGTCGGCGACGTGGGCCTGGTCATGGGCCTAGGCGTCATCGGCGGGCGGTACGGCGACCAGGCGTTCCGGCACCGGGTCCGGTTCCTGGACGTGTACGTTCACCGCGGCGCCCGCTGGCAGCTGTTCGTGTCCCAGGTCAGCGAGCTGCCGGGCGAACGGTAGACGGGGCGGCCGCGGACCTCGCCGCGCCCCTCACGCCAGCCCGGGCGCGTACCCGAAGCGCTCGAAGTCCTCGCGGTACACGCGATCCACCAGCGCGGCGCACTCGGCGTCGTAGTACTCCGCCAGCTTCTTGCTGGCGGCGGTGGCCGGGGGGCCGGCGCGCGGGATCTGGTCCGGCCCCGCGCCGCCGATCCGAGCGAAGATCGCCTCCATGTCGGCGTCGAGCGACTCCAGCTTTCCGACGAAGTCCATCCGGTCGGCCAGGTCGAGGATCCGCGACTGGCGCATCCAGTGGGCGTTCTCGGCCTCGCCGCCGTCGGCGAGGTAGCGGCAGAAGGCGCGGAAGGTGATTTCCCCGCCGTCGTAGGAGGCGACCCGGTCGCCGTACATCGCGCGGTGCTTGTCCCCCTCCTGGTACTTGTCGAGGTAGGCCGAGAGCACGCGCCCGTACGGGTGGCGGACGACGCTGAAGTGGAAGTAGCGCGGGATCCGGAACAGGTCGAGCGGGCCGAGGTCGCGGAAGTGCGTCGAATCCAGCTTGGCGCGCTCGAGCCGCGCCGGGTCCAGCCCGGGCTCCGGGAAACGCTCGAGCAGCGCGGTCATGACGCTGCTGTTCGCGGACTTGGGGACGCGGATGTAGACGTACCGCCAGGTCCGCGAGACGACGCTCCGGTCGTCGATCATGCGCAGCCGCGGTTCGCGCCACAGCCGGGGGCGCACCAGGTAGTACGGCCGCAGCTTCATGTTCCAGTGGGCCATCGGGAGCTCCGCGTCACGGGACGGCGCGGCGCCGAGGCCCCCGTGACCATGCGCGGCAAGGTTAGCACCCGGCGCCGTTACAAGGCCGGGAGGTCCGTCCGGGAGAAGTCGCTCCCCTTGAAGAGCAGGGGCTCGTCGCGCTGGTGCGCCAGCGCGTACGCGAAGCAATCGCCCAGGTTGAGCGCCGCGGGGTGCCGGCCCTTGCCGAAGCGACTGAAAGCATCGCGCGCGCGCCGTCCCTGCTCGGGATCGACGCCGACGATCTCGATGCCGGCGCGCTCGATGAAGCGGTCCAGCTCGCGTACGCCCTCGGCACCGTGGCGGGACTCCATGACGATCGAAACCTCGACGAAGCTGACGACCGACAGGACTCGCGACGCGGCCCCCTCGATCGCCTCATTGAAGGCACGGCGTTCGGGCTCGTCCTGCAGGATGGCCAGGAGGGCCGAAGTGTCGAGGACCATCAGGTCGGCAACCCGTCGTCGTCGTAGCCGAGGATCTCGTCGGCCGGGCGGTGGTCCCGCACCGGCAGGCGGGCGCAGCGCAGCGCGATCTCGTCGAGCTCGTCGGCCAAGGCGCGCCGGGTGCGACCACGGCGCAGCCGCTCCAGCCGGTCCTGCAGTGCGCGGCGCACCGCCTCCGTCTTCGTCTCCCCGGTCAGGGCGGCGAGCTGCTCGGCGAGCTGCTCCGTCTCGGGGTGGCGGATGTTCAGCGCCATGGGGCCTCCGCAATGATCCAATCTACACGATCATGCAGATTGTAACAGTCCGGCCTTTCAGGTCGCTCGACCCCTGAAAAAAAAGGAGGCCAGCGGGGTCCGCTGGCCGAGACCTACGAAGCTGATGCCTCTCCTAAGAGCAACACCCGTGCCAAGCCGTGCCCTTTGGCTATTTTCAATATCATCAACGACTTAGCGTGAGCCTCGCTCGACTGCCCCGCGCCCCGCTTCTCAGCCTGAGAGCCGTTCGCGCCCGCCGGCCTCTCATTCCGAGAACGCGCCGTCCCCTGACCTACGGGGCTTACTCCGCCGCCGCCGCCGGATAGACCGGCAGCCGGCCCGCCAGCTCCGCCAGCGCCGGGGCCGTCCGGTCCTTCTCCGAGACGACCGGCTCCACCCCGGCCGGCAGCGGCCAGGCGATCCCGATCGCGGGGTCGCTCCAGGCGATCGCGATCTCGTCCTCGCGGGCGTAGAAGTCGGTCGCCTTGTAGAGCACCTGGGCGGGCCCGCGCGTCACCAGGAAGCCGTGCGCGAAGCCGGGCGGTACCCAGAGCTGGCGGAAGTTCTCCGCCGACAGCAGAGCGCCGGCCCAGCGCCCGAAGGTGGGCGAGCCGCGGCGGATGTCGACCGCGACGTCGAAGATCTCCCCTTCCACCGCGCGGACCAGCTTCCCCTGCGGCTGCCGGAGCTGCGCGTGCAGACCCCGCAGCGTCCACGGCGCCGACCGCGAGTGGTTGTCCTGCACGAACGGTCCCGCGATCCCGGCCGCGGCGAAGCGGTCGCGCTGCCAGGACTCGACGAAGAAGCCGCGCGCGTCGGAGACCACGGTCGGCTCGACCAGCAGCACGCCCGGGAGTTCGGTCGGCAGGACCCGCATCGTCTCAGCTCTCCGCCTCGTCCAGCACGCGGAGGAGGTACTGCGCGTAGGCCGACTTGCCCAGCCGCTCGGCCGCGCGCCGCAGGCCGGTCCGGTCGATGAACCCCATGTGGAACGCGATCTCCTCGGGGCA
>JALOKP010000205.1 GCA_025456425.1 Acidobacteriota bacterium | reverse complement strand
GTGAGGGCCAGCACCCGCGCCACCTTCAGGTCCTGGCGCAGCATCGCCTTGAGCGCCGTCCCGAAGCGCGCCAGCTCGTGCCCGACGCCGCCGAAGGCCTGGACCACCCGGCGCGCGATCAGGGTCTCGGCGATCAGCGAGGAGAGCCGGGCCGCCTGCTCCTGGCTGCGGCGGGTCGCGGTCTTGACCCGCTTGCCGAAGCGGGCCGCGCCGTAGCCGAAGACCGGGATCGTGACCAGCGTGACCAGCGCGATCTGCCACGAGCCGACGAACGACACCGCCAGCATCACGATCACGAGCGGGATCGACTGCATCGCCTGCCCGAGGTTCTGCCCGACGATCGCCTGCAGCCGGGTCACGTCGCTCATCACGCGCGACTGCATCTCGGCCACGCCGTGGTCGCGGTAGAACTCGTCGGACTGCGACAGCGCCTTGGCGTAGAGCTGCTGCCGCAGGTCGGCGACGATGCGCAGCCCGACCCGCTGCATGCTGTAGGTGGCGAAGAAGTCCAGCAGGCACTTGAGCAGGTAGAGGACCGCGATCGCAAAGGGGATCCGCAGGTAGCCCTTGGCGAACAGCCAGTCCCGGACCGGCTCGAGCGCCGCCTCGGCCCGGGCCCGCAGCGCACCCGCCCACTCCGGAACCAGCGACTCCGGGCTGGAGGGGAGCGCCGGCGCCGCCGCAGCCACCCCCGCCGTGCCGCCGCCCAGCTCCTGGAACAGCGGCTTGAGCAGCCCCACCGCACCGGCCAGCAGCAGCGAAGCGAACAGCGAGGCCACCGCCGCCGCGAGCAGGGTCGTGCGGTACTGCAGCACCAGGCGGCCCAGCCGGCGGATGTCGCTCACGCTCGCCTCGCTCACGGAAAGAGGGACGGCCCGCGCCCCGGCTCGAACCCGAGGTGCCGCCGCGCGCGCTCGGTGGCGCAGCGCCCGCGCGGCGTGCGCTCGAGCAGGCCGATCTGGATCAGGAAGGGCTCGGAGACCTCCTCGAGCGTGTCCGGCTCCTCGCCCAGCGCGGCGGCCAGCGTCCCCAGCCCGACCGGCCCGCCGCCGTAGTTCTCGACGATCAGCGCCAGTAGCCGGCGGTCGAGCCCATCCAGGCCGAGGCCGTCGACCCCCAGCCGCTCGAGCGCGCGCCGCGCCAGCGCGAGGTCGACGTGCCCGCCCGTCTCGACGTCGGCAAAGTCGCGGATCCGGCGCAGCAGGCGGAGCGCCACGCGCGGCGTGCCGCGGCCGCGCGTGGCGATCTCGGCCGCCGCGTCGTCGTCGACGCGCACGCCGAGCCGCCCCGTGGCCCGCTGCACGATCGTCTGCAGGTCGACGGGCGGATAGAACTCCAGCCGCTCGACGATCCCGAAACGGTCGCGCAGCGGCGCGCTGAGCAGCCCGGAACGGGTCGTCGCGCCGACCAGCGTGAACGGCGGGAGATCGATCCGGACCGAGCGCGCGCCGGGGCCCTGGCCGATCGTCAGGTCGAGCCCGAAATCCTCCATCGCCGGGTAGAGCACCTCCTCGACGATCGTGCCGAGGCGGTGGATCTCGTCGACGAACAGCACGTCGCCCGGCTCGAGGTGGGTGAGCAGCGCCGCGAGGTCGCCCGGACGCTCGATCGCCGGGCCCGAGGTCATGTGCAGTCGGCTCCCCAGCTCGGCCGCGATGATGTGGGCGAGGCTGGTCTTGCCGAGTCCCGGAGGGCCCGCCAGCAGGACGTGGTCGGGCGGCTTGCCGCGGCGCCGCGCCGCCTCGAGGAAGACCGCGAGGTTGTCGACCACCCTCCCCTGCCCGACGAACTCGGGGAGCGTGCGCGGGCGCAGGCTCGCCTCGTGGCGCAGGTCCTCGCCCGACGCGAGCGGCGTCAGCACGTCGCGGTCCGGGGCGGGGCCGCTCACGGGCGGGCCCCGAGCTCGCGCAGCGCCGCGCGGACCAGGGCCGCAAGGTCGAGTGACGTTCCGCCGGCCGCGACGCGCGCCAGCGCCGCCTGGACCTCGGCCGGCCGGTAGCCGAGGTTCTCGAGCGCGCTCGCGGCGTCGCGCTCGAGCACTCCGGCGGCCCCCGCCGGCGACGCGGCCGGCGCGCCGGGCGCGTCCGCGCGCCAGTCCTTCAGGCGGTCGCGCAGCTCGAGGATCAGCCGCTCGGCCGTCTTCCTGCCGATCCCGGGGACGGCCTGCAGGGTCGCGGCGCGCTCGTGGCGCACGGCGCTGACCAGCTCGCCGACCGAGAGCGAGGACAGCAGGGCCATCCCCAGGCGCGGGCCGATCCCGGGCACGGCCGTCAGGATCCCGAACAGGGCCTTCTCGTCGGGCGTGGTGAAGCCGAAGAGCTGGAGGCTCTCGTTGCGCCAGAGCGTCAGGACCTCCAGCGCCACGGGACGCCCCTCCGGCGGGAGCTGCTCGAGCGTGGCGAGCGAGACGGTCAGCTCGTAGCCGACGCCGCCGGCGTCGACGATCACCTGCGGCATCGCCTTCCGCCGCAGCGTGCCCGAGAGGTGCCCGATCAACGGACCGTCCCCGGGACGCGCGCGTCGAAGCGCGCGTGCACGCAGTGGCAGACGGCGACCGCCAGGGCGTCGGTCGCGTCGAGCCCGGCGTCCGCGACCGGGAACCGCTCGAGCCCGGGCACGCTCCGGGAGAGCAGCGCCCGGACCCGCTCCTTGTCCGCGTTCCCGTCGCCGCAGATCGTCTTCTTGACCGCCGCCGGGGCGTACTCCGCCACCTCGATGCCGGCCGCGCCGAGCGCCGCCAGCAGCACGCCGCGGGCTTCCGCCAGGGCGAGCGCCGAGCGCGCGTTGCGGTGCAGGAAGGGCGATTCGACGGCGGCGACGTCCGGCCGCCGCTCCCCCAGCCAGCCCTCGATCGCGGCGAGCAGCGCCCCGAGCGAGCGCGACCGGCTGCCGGCGGCGCCGACGTTCCAGGCCCCGAGCTCGAGCTCCTGAACCCGTCCGCCGGAGAACGTCACGAGCGCGAAGCCCGCGATGCGCGAGCCCGGATCGAGCCCCAGGACCTTCATCGCGATCACGGCGCCGCGTCCCCCTTCGTCGTCCGCGGGCCGTCAGAGCTCGCAGTTCGCGGCGACCTGCTGGACATCGTCGTGGTCGTCGAGCGACTCGAGCAGCGCGAGCAGCTGGCCCCGGCGGGCCGGATCCACCGCGACAGGGTTCTGAGGGATCATCGCCAGTTCGGCATTCGACGGCTTCAGACCGGCCTTCTCGAGCGCGTCGCGCACGGCGTGGAAGGCCCCGGGCGCGGTGTAGACCTCGTAGGACTCCTCCCCGACGCGCAGGTCGTCGCCCCCGGCCTCGATCACCGCCTCGGTCAGCGCGTCCTCGGAGACCGCGTCGCGCGCGATCTCCAGGTAGCCGCGGCGCTCGAACATCCACGCCACGCTTCCGGCTCCGCCGAGATCGCCCCCGTTCCGGGTGAAGAGGAAGCGCATCTCCGACGTGGTCCGGTTGCGGTTGTCGGTCAGGGCCTGGACCAGGACCGCAACGCCGCCGGGGCCGAACCCCTCGTAAACGACTTCCTCGTAGTGGACCCCTTCGATCTCTCCGGTCCCCCGCTTGACCGCCCGCTCGATGTTCTCCCCGGGCATGTTGACCGCCCGCGCGGCTACCATCGCCGCGCGCAGCCGGGCGTTCGCAGCCGGGTCCCCGCCCCCTTCCCGGGCCGCGGTCTGGATCTCCCGGCCGATCCTGGTGAAGAGCTTCGCCCGCCGGGCATCCTGCGCCCCCTTGCGGTGCTTGATGTTGGCCCACTTGGAGTGGCCGGACATCGGAACCTCCCTAACCTGTTGATTTTATCACGCGGACATCCCACCCCTTGGCGCGGCCGGGCGGGGGTGCGCGGGGCAGGGCGGGGTTTCGCAGCGGAACGCGGACCGTGGACGGGCCGAAAAAGAAAAACCCCCGCCCGAACGCGCAGTACCATCGGCGCTGAAGGGCTTAACTACCGTGTTCGGGATGGGAACGGGTGTGGCCCCTTCGCTATGGTCACCGGGAAATTCTTGTCCTCAAGTCCAAAGATGATCTCACGGCCCTGCGGGCCTGTCAAGTCACATCGTGAAGCGGACCCCGAAGGAGAAGGACCAGCCGCCGTAGTCCAGGGTCCCGCCGTTCAGGTAGTACTCACCCGGCCAGGGGCCCTTGCCGATCAGCTGCCCGTTCTCGTCGACGATCTTCTTCTTGATCCCGCCCTGAGTGATGTAGGCCGGCAGCCCGCCGTACGGGAAGGCGTCGGAGTCGAACGGGTCGCGAAACAGCACCGTCGGCGTCGCGCGGCCCCATTCCGGACGGCCATCCACCGTGATCTCCACGTTGTCCTGCGCCCAGGCGAACATGGCCTCGAAGAAGAACGCGGTCTTCTGGCGCCACTGCCACTCGGCCCCGCCGCGCAGCTGTGCGAAGAGGGTGTCCGGGGAGTCGATCTCGGGCCGCTCGAGGTCGGTCGCGCCGCCGTCGGGGCTGTTCTCCTCGAGTTCGCGCAGCTCGAGCGAGCCCGGCACCTTCTGGACGTAGCTGACGAAGCTCGCATCGAGCTGGTCCTGGATCTCGCGCCAGCGCTCCGACGACTGCTGCGTCACGATGTAGTAGCCAAGCCCCGCGCCGATGTAGGGGTTGAATCGCTTCGTCGGGCGGAACCGGGCCAGTACGTCGATCGACACCGGGTAGACATTCAGGGTCCCGGGATCGATCAGCTCGGTCCTCCAGGTTTCGTTGGCGGACGAGTTGAACTGGTCGCCGCCGATGTCGCCGTAGAAGAACCGGCAGTTGACGCCCGGATCCTGGTCGCTCGGAGCCAGGCTCTCGCAGCCGGGGACCCAGAGCTTGCGGGGATCCCCGCCCGGGAATTCCGGCGGCACCTGAATGATGTAGTCCGGGTCGAGCCGGTCGAACGAGTAGGAGAATTCGAGGTCCTCGATCTTCGACTGGAAGAACCCGATTCCTCCACTCAGCACGAGTTCGACGCCGTCGAACGACGCGATGCCGTACGACGCGCGCAGGTCGATCCGCGGCCCGCCGGAGTTTCCGGCGGCGTAGACGCCGAACTCGTCCGGGCGCGGATCGAAGACGTTCACGAGTTGCCCCGCGTCGTTGTACCCGGTTTCGACATTGGCCGCGGCGGACGGGATCGTGTCGACCGGCGAATACCCGCCGACCGCCACCTCGAAGCGCCACCGGCCCTTCGTCTCCTCTGCGTTCGCCCCGAAAACGGCCAGCAGCGCAATCGCCGCGGCGCCGACGAGCTTCACCCGTGTCCTGCTCATCATGTCAACCCTCACCCTCGTCCGTCATCGCGGACGGGACCGACGGGGCGGTTCGTTCCGTAGCGGCATATCATAAGGCGGAAGGGCAGTGGAGTTGAACAGGGGCTGCGCCGGGAATTGCGGCCTATTCCCCGCAGGACCAAAAAAAGAGCCGGCCCTGGGGCCGGCGGCGATCGTCTTCATCGTTTGAATTCGACAATCCGGATGGTTCGCTGCTCCGCGGACTCGCGTCGGCGGAGGTAAGGTCGGGGGGCGGCGTCCGGGTGGACGCCACCCCCCATATGGGCTCGCACTTCCAGAGCGCGTGGGAATCCGTGAAAGTAGGTATGGTCAAGCCGCACGACCGATTAGTACCGGTTAGCTCAACGAGTCACCTCGCTTACACCTCCGGCCTATCAACCTCATAGTCTATG
>JALOKP010000095.1 GCA_025456425.1 Acidobacteriota bacterium | reverse complement strand
GAAGGTGATGTTGTCGATCTGGTTGTACTGGATCTGGTGGACGTGGCCGTAGATCACGGTCGGGGTCTTGAACGGCCGGAGCAGCGCCTGGACCTGCTCCGCATCGTCGGTCCAGAAGTTCCAGCCCTTGTAGATCTTCTGGATCGGGGAGTGCGAGAAGACGACCAGTGGCGTGTTCTTGTCGACCTTGGCCAGGTCCTCGGCCAGCCAGGCCCGCTGCTTCTCGCCGACCATGAACGGCGAACCGTTCGGGTTGTCGAGCCCGGCCATCTCGAGCATCCGCTGCTCTGCGGTCGGCCAGCGCTTGAAGGTCCACTCGTCGGTCGTGAGGACGCTGTTGAGCACGACGAAGTGGACCCCCTTGTGGTCGAAGCTGTAGTAGTGGGGGCCGTACAGCTTGGACCAGTACTCGCCCAGGTCCAGGTAGTAGTCGTGCTCGCCCATCACGCAGTGGAGCTTGGAGTTGAGTTTCGACAGCATCTCGGCGCCGTGGTCCAGCTCGGGCTTGGTGCCCAGTTGGGCCAGGTCGCCGCCGAACATCACGAAGTCGGGCGCGGGCGTCAGCAGGTTGGTCTCGGCCACAGCCCGGATCAGGCCGCGGTCCCAGTTGCGCACGAAGCGCGTGCCGGCGATGTGCTGGATGTGGGCATCGGAGATGTAGGCGAAGGTGAAGTCCTGGGCCGGGTCGCCGAAGGCCAGCTCGACCAGGCTCAGCGGCAGGGTGCTGGCGGCGGCGGCCGCGCCGGCCGTCTTCAGGAAGGCGCGCCGTTCCACGCCGGGGGTGCGATCGGTCATGCGGGCCTCCTTCCCGTCACTTCCCCGCCGCGGCAGCGGCGGGGGCGGGCGCGAACTCGGGGCTGGTCAGCGCCTCCATGAAGGCCACCAGGTCGTCGATCTCGGGGTCCGTCAGCTCGAGCGGCCGGATCCCGCCGCTCAGGAAGTCGTTGACCCGCTCCCCGGCCTTCGTCACGCCGCCGTTGTTGTAGTGGACGATCACCTCGCGCAGCGTCTTGAGGCTGCCGTCGTGCATGTAGGGCGCGGTGACCGCGATGTTGCGCAGGGTCGGGGTCTTGAACGAGCCCAGGTCGTCGAACCCGCGCGAGACCGCGAAGCGGCCCAGCTCCGAGGTCCGCTTGTCGCTCAGCACCCTGACGTCGACCTCGGCGAGCGTGGCCTGGGCCTTGAGGAACTCCTTCGCCAGGCCGGGGGCGTCGTCCTGGATCGCGTTGATCCCGACGCCGACGTTGTGGAAGCGGCCGTCGGTGAAGACCGCCTGGGTCTGCTCGACCCGGTGGCACGAGACGCAGCGCCCCTTGTTGACGAACAGGTCGAAGCCGCGCTTCTGGGACTCGGTCAGCGCGTTCGCCTCGCCGCCGAAGTGCCAGCGATCGAAAGGCGAGTTCCCGGAGACGATCGTGCGCTCGAAGGCCGCGATCGCCTGCGTGACCTCCTTCATGGTGATCGCGTCGCCGCGCTTGCCGAACACCTCCTGGAAGGCCCCGGCGTAGTCCTTGTCCTTGCGTACGATCTTCAGGATCGGATCGTGGTTCTTCAGCCCCATCTCGACCGGGTTGAGGAACGGGTGGAGCGCCTGGTCCTCGAGGTCGGGCGAGCGCCCGTCCCAGAACTGGGTCTTCATGTAGGCCGCGTTGATCACGGTCGGCGCGTTGCGGGTCCCGTTGAGCTTCCGGATCCCCTCGGAGACCGCGAGCGGGCTGTCCGTGAAGGCCTTGGTCGCGTCGTGGCAGTTGGCGCACGCGACCTCCCCGGTCGAGCTGAAGCGCTTGTCGTGAAACAGCTTCTTGCCCAGCGCAACCTTGGCCTCGGTCTGCGGGTT
Organism: Acidobacteriota bacterium; assembly: GCA_025456425.1. Taxonomy (GTDB): domain Bacteria; phylum Acidobacteriota; class Polarisedimenticolia; order J045; family J045; genus JALOKP01. The sequence goes on along the minus strand of JALOKP010000095.1, from coordinate 24,428 downwards.
GTGCGCCGGCACCGGCACGGGGGGCAGCCCCAGCGCCGGGCCACCGCCCGCCGCCCCGGCGGCCAGCGCCGGGAGCGCGGCGATCAGCGCCCCGAGGACGACGAGCGCCGCTTGCCTTTCGATCCGCATCGCGTCACCTCCTTTTGCGCCACAGGCCGGGCCGCGCGCGGGGCGCCGCCGCGCCCGGACTTCCCGGCGCGGCAGGCCCGGCACAGCCCCCGGAACTGGACGACGAAATCGCGCACTTCGAACCCGAGGCGCGAGGTATCGGGCATCGGCAGGGCGTCGAGCGCCGGCTCGGCGAAGTCGAGCACGGTGTCGCACCCGTCGCAGACCAGGTGGTGGTGGATCGCCAGGTGGGTGTCGTAGCGCGTGGCGCGCCCCGGGACGCCGGCTTTCTCGAGCAGTCCGAACTCGACCAGCGTCTCCAGCGTGCGGGTGCACCGTGGCGCGCGAGACGCCCGGCGCGCGGCGCCGCGCCAGCGCCAGGACCTCGTCGATCGTCGGGTGGTCGTCGTGCGCCAGCACGGCCTCGAGGATCGCGCGGCGCTGCACCGTCAGCGGCAGCCCCTCCGCGCGGCAGCGGGCCACGAATTCCTGAAGGCGGCGCTCGCGTTCGCGGGGTTCCACCGGCTGCTCCCGGGCGGCGGACCGGGGCCCGTCTCACGAGGTCACGCTACGCTCGTTGAGACGTCATCTCAACGGGGTGAAATCCGATTTCTGGCCGGGTAAGCCGCCCGTTTGACGAGGCTTCTCGCGGACGGGGCGGGCCGCGCGATTCTGACTCCCGGTCGGATCGCAGCCGCCGCTACGCGAACTCCCCCAGGTCACGCCCCGACTTCTGCGCCGCGCGCAGCTGCGAGAGCGTGTCGGCGGCGTGGCGCAGGTGCGGAATCACGATCGAGCCGCCGACGACCAGCGCGACGTTCAGCGCCTCGAGCAGCTCCTCGTCCGTGACGCCGTGCTTCGCGCACTGGATCAGGTGGTAGTCGATGCAGTCGTTGCAGCGCAGCACCGCCGAGGCGACCAGGCCGAGCAGCTCCTTGGTGCGCGCGGGCAGGGCGCCGTCGGCGTAGGCCTGGGTGTCGAGGTTGAAAAAGCGCTTGATCCCCAGGTGCCCGCTCTCCAGGATCTTCTCGTTCATCGCCTTCCTGTAGCCGGCGTAGCCGTCCAGGTCGAAGTGGGAGCCGTCCGCCATCGCAGGTCCTCCGGCCGCGGAACCGCTTGACGGGCCGCGGGGGTGGCGTCAATTTAGCGCACCCCCGGCGCAGGCGGGGGCCGGAAGGGAGGCTTCAGCCGCGATGTCGACGACCCACGCCAGCGAACGCGCCGCGCGCTACGACCGGGTCGCGGTCCAGCTTGCCGACCTTTTCGAGAAGACCGCCGACCCGACGGCCCGGATGGCGACCGCCGTCGCCCTGCTCCACCACAAGATGCCGCACTTCTTCTGGACCGGGTTCTACCGGCTGGTCGACGGCGACCTGGTCGTCGGCCCCTACCAGGGCCCCCTCGCCTGCCAGGTGCTGGAGCGCGAGAAGGGGGTCTGCTGGGCCGCGGCCCGGCGCGGCGCGCCGGTGCTGGTCCCCAACGTCCACGAGTTCCCCGGCCACATCGCCTGCGACGCGCGCTCGCAGAGCGAGGTCGTCGTGCCGCTGCGCGACGGCGCGGGCCGGATCGTCGGCGTGCTCGACGTCGACAGCGAGCAGCTCGCGGCGTTCGGCGAGGCCGACGTCGCCGGGCTGGAGCGGATCGCCACGATGATCTACGGGCCCTGAGCCCGGGAAGACCGAAGCCAGCGGAGGCCACGATGGACACCTCGCTCATCCAGCTCGACGCCGATCACCCGGGCTTCAACGACCCGGTCTACCGCGCCCGGCGCGACGAGATCGGGTCCTGCGCGAGCTGCGCAAGTTCTTCCCGACGCACGCCTGCCGCGAGTTCAACGAGGTCTTCGAGGAGATCGGCTACCGCGAGGACCAGATCCCGCAACAGGCCGACCTGCACGCCTTCCTGCGCCAGAAGACCGGCTTCTCGGTCTCTCCCGTGGCCGGGCTGGTCAGCTCGCGCGACTTCCTGGGCGCGCTCTCGCGCCGGATCTTCCCCTGCACGCAGTACATCCGGCACCACAGCACGCCGTACTACACGCCCGAGCCGGACATCTGCCACGAGATGCTCGGCCACATCCCGATGCTGGCCAACCGCGACTTCTCGAACCTGACCCAGAAGTTCGGGGAGGCCGCGGTCGGGGCGAGCGACGCCGAGATCGACCAACTGGGCCGGCTCTACTGGTACACGGTGGAGTTCGGCGTCGTGCGCCAGTCGGGGGAGCTGCGCGCGTACGGCGCCGGCCTGCTCTCGAGCTTCGGCGAGCTGGAGAACGCGCTGTCCGGGAAGGCGGAGATCCGGAAATTCGACCCGGAGGTGGTGCGGCAGATCGTCTACCCGATCACGACCTACCAGCCTTTCCTGTTCGAGGTCTCCTCGATCGCGGAGGCCTTCGACCGGATGTCGGCCTTCGTCGAGAAGATGAGGGCCGAGCGCTGACCGGAACGGGCGTACCCGCTCGTTAGCCGTCAAGCCCGCGCCCGGCGGCCCCCCCGCCGGGCGTCTCGCCCCCGGTCCCGGACCCGGATAACATGCCCGCCTCACGCCCCGTCAGGACCCTCTTCCCGGGCCGGAGACCCTCATGTCGACTATCCCCGACGCGCCGAAGAACCTCGGCATCATCGGATGGGACCATTACGAGTTCATCGTCCACGACCTCGAGCGCAGCCAGCGCTTCTACACCCGCATGATGGACGTCCCCGAGGCCGGCCGGCTGGACGACCGGGCCGCCGCCGACGCCGACCGAGCGGCAGGGGCGCGCCGAGCGCTGGCTGCGGCGCCACCCCGACGGCGTGGCGGTCATGGCGCTGCGGGTGCGGGATCTCGACGCGGCGCGGCAGACGCTGGCCGCGCGCGGCGCGACCTTCTGCACCGGGACGCTCGAGGCCGCCGACCACACCGGCGCTCCGCACCGCTGGTTCGAGATCGCGACCTCGCTGGGCGACGTCCGCTTCCGCTTCGTCGAGCGCGGGCCGGAGGGGCTGCCGCCCGGCTTCGTGCCGGCTGCCGGCACGCCCACCCAGCAGAACCGCTTCGGCTTCCAGGTGATCGATCACGTCACCTCGAACTTCCTGACGATCGCGCCGCACATCGCCTGGTTGCGCGACGTGATGGGGATGGAGGAGTACTGGCGGGTCCACTTCCACACCGCCGACGTGACGAAGCGCAAGGACTTCGGCTCGGGCCTGGCGTCGACCGTGATGTGGGACCCGGAGTCCGGGATCAAGCTCGCCAACAACGAGCCGGTCACGCCCAACTACGAGGCCAGCCAGATCTACACCTTCGTCGAGTCGAACCACGGCGCCGGGGTGCAGCACATCGCCTTCCACGTCCCGCAGATCATCCCGGCGGTGGACGGGCTGCGGCGCGGCGGGATCGAGTTCCTGCAGACCCCCGCCACCTACTACGACATGCTGCCGGAGCGGCTGGTCCAGCAGAAGGTCGGGACGCTGAAGGAAGAGATCGACACGCTGCGCCGGCTGGGGATCCTGGTCGACGGCGCGGACGACCGCTACCTGCTGCAGATCTTCATGGTCGAGGGGGGCGTGCTGTACGACGACCTGCACGCCGGCCCGTTCTTCTACGAGGTGATCCAGCGCTGCGGGTCCCGGAGCTTCGGCGAGGGGAACTTCCGCGCGCTGTTCGAGGCGATCGAGCGCGACCAGTTGGCGCGCGGGGTGGTGGCCTCCCCGCCGACGCAGCTGGACGCCGGCGCCGGATCCTGAGGAGGCACGCGATGATCCACCGGATGCAACTGGGCGAGGTCCCGTCGAAGAACCACATCGTCTTCAAGCCCGGCGGGAAGCTGGCGTTCGAGCACTGCTTCACGCGCCAGGGGTTCGACGGCGCCTACACGATCATGTACCACCGCGAGCCGCCGCACTGGGTCGCGACGGACGAGGACCTGGGCGCCCACCTGGGGATCGCGGCGTCGGGCTGGGACGGTCCGCTGCGCCGCCGCCACTTCGTCAGTTCCCGCCAGGCGCCGGGCGGCTCGCCGTTCACCGGCCGCAGGCTGCTGCTGGAGAACGCCGACGTCGCCGTCTACATGGTCCACGCCGACCGCGACGATGAGACGGTGGTCGCCAACGGCGACGGCGACGAGCTGACCTTCGTGCACCGCGGCTCCGGCCGGCTCGAGACGCCGCTGGGCGTCGTGCGCTTCGGCCCGGGAGACTACGTCTACGTCCCGCGCGCGCTTCCCTACCGCTGGCGGCTCGACAGCCCGTGCTCGATGTTCGTGATGGAAGGGCGCAGCTACATCGACCTGCCGAAGCAGTTCCGCAACGCCCACGGCCAGCTCACGATGGACGCGCCATACTGCCACCGCGACTTCCGCGGCCCGGAGTGGCCCGCCGGCGGCCCCGAATCGCTGGGCGCGCCGACCCGCCTGATCGCCCAGCGGCACGGGCGCCTGACCGCCTTCACGCTGGGCTCCGACCCGTTCAACGTGGTCGGCTGGGACGGGATGATGTGGCCGTTCGCCTTCAACATCCGCAACTACCAGCCGCGCACCGGCCTGGTCCACCTCCCGCCGACGATCCACCTGACCTTCGCCGGGGGCGGCTTCATCGTCTGCTCGTTCGTGCCGCGCAAGACCGACTTCCACCCGCAGGCGATCCCCTGCCCCTACCCGCACTCCTCGGTCCACTGCGACGAGGTGATCTACTACGTCGAGGGGAACTTCACGAGCCGCAAGGGGATCGAGCCGGGCTCGATCTCGCTGCATCCGATGGGGATGCCGCACGGGCCGCACCCCGGGACCTACGAGGCCTCGATCGGGACGACCGAGACCAGCGAGCTGGCGGTGATGCTCGACACCTTCAAGGCGCTGATGCCGACCGACAACGCCCGCGCGATCGAGGACAGCGGCTACAACCTGAGCTGGGCCCCGCACCTGTGACGCGGTCGAACCACGTCTGGGAGCCGCGGCTCGACGACCTGTCGCACTCGCACGTGGCGCGGCTGATGGACCGCCACGGGATCGCGACGGCGGACGAGCTGCGGCAGCGCACCGCGGCCGACCCGGAGTGGTTCTACCCCGCGATCGTCGACGATCTCGGGATCGAGTGGTTCCGGCGCTGGGACGCGCTGCGGGATAGCTCGCGCGGCCTGCCGTGGACCGAGTGGTTCCTGGGCGGGCGGCTCAACCTCGTGCACAACGCGCTCGACCGGCACGTCCTGGCGGGCTGCGGCGAGCAGGTCGCCGTGATCGCCGAGGACGACGCCGGCGGCGTGACCCGCCTCACCTACCGCGAGCTGCAGGCTCGGGTCCAGCGCTTCGCCGGCGCCCTGGCGGGGTTGGGAGTCGTCGCTGGAGACGCGGTCGGGCTCTACCTGCCGACCGGGGCCGAGGCGGTCGTCGCGCTGCTGGCCTGCCTCTCGCTCGGGGCGGTGGCGGTGCCGGTCTTCACCGGCCTCGGGCCGGAGGCGGCGGCGGCCCGGCTGGCCGACGCCCGGGCGACGGTCCTGCTCACCGCGGACGGGACGCGGCGGCGCGGGAAGAACGTCGCGCTGCAGCCGGCGGCTGAGCACGCCGCAGGCCTCTCCGGAACCGTGCGGCAGATCGTCGTGCTGCGCCGGCTTGGCCTCGCGGGCCCGGGCGACCGGGACCGGGTCGTCTCCTGGGAGAGCGCCGAGCAGGCCGCGTCGCCTCGTGCGACCGTGCCGCTCGACGCCTCGGCGCGCGCGCTGATCCTGCACACGCCGGGCACGACCGGCGCCCCCAAGGGCGCGGTCCACACCCACGCCGGCGTGCAGCTCGCCACCGCCAAGGAGGTCGGCTACCACCTCGACCTGCGGCCCGGCGAGACGATGTTCTGGGTCACCGACATCGGCTGGATGATGGGGCCGTGGGAGATCCTGGGCGTCCTGTTTCACCGTGGCACGGTCGTGCTGCTGGACGGGACGCTCGACCACCCGGGCTTCGATCGCCTGTTTCGGATCGTCGAGCGCCACCGCGTGACCCACCTCGGGTTGACGCCCACCCGCGTGCGGCAGCTCGCCGCCCACCAGGGCGAGATCGGCCGCGGGCACGACCTCTCCTCGATCCGCGTGCTCGGCTCGACCGGCGAGCCGTGGGACGAGGCCAGCTACCTGTGGGCCTTCCACAACCTCGGGCGCGGCCGCTGCCCGATCGTCAACAGGACGTCGACGTCGTCGACGACGACGGCCGGCCGGTACGCGGCGGGACCGGCTACCTGGTCTGCCGCAACGCCGCGCCGAACATGACGCGGGGCTTCCTGGGCGACCCGCAGCGCTACCTCGACACCTACTTTTCCCGCTTCGGCGAGACGGTCTGGTTCCACGGCGACTGGGCGCGGGTGGACGACGCCGGTTTCTGGTACCTGGCCGGCCGGGCGGACGACACGCTGACGATCGCCGGTCGCCGGATCGGCCCGGGCGAGGTCGAAGCCGCCGCCGTCTCGCACCCCGCCGTGCGTCAGGCTGCGGCGGTCGGGATCGGCGACCCGCTGCAGGGCACGCGGCTCGTGCTGGTGCTGGTGCCGAAGCCAGGGATCCGCCCGTCCGGCGCCCTCGGGGACGACGTCGCACGCCACGTCGCCGAGCGACTTGGCGACGCCACGCGCGCGGCCGCGGTGTGCTGGGTCGAGGCGATCCCGGCGACGCGCGCGGGGCGGGTGCCGCGCGACCTGATCCGCCGGCTGCTCGCCGGCGAGGACCCGGCAAACCGGGGACAGCTACCGTAAGTCGGTAAGCCGCGCTATCCGGGGACAGCTACCGTAAGTCGGTTAGTCGCGCTATCCGGGGACAGCTACCGTAAGTCGGTAAGCCGCGCTATCCGGGGACAGCTACCGTAAGTCGCGGCTTACCGACTTACGGTAGCTGTCCCCGGTTTACTGCCGGAGCTTCGCGGTGTAGCCGAGCTTCTCGATCGCGGCGGCGATCGCCTCGGGTTTGACCTTCGCGGCGTCGTAGCGGACGACCGTCCGCTTCTCGGTGTGCGAGGCCTGCACCGTCTCGACCCCGTCCATCATCCCGACCGTGGTCTGGATCGCGCGCTCGCAGTGACCGCAGGTCATCCCCTCGACGTCGAACTCCGAGACCTTCACGATCGGACCCTCCGTGCTGGCGCCGGAACCGCCGCCGGACTGGCCCTCCAGGCTGCAGCCGGCGACTGCAAGGGCGGCGACGACCAGCACTGCCGCGGCAAAAGTGCGTCGAGCAAAGCTGGACATGGGACGCTCCTGCCGAGGAGGCTAGCACTGCGGATCGGCAGCGCCCAGCGGACGGCGCAGAAGGGTGGCCGCCGGCTCGCCGGCACGGTATAAGCCCGGGGCCGGGCACGTCTAGTCGCCGTTCGCCACCATCCGCGGTCCGCCGGTACCGCTCGAGGATCCACATGTCGTCGTTTCGCCGTCCGCTCGTCGCCCTGCTCGCGCTCGCTGCCGCTCCCGCCGTTCTCGCGATCGAGCCGCCCCCGCCGGGATCGCTCGCGGAAAAGACGATCCGTCCAGCCTGGGTGGCCGAGCGCACCGTGGCCGCCGCGGAAGGCGATCCGGCCGCGCCCGCGGCGGCCCCCGGCGCGGACGCCGCGGGCACGCCGCTCGCCCCCTTCCGGGCCTTCGCCGCGACGGCGGGCGGGAGCTGGTCGGGACGCCTGGTCGCCGCGACCGGCCGCGCGGCCTCGCTCGCCGGGAGCGGCCTGCCGCTGGTCCCCGGCGCCGGCAATGCGCGCACCGACGGCGACCCGCGCGACCTGGCGCTGCTCGAGCAGCGGGTGCGCGCGCTGATCGCGGCCCACCCGGGCCTGCTCGCCCCGGGGTTCGGCGAACTGGTTCTCTCACCGCAGCGCTCGGTGGTGATCGAGGACGGCCGCGTCGCCTTCGTCGACTTCGACTGGACGATCGGTGGGATCCCGGTCGAGGGGGCGGGCGTCTACGTGCACCTCAATTCCGGCAACGTGATCCAACTCGGCACCCGCCTGCTCTCGGGCGCCGCCGACCCCGCGGTCCCCGCGCTCGACGAAGCGGCCGCACGGCGCGCGCTGCGCGAGTTCGTCCGCTCCGCGACGGCCGGCGACGGCGACGGCGAGCTCGACCGGCCGCACGGCGAGCCGCGCCTGTTCTTCCTGCCCGTCGAGGAGGGGGACGGGCTGCGCTACCGGCTGGTCTGGGAGGTCGCCTTCCGGCGAATCGGAGAGCAGGCGACCTGGACCGGCCGCGTCGACGCCCGCGACGGCACGGTGGTTCAGTTCTTCGACGCCAACGCCTACGGCGAGGTGACGGGCGGCGTCTACCCGCGGACCGTGACCGACCCCGAGGTGGTGGTCCCCTTTCCTTTCGTGCAGGTCGACGGCGCCGGCGTGACCAATGCCGCCGGGCGCTTTCCCTTCAGCGGCGTGCAGGTCTCGACCGGCCTGGACGGCCGCTTCTTCGCCACGAGCTGCGAGGGCTGCTCGGGTCCGGCGCAGGCCTACGGTGAGACCGCACTGGGGCTGGGCTGGCTGAAGCTGGGGGCCGGCGGCGCCGACCAGAACGCCAACGGCGTTTCGACGCCGGCCGAACGCAACAGCTTCTTCCATCTCAACGAGGTCCGGCTGGTCGCGAAGAAGTGGCTCAATCTCCCCTGGTTCGAGCAGACGCTGCAGTCGAATGTCAACATCGCCAGCACCTGCAACGCCTACTGGAACGGCTCGGTCAACTTCTACCGCTCGGGCGGCGGCTGCAACAACACCGGCGAGATCGCCGACGTGATGCAGCACGAGTGGGGCCACGGGATCGACCAGAACACGCTGCTGGGCGATTCCGCGACCGGCGAGGGGACCGGCGACCACGTCGCGTTCCTGATGACACACGGCTCGGTGATCGGGCCCTACTTCCGGACCAGCGGCAGCGGAGTGCGGGACGTCAATCGGCTGACCTCCCCCAACGGCCTGATGACCCGCTCCAACGTCTCGTCCAAGTGCCCCTCCGCCGGTTTCGGCTGCTCCGGACCGCTGGGCCGCCAATGCCACTGCGAGGGCGAGATCTACGGCCAGACCGGCTGGGACCTGGCGCAGAACCTGGTCGCCAAGCACGGCTACCACACCGGCTGGCTGACCTACGAGCGGATCTTCTTCGCCTCGCTGCCGCAGGCCGGGTCGTACCTCCCCAACCAGGCCAACGCGATCTACGACGCCTACCTGGCGGTCGACGACGACGACGGCAACCTGTCCAACGGCACGCCCAACGCCAAGCAGATCTACGACGCCTTCAACCTGCACGAGATCGCCGGCACGCAGCGCACGACGACTGCCGGGTGTGCCCGCCCGGCCCAGCCGGTCGTGACCGTCACGCCGGGCTGCGACGGCGTCACGCTGAGCTGGCCCGCGGTGAGCGGCGCGGCGAAGTACCGCCTGACGAGGACGCTGTTCTCGCCGGACCGCGCCTTCCTGCCGCTGACCGAGGTGACTGGCACGAGCTTCGTCGACGCCGAGGTCCGCCCCGGCACGACCTACTACTACGCCGTGCAGGCGATCACCAGCGGCGGCTGCGGCTCGACGATCGAGAACGTCGTGTCGACCACCGGCCCGGCCCGGCCCATCGCCGGGATCGTCGCGGTCGCGGCCGACGACACGCCGCGCGGGAACCGCTCCGGGACGGTCGACCCGGGCGAGGCGGTCGACCTCTTCCTGACGCTGGAGAACGCGTCGCCGACGGCGGGATCCGGGCTGGTCGGGACGATCGCATCGACCGCGCCGGGCGTGACGATCGAGGTCGCGTCGCAGCCCTTCCCGGACCTCGCGGGGAACGGAACGGCGATCAACGCGGCCGGCTTCCGCGCCGCGATCGCCTCCTCCGTCGCCTGCGGCACCGTCCTCCCCTTCACCTTCACCGTGACCGACGCCTCCGGCTGCACCGTCGACACGCAGCACTTCACGCTCCGGACGGGCGGCGACCTGCTTCGCCGCGCCGACGGCTTCACGGGCGACTCGGGCTGGGCGCACGACGCGCCGTCGTCCACGGCCGCAACCGGCACCTGGACGCGCGGCACGCCGGACGCCACGCCGTGGCAGGCTGGCGCCGACTCGGACGACGCCGGCGACGGGTGCTGGTTCACGGCCCCCAACTTCAACGGCGACTCGGGTGACGACGTCGACGGCGGCGAGGTCGTGCTGCTCTCGCCCATCTTCAGCCTCGCGGGCCTCTCCGGCGCTGACCTCTCGTACCAGCGCTGGTGGGCGAACTCGGCCCCTGGAGCCGACACGGACGACTGGTACTGGGTCGAGGCCAGCAACGACGGCGGCTCGTCCTGGCAGACGGTCGAGAAGCTCGGCAGCAGCCAGGCCATCGCGGCCTGGACCCGGGTCCGCGTCGACCTCGACGCGCTGCTCCCGCTGACCGCGACGATGCGCCTGCGGGTGCGGGTCGCGGACGGCGCGGCCGTCGCGGGCACGGTCGAGGGCGGCTTCGACGACTTCCGCATCACCGAGCCGACCTGCGACGCAACGCCCCCCTGTTTCGTCGCGCCGTCGTTCGCGGGGCTGGCCTCCGCCGCGCCGGGGCCGGACTGCGCCGAGGCCCAACGCCACGATCAGCTACAGCGTCTACCGCTCCACCGACCCCGGCTTCGTCCCGTCGGACGCGACGCGCGTCGCGAGCGGCCTCGCCTCGCCGGGCCTCGTCGACCGCTTCCTGGTCCCCGGCACCGGCTACAGCTACGTGGTGCGCGCCGTCGACTCGCGCTCCGGCGAGGACGGCAACCTGGTCCGGCGCAGCGTCACCGCGCCCGCGTCACCCGACACGAAGCCGCCGGCCTTCTCAGGGGTCGACTCCGTCGTCGCCGGCGCGGCCTGCGGCGAGACGGAGCTGGCGTGGAGCGCGGCGCAGGAGACCTGCTCCGGGCCGGTCGTCTACGAGGTCCACCGCGCGACGACGCCGGGCTTCACCCCCTCTCCCTCCACGCTGGTCGGCCTCACCACCGCGACCTCGCTGGTCGACTCCGGCCTCGCGCCGACGACGACCTACTACTACGCAGTGCGCGCCTCCGACCGGGCGGGGAATGCCGACGGCAACGTCAAGCGGCGCTCGGCCACGGCCACGGTCCTCCCCGAGCTGCTCTCGTCCGAGACCTTCGAGTCGGGCGCGGCCGGCTGGGCCCGCTCGGGGCTGAACGACGCGGCCAGCGGGCTGTGGGAGCTGGGCGACCCGACCCAGACCGACGCCCAGCCCGGGACCTGCCCCTCGGGCAGCGCCTGCTGGGCGACCGGCCTGAACAACGCCAGCCTCGGCGACAACGACATCGACGGCGGGACCACGACGCTGCTCTCGGCCCGATTCAGCCTGGTCGGCGCCGCGTCACCCGCGATCCGCTACAAGCGCTACTACTCGAACAACACCGGGGCCACGCCCGGGACCGACTCCTGGAAGGTCGACCTGTCGACCGACGACGGCGCGAGCTGGACGCCGATCGAGAACACCACCGCCTCCGACGCGGGACTGGTCTTCACGCAGTTCGAGTTCCCGCTGGGCGGGATCGCGCCGACCGCCAACATGCGGGTGCGCTTCGTCGCTGCCGACCTGGCCGACGGCTCGCTGGTCGAGGCGGTCGTCGACGACTTCGAACTGGTCGACGCAACGGGCGGCTGCGACGGCTGCCCGGCGCCGCCGTCGGTGGGGCGGATCCTCGCGCAGCGCGACGGGGCCGACGTCGTGCTGGACTGGACGGGAGATCCGGTGAGCGCCGGGCGCTTCAAGGCCTACAGCTCGGCCCAGCCCGACTTCTCCGACGGAACGCTGCTGGGGACGACGACCGCCAAGAGCTACCGCCATGCGGGGGGCGCGGCGGTCGGCGCCTTCACCGCCTACCTGGTGACGGCGGTCGACGCCTGCGGCCAGGAGGGGCCGCTGCGCTGAACGGTCCGGGTGGCCCTGCTATCCTTTCGCGGGGCGCCCGTGACCTGGGCCTCCATCCTGCTCGACCACTCGCTGGGCGGAATCAAGCCCGGCGAGCGCGTGATGATCAAGGGGGAGCGGATCGGCTGGCCGCTGATGGAAGTCCTCGAGCGCCGCGTGATCCAGGCCGGCGGCCTGCCCGACGTGCTGCTGGTCCCGCCCAACAACGAGCGCGGGCGCGCCTGGTCGTCGGCGATGGGGCGCCACGGCGCGGCCGAGCAGCTGGGCGCGGTGCCGGCCTGGCATCGCGCGCGCTACGAGGCGATGGACAAGTACGTCGAGGTGCTGGGAGCCGAGGACCCGGCGCGTTACGCCGGCCTCACGGCGCCGCAGTTCCAGTCGATCGTCTCCGCGGACAAGCCGTACACCGACCTCCGGCTCGCCAAGCCCTGGGTGATCACGCTCTATCCCACTCCCGGCTTCGCCGCGATGGAGGGGCTGGAGTTCGAGGAGTACACGCGCTTCCTGGTCGGCGCCTCGACCGTCGACCCGCGCCCGCTCAAGGACGCCGAGGAGGTCCTGGCCCCGCTGTTCGAGCGGGCGCAGTCGATCCGGATCGAGACCGTCGACCCGCGCGACGGGCGGGAGCTGACGCTGCGGATGAGCCTCGCGCCCAGCCGCCCGGCGCTCTCCTACGGCCTGCGCAACTTCCCCGACGGCGAGGTCTTCACCAGCCCCGACGCCAACACGGTCGAGGGTGAGATCTTCGTCGACCTGCCGGTCCACTACGGCGGGCGCGACATTCGCGGAATCCACCTGCGCTTCGCTTCCGGCCGGATCGTCGAGTACTCGGCCCAGGAAGGGGGCGAGCAGCTCGCCGCGATCATCGAGACCGACGCCGGCTCGCACCGGCTGGGCGAGGTCGCGCTGGGGATGAACCCCGGCCTCGAGCGCGTGCTGAAGCATCCGCTGCTGGTGGAGAAGGTGGGCGGGACGCTGCACATCGCGATCGGCTCGAGCTACGAGATCTGCTACGTCGAGGCACCGGGGTCGGAGGAGGGGAAGCGGCGGATCGCCGAGCTGGAGGCCAGCGGGGCGCTGAACCGCTCGGCCCAGCACGTCGACATCGTCGCCGACTTCCGGCCGGGGGGCTGCGGGCGGCGGGTCTTCCTCGACGAACAGGAAGTCGTTCCGAGGAACGGGGTCTGGGTCCCGCGGTAACGGAAAGCCCGGGACGGGAGCGGCTTTTCGCGGTATCTATGGGGCCGGAGCGGAGGTCCCCGGCGATGCGCACATCCTCGATTCTCCCCGTCTGCGCCGCGTTCGCGCTGAGCGCGCTGATCGCCCCGCTTCCCGTCGCCGCACAGGGCGCGGCCCCGTCGCTGGCGGGCTCGTGGCGCCTGGCCGAGCAGTACTACGGAACGGGGCAGAAGAACTTCGTCGAGGACTCGGACCCGTACCGGCTGGAGCTGCGGGTCGAGGGTGGGGCACTGGTCGGGCGCGCCTCGCTGGCGGGGCGGCTCGCATCGTGGCCGGCTTACTTCGGCCCCGACGGCCCGCGGCCGCTGCAGGACGTGACCGTCACGCCCGACGCCGACGGCCTGGGCGCGCGCACCACCTTCCGCGTGACCCCGGCACCGGGCGACGACACCTGGCTCTTCGTCACCGAGACGCTGCGTGTCGGCCCCGATGGGAAGCTGGCGGCGACGCTGACCGTCGAATTCGAACGGATGGGCGAACGCAAGGGGGCCTTTACCTGGCGCCGCGTCTTCGTGCGGGAGGAGGGGCCGTGAGGCGCGCCGGGTCTGCGCTGGCGCTGCTGCTCGCGTCGGCCGTCTTCGCGCTGGCACCGGCGGCGGCCCAGACGCTCTCCGGCGCCGCCTTCCACGATCGCAACGGGAACGGCCTGCGCGACGCGGGCGAGGAGGCACTGACCGGGGTCGCGGTGCGGGTCGCGGGGCAGCGCGACGCGGGCGGGGCGTTCGACCAGAGCGTCAGCACCGCCACCGACGGCGCGTTCGCCTTCTCCCCCGGCAACGGCTGCTACATCGTCGACCTGGAGGACCCGCCGGGCTGGCGCCGCTCGTACGCCCGGACCGACGAGTTCGCGCAGGGCTCTGCCGGGTACGCCGAGCCGGCCGGCGTCCGGCGGGTCGGTGCGGGGATGGCGCTGCTCGAGACGCTCCTGGGCGGCAGCCTGCGCTACACCTCGATGGGCGACTCGATCGCCTGGAACTGGAACTCCTGCTTCGACACCTCGACCTTCTGGTACAGCCGGCAGGTGCGGGACCGGCTGCGGTGCGTCGCCCCCTCCGCGACCGTGGCGCTCGACGAGGCCGCCGTGAAGGGGGAGCACACCGACGACCTGCTGGTCGACGACTCCGACCTGAACAGCGTCTTCCGGGTGATCGACGCGCAGAGCAAGCTGGTCACGATCTCGATCATCGGCAACGACCTGCTCAACGCCGAGCCGCCCGACAATCCGACCCAGGAGCAGGTCAACCGGGCCGTGGCCGAGATCCTCGACGCGCGGCAGAACCTGCAGGAGATCCTGTCCTCGCTGGTCGCCGGAATCCCGGGCGCGACGATCGAGCTGAACACGCTCTACGACAACCTCGCCTACAACTGCGCCACGGCGAACAGCTCCGCCTTCCACCGCGAGTGGGTGCCGCTGGTCAACCGGATCCTGCGCGAGGTCGCCTGGGGCCAGGCGCGACGCGTCACCAGCGCCGAGGTCAACCTGGAGTTCGCGCACGAGGACCTGCTCAACTCCTGCACCGGCTTCCAGAACCGGATCTGCCAGCTGTTCGGCGACCGGATCCACCCGACCGCGCCCGGCTACGCGATCATCCGCGAAAAGGTCTGGGAGTCGATCGGCGGCGCCAACCTGGGCCCGAAGGACGGCAACGGCGCGACCAGCCTGACCGGCCTCGACCACGGCTACCTGCAGCGCGTGCTGCGGCTCTACCCGACGGCGTGGGAGGCGCGGAGCGGAGCGCAGGTCACCGACCCGGCCGCCGCCTTCAGCGAGGGCGACGGCGGCGCGGGGGCGTCGATCCGGCTCGGGATCGGCAGCGAGGAAGCGCGCTTCTCGGGCTTCCCGTCGTGGTACGACGAGGTCGTGCCGGTCAAGGTCGTCGCGGGGTTGCGCTACCGGACCACCGGCACGGTCAGCGACGACCTCTACCGGATCGAGGCCTCGGTCAACGACCAGTTCCGCCCGCCCGCCGGCCACCCGTACAGCGCGACGAACTGGATCTTCTCCACGCCGATCGTCGGCGGCGGCGGGCCGAACGCCCCGGCCGAGGGCCCGGACTACCCCAGCGCCAGGCTGCTGGTGCGGCCGAACGTGCCGGCCTACCGCGAGGCCAGCGCAACGCTGATGAAGAACCCGGTGCCGTCGCCGTCCGGCCGCGGCTACGACTGGCCGGCGGTGACGCGGGCCGAGCTGGGCACGGCGGCCGTGCGGGTCGTTGCGGCCCCCCAGGCCGGCACGCCGGGCGACGACTACCGCGTCGTGGTCGACGCCGCGTGGCTGGATGTCTACGGCACCGTCAAACCGAGGCCGGGCGAGGTCACGGGCGTGACGGTGACCCGCCTTCCCGACGGCGGGCTCGAAGTCGCCTTCGACCAACTGGCGGGCTCGGAGCTGTACAACCTCTACTTCGGCGACGCGGCGCTGCTCGCCTCGCAGGGGCGCTACGACCACGGCGCCCGCGCGCGCTGCGCGGTCGCGACGACCGCCGCAGGGCCGGGCCGGCTGAAGACGACCGTCCCGGCGGCGGAGGTCCCCGCGATCTTCAGTTATCTCGTCGTCACCGGCCGGGCCGACGGCGTCGAGAGCCCGGCCGGGTTCGCGTCGAGCGGGGCGGAACGCGACCGCTCGCAGAACGGGTGTCCGTGACCCGGATCAATAGAGAACCATGTCCCAGTGCCGCTCGGAGCCGCCCTCCAGGCAGGCACGCGGGTCCTTCTCCACCTTGTTGAAGTAGTACGCGGGCAGGAAGCACCCCGTGCTGTCGCAGTAGACGGGGCCCCAGTCCGGCTTCTCGCCGACTTCTCCGACGACCTTCACCCCCTCCGGCCCGCCCTTCTCGTTGAGGACGGTGTAGAGCGGCTCGACCAGCGCCGTTGGCTCGCCGTCACAGCCGTACTCCGTGAACGACTCGACGATGCCGTTCATCCGCGTCCACAGGTCCGGAGGAATCGGCTGACCGCCCCCGAGCGTCACGCTCGTCTCCGAAGCGCCGGTGGTCGCCGTCCACAGGGACGGATACCCGACCTTCCCCTTGACGATCCGGATGGTCGTTCTGATGACATCGGGCTTGTCGGTCGCGGATGTCGGTGTGATCGGCTTGTCCGCATCGCCGGTCGCGCAGCTCCAGAACGTCGCGACGAACACCGACGCCACCAGCGTGGCCCACAGGGCGAGACGGATCCCGGCCCTCTCTCGCGGCACGATCGCATTCATGACTGTTCCTCCCCCGGAAGGTAGACGCAGGAGTACCGCCGCCATGCTAGTCCTGCGGCGTTCGGCGCGGGAGGTGAGCCGCAACAGACTCTCGGCCTGGGAGGCTTACCCGGAACCGCTCCTGTGAAGGTGTCGACGGCGACTGCGCCCGGTCACTGCAGCGTGATCGTCCACTCCTCTTTGGCGTTGGGGTCTTCGCACGGTGTCTCGTTCGGCCCGTAGTAGGTCGGATCGAAGAAGTAGGCCGGCAGCGTGCACGTCGCGGTCTGGTCGTTGCAACCCGGGAGGGCCCAAAGCAGGTAGAGCCCGCTGCCCTGCTCTCCGTCACGGACGACGGCCGTGAGATCGACATCCGCCGGGGGCTTGTCGCCGGACTTCGTGTCGTAGCGGAGCTCCATCACTGGCTCGCTCTCGCCGTTGCAGCCGGTATAGCGGAACGACGCGATCCTGGTCTTCATCCCGCGCCAGATCTCCGGCTTGATGGGTTCCACCGCGCTGATGGCCTGCTTGTTCTCTTCTGCGCCGCTCCAGCCCTCCCAGAGCGTCGAGACTCCGGGGCGTCCCTTGGTGATCCGGATCGTCGTCTTGGGTCCCCGCGTCAGGTAGACGATCGCCGCGACGATCGCGCTGAGGACGAACAGTGCGATCAGGATGCGAATCGCTGCTTTCGTCGACGCTTCTCGCTCGGCCATGGCGATCTCCCCCGATCGGTGCGCGCAGGCGCCGGGATCCCGGCGCCCGGATCCGTCGCGCATGGTACACCGGCGCTGCTGCACTCGAGGTTAAAGACGCGCGAGCCGGGGGCCTCAGCCATTTGAACTGGAGGCGACCCCGGTCAGCAGCAGCAGGCGCCGCGCCGACTCGACGAGGCCATACTCGGACGCTCTGGAGGCGATCTCCTCGGCGATCGCGCGCGCCTCGTCGCGCCTCCCGAGAGCCGCCAGCGCCTCGGCCTCCGCGGTCCTCGCCCTCACCAGCCGCAGCGCGGAGAAGCTGCCCTGCTGGGCCGCCTCGCGCGCGACGCGCAGCGCCGCGGCGGCGTCGCCCGCCGCGAGATGCGCCGCGCTCTCGGCGATCGCGGCATCGACGGCCAGCACCCATACGCCGTCGGAAACGGTCTCGTCGTGGACTGCCTTGAGCTGGACCACGGCTTCGGCCGGCCGGCCCTCCGCGAGCAGGGTCAGACCCTCGACCCAGGTCGCGTTGCGCGCCACACCGACGTTGCCCGTGCCGGCCTGCGCGCGCGCCGCTGCCAGGTCGGCGCGCGCTTCTCGCGAGCGGCCCTGCTCGGCGTGCGCCTGCGCGCGCATCACGAGCGCATAGCCCAACTGGTCCTTGTCGCCGACATCGCTCCAGCCGGCGACCGCGGCGTCGAGCGGCGCCAGCGCCTGCCCGGGACGCTCGAGCAAGAGCAGGGCAGCGCCGAGCGCCGCCTGCGCCTCGGCCCGCGTCGTGTCGGACCCTCCCGGTGTCTGCTGGTCCTTCACCAACTTGTGAAACGTTTCCAGCGCGGCCTCCCCCTTCCCGCCCTCGAGGTCCAGCTGGGCGAGGGCGATCGTCATGGTGAGCGCGAATCCGACTTCGTCCGGCTGCTGCCGCGCCAGGGCCAGCGTCTCCGTCGCGGCGCGCCGTGCGTCGTCGAACGCCCCGAGGACCTGCTGGGCCGCGACCAGGTTTCCCTGCGCCGAGAGGCTCAGGCCAAAATCCCCGAGCAGCGTCGCCTGGTCGACCGTGGCGCGCAGCAGGGGCAGAGCGTCCCGCGGCCGTCCCGAGCGGATGAGCACGACCGCGTGCGCATCCTGCGCCACGGCGGCCAGGGAAAGGTCGCCGTGCGCCGCCGCGGCGTCCTGCGCCGCCACGAAGCCGGCGAGCGCTTCCTCGAGGTTTCCGAGCTCGAGCAGCGCCCCGGCTTCCTGGTAGCGCGAGAACGCCTCGAGCGAAGACTGCGCGCCGGCGCGGTAGAGCGCCGTGGCCTGCCGGAAGTGCTCGAGAGCCTCGTCCGGCCGCCCGTCGATGAGGAAGGCGACCACGCCGCGCTCCGTCTCCACCGCGGCACCGCCGGTCGGCACGGCCAGACTGCGGAACGCGCGCTCGGCTTCGCCGAACGCGGCCTCCGCCTCGGGGCGGCGTCCCGCGTGGGCGAGGATCCGGCCCTTGGCCAGCCAGGCATTGGCGTCCATCGGCTCGGCGGCGATGTGACGGTCGAGGATGGCCAGGGCCTCGTCGGTCCGCCCCTCGGCCGACACGGCTTCGGCGTAGTCGACCTGGATTCCCGGGGTCTCAGGGAAACCCCGAGCCAGCGCCTCGGTCGCCGTGGCACGCTCGGCGTATCGTCCAAGGATGTCGGCCCGGGCGCGCTCGAGCTCGAGCCCCACGCGGCCCGCGGGATCGATTTCCAACTCACGGGCCTGCCATTGGGCGTGGTCGATCACTTCCCTCGCGCGCCGCTCGTTGCCGGCGCGCCGCAGCGTCGTCGCCTGGAGGATCTCGAACTCGATCAGCTTCGGGTGCCGCGCCAGCTCGGTCTCGACCACCTCGAGAGCTTCACGGTAGCGGTGCTCCCGGCGCAGGGCACGGGCGCGATCGAGCAGCGTCTGCTGGTCGGCGGTGAGCACGGGGTCCCGGGGCCGCTCGCCGCCGAGCAGCCAGGCCCCGAAGACGAGCGCCGCGACGGCCGCGAGGGCGAGCGCAGCGAGCAGCGGCGGGCGACGCCACCAGGGCCGGCGGAGTTCCTGTCGCTCGCCCGTTCCCGTCGCCGTGTACTCCGACATCGCCGCGTCCAGCGCGGACACGACCTCGCGCGCGTCGGCGTAGCGCCGCTCGCGTCCCTTCTCCAGCAGCCGCAGCACGACCTCGCGCAGCGGCCCGGCCTGCGCCAGCGCGGGCGGCTCGACGCCGTCCCCGGGCGTCCCGGCCAGGATCGCCGCCTGCGTGTCGACCGGGGTCGCGCGCCGGAAGGGGTGCACGCCCGTCAGCGCCTCGTAGAGCAGGATCCCGAGCGAGAAGAGGTCGCTGCGCGGATCGAGCCGCTCCAGTCGCAGTTGCTCGGGCGACATGTAGTTCGGCGTGCCGACTGCGACCCCGCGACGAGTCAGCTCCTCGACCGTCTCGATCGTCAGGCCGGTGCGATCTCCGCCGGCCACCTCGGCCGTGAAGCGCTTCGCGATCCCGAAGTCGAGCACCTTGACGTGCCCGCTGTCGGAGATCATCACGTTGCTGGGTTTGAGGTCGCGGTGAACGATCCCGGCGGCGTGGATTCCCGCCAGCGCCTCCGCCACCTGCTGACCCCAGCGCGCGATCGTGCGCGGCCGGCGGTCGGCCTCGGCCGCCTCTCTCAGCGAGCGCCCCCGCACGAGCTCCATCACGATGAAGAGGTCGTCGCCGTCCTCGACGACGTCGTAGACCGCGGCCACGTAGGGGTGGCTCACCGCGACCAGGTTGGCGACTTCCTGCCGGAAGCGCTCGCGATCGGAAGAGGCCGGGACGTCGCCGGCCGCCAGCGCCTTGATCGCGACCGTCCGGCCGAGCTGGGTGTCCCGCGCGCGGAAGACTTCACCCATGCCGCCACGGCCGATCCGCTCGATCAGCTCGTAGCGGCCGATGCGACGGCCGGCGTCTGCGCCCGGGGAATCCCCTCGATCCGACGGCATCTCCTGCTCCCCCGGTGGCCGCGGTACCGTTTCGCCGTGAGATTAGTCCGCCGCGGGAGCCCGTTCAACGGCGGGCGGGCGTCCCGCCGCGGAGGGCGTATCATCCCGCCCCATGTCGGTTGCCCTCTACACGAAGGACCTGCGAAAGACCTACCCCGGGAAGCCCCCGGTCGAGGCGGTCCGCGGGCTCGACCTTGCGGTCCCCCAGGGGATCACCTTCGGCCTGCTCGGCCCCAACGGCGCGGGGAAGACGACCACCGTCGAGATCCTCGAGGGGCTGCTCGAGCCGACCTCGGGGCAGGTCGAGGTGCTCGGGATGACCTGGGCGAAGGACGCCGCGGCGCTGCGCGAGCGGATCGGGGTCTCGCTGCAGGAGACCCAGCTCGCCGAAAAGCTGACCGTCGCCGAGACGGTCGCCCTGTTCTCCTCGTTCTACCGCAAGGCACGCAACCCGGACGAGCTGATCGAGCTGGTCGGGCTGCAGGAAAAGCGCGACGCCTGGGTCGTCAACCTCTCGGGCGGGCAGAAGCAGCGGCTGGCGGTCGCGACCTCGCTGGCCGGCGACCCCGATCTGCTGTTCCTGGACGAGCCGACGACCGGGCTCGACCCGCAGTCGCGCCGCCAGCTCTGGGAGGTGATCCGCGAGCTGAAGTCGCGCGGCCGGACGATCCTGCTGACGACGCACTACATGGACGAGGCCGAGCGGCTGGCCGACCTGGTCGCGGTCGTGGACCACGGCCAGGTGATCGCGCTCGGTTCGCCGGCCGAGTTGATCGCGACGCTGGGAGGCGAGCACGTCGTCGAGTTCGCGGTGGAGGACGGCGGGAACGGCG
Organism: Acidobacteriota bacterium; assembly: GCA_025456425.1. Lineage (GTDB taxonomy): Bacteria > Acidobacteriota > Polarisedimenticolia > J045 > J045 > JALOKP01. The sequence goes on along the minus strand of JALOKP010000095.1, from coordinate 3,532 downwards.
ACGCCGGGCTGCCGCTCGAGCCGCTCCACGCTCTGCCGTCGGTGATCGGCGTGCGGACCGAGGCCGGGAGCGTGCAGTTGACAGTCGGCGAGCCGCACCTGGCGATCCCCGCGCTGCTCGACCACCTCGACCGGGTGCAGCGTCACATGACGCGGCTGACGACCCGCCACGCCAGTCTCGAGGACGTCTTCGTCAACCTCACCGGGAGGCACCTGCGCGATGGCTAGGCGCGGACCGTTCACCTGGCTGATGCTGGCCCGGCTCAAGGAGTTCATCCGCGAGCCGGAGGTCATCTTCTGGGTCTTCGGCTTCCCGGTGCTGCTGGCCGTGGCGCTGGGGATCGCCTTCCGCAACAAGCCGCCCGACCAGGTCGCGGTCGGGGTGGTCGAGGCCGAGGGGGCGGAGCGCATCGCGGTCTCGCTGAGCGCGGAGCAGGGTTTCGAGGTCGTGCGCCTGGCCGAGGCCGACGCGGCCCAGCGCCTGCGGATGGGCAAGATCTCGCTGGTCGTCGTGCCGGGCGAGCCGCTGGAGTACCGCTTCGACCCGACCCGGCCCGACTCAACGCTCGCCCGGCGGATGGTCGATGACGCGCTGCAGCGCGCAGCCGGGCGCCGGGACGCGGTCGTCGTGAAGGAGGCCCTGGTCACGGAGCCGGGGGCGCGTTACATCGACTTCCTGATCCCGGGCCTCCTGGGCATGAACATCATGAGCGGGGGCCTCTGGGGCGTCGGCTTCGCGCTGGTCGACATGCGCACCAAGAAGCTGCTCAAGAGGCTGGTCGCGACGCCGATGCGGCGCCGCGACTTCCTGGGCGCGATGATGGCCAGCCGCGGGCTGTTCGTGGTGCTCGAGGTGGTGCTCATGCTGCTCCTCGGCTGGCTGCTGTTCGGGATGATCGTCCGCGGCTCGCTCGCGGGGATCGTGCTGCTGGCGGTGCTGGGCGCCTTCTGCTTCGCCTCGATCGGCCTGCTGGTCGCCAGCCGCGCGAAGAAGATCGAGACCGTGACCGGCCTGATCAACCTGGTCATGCTGCCGATGTTCGTCTTCTCGGGGATCTTCTTCTCGTCCGAGCGGTTCCCAGCGCTGCTGCAGCCGTTCATCAAGGCGCTGCCGCTGACGGCGCTCAACGACGCACTCCGGGCGTCGATCCTGGAAGGGGCGGCCTTGGCCGATCCGGCACAACTGGCGCGGATCGGGATCATGCTGGCCTGGGGTGGCCTCTCGTTCGTGCTGGCGATGCGCTGGTTCCGCTGGGCGTCTTAGGGGCCGCCACGGAGGGCGGCCTCTACGGTCCGCAGCCGAGCTCCGGCGCCCCCGCGCTCCACGGCCCTGCCCCGCAGGCGTTGCGGCCCCGCACCAGGTAGCGCCACGCGCTACCCGGCGCCGGGATCGCCGCGTCGCTCGCCGACGACCCGGTCTCCCCGTTCGCCACGCAGGATCCGTCGGGCGCGTTCCCTGGCGGGCCGTGCCCCTCGCTCTCCCGGTAGACGTCGTGGACCGTCGCCGGCCCGCACGCCGGAGCGGCGGACGACCACTGCAGCGTCGTCCGGTCGGCATCGAAGACGAGCCCGTCGACCTCCCCGGGAAGCGCCCACGCCCCGGCGTCCCCCGGCGCGCAGTCGCAGGCGTCGCCGCGCCCGTCGGCGTCGCCATCCTCCTGCCCCGGGTTCGCGACGGCGGCGCAGTTGTCGTCCGGGTCGTAGACCGCGTCGCCGTCGCCGTCGGGCCGCCGCAGCTCGAGGTAGACGATCCCCTGCGAGAGCAGCCGCGTCGCGAGCGTCAGATGGCCGCCGGACACGGCGTGCGTGACGGGCGTCCCCTCCTGCCGGAGGTCAGCCAGCGCTTCGAACGCCTCGACCTCGAACGGCCGGTAGAGTTGCGTGCTGGTGCGCCGCGGCAGGGCCGCGAGCGCTGCGCGCGCCGGATGCGCGGGGTCGATTCGGTACTCGCGGACCTCGACCAGCGGAAAGCGCAGTCCGCTCAACTCGAGCTGCACATCCCACCCCCCGCGCTCGCTGCTGCCGGTATCGAACTTGTCGTGGGCGTAGAGCAGGATCCGGTCGTCAGCCGGGCCGACCGAGCGCCAGCCGGACAGCACGACGCCGGCGTCCTGGCGCGGCAGGATCGACGCCACGTCGTGCGACATCCGCGCCGCGACCTCGGCGAACAGCCAGAACGGCGTCTTGACCGCGTCGACGCGATCCTCGCTGCCGTCGCCGTCCTGGTCGATCCGCAACTGCCCGGCGATGCTGGCCACCCCCTCGAAGTTGTAGTTGAAGGGCCAGACCGTCATCAGCGCCTCGCCCCGCGCCTTGCGGGGATCGGCCATCGCCGGCTCGAGCATCCGCCGGAAGTAGTCGGCTCCCCAGGCGGAAGCGAAGGTTCCCCAGCGGTAGCCCTCGCGCGAGTCGGGGTCCCGGCGCGGGATCCAGTCGGGGGTCGTCTCGTGGCTGTTCACCGCCAGCCGGTCGAAGGTGACGGCGTCGATCGCCCGCGCCTGCTGGTGGGTCCGCTGCAGGTCGGCCGCCGCCGCGTCGGCATGGTCGTAGCTGTGGACCGAGATGAAATCGAGCGGCGTCCCCTTGTTGTCGTTTGCGCTGCAGATCGCGGCCACCCGCGCCGCCCGCTTGCCGTTGAACGCGGGATCGATGCAGACGTGGTTGCGTTCCTCGAACTGGCCGCTCGGGAAGTTCGCGGTGGGCGAGGCGTGGTAGAGGAGCTGATCCTCGTAGCCCGGGAACAGTCCGGTCGCCTCCCCGCCGCCGATCCGCAGGCGCGCGGTGTCGAGGCCGCGCTCCTCGAAGCCGCGCAGGATCGAGTTGGCCGTGTAGTCGTAGTAGGCCAGGAACTCGTCGTCGGTCCCGGTCCAGAACAGCTCCGGCTCGTTGCCGATCGACCAGGTCCAGTCCAGCGCCTGGGTGCCGTAGCGGTCGACGATGTGGGTGACGAGCCGCCGCACGATCGCGTCCCACTGCAGGTAGCTCTTGGGCCGGTCGGTGCACTCCCCGCCCAGCTCGTTCTCCGGCCGGCCCAACCGGCAGGCGTCGACGGGCGAGCCGTGCAGGACCATCACCGGCCGCCGTCCGTGCGCGACGTGCTGATCCAGTTCGTCGTCGAGCCGCGTCCAGTAGTAGACCGGAGTCCCGACCGGGCTGAACTTGCGCAGCGCGCCGACCGGGTGGGGGAAGTTGTCGGGAGTCCGCGGGTTGTCGGCGGGGGGGGCGTGGTCGGGCTTGAGGTTGAAGCGCGAGAGCGGCGTCTGCAGCTTGTTGACCTGGACCTGCCGGCTGGCGTCGCTGACCGACTGGACCACCCGCTGCTCGCACTGCGTGGCGTCGCAGACCAGCACCTGGTCGCCGGAGTGGTAGTCGGCGCTGAGCGGGCGGTTGTCGGCGACGCCGTACAGGGCGTGCTCGATCGTGTCGGCCAGGTTGAGGACCGTGGTCGTGGCGGTGTTGGACATCGACAGGATGCGGCGCGTCTCGCGCTCGCGCATCAGGTTGGGGTTGCCGTCGAAGATCCTCGCCTGCCA
>JALOKP010000204.1 GCA_025456425.1 Acidobacteriota bacterium | reverse complement strand
GGAGACCTCGATCGACGACACCGTCGGGAAGGACAAGAAGACCCCGGTCTCCGACTTCCTGACCGATCCCGACGACGAGAGCCCGGAGGAGAACCTGCTCAAGCGCGAGGGGACGACCCTCGTCGCGCAGGCCCTGCACTTCCTCTCCGACCAGGAGCAGGTCGTGATCCGGCACCGCTTCGAAGGAGATCGGCGAGAAGATGGGGGTCAGCCGCGAGCGCGTGCGGCAGATCGAGACCCAGGCCAAGCAGCGGCTGCGCCGGATCTTCAACCGGCCGCGGCCGTCGGCGGCCAAGACCGCCAAGCCGAACCCGGCGGCCAAGTCCAAGGGTTCGAAGCGCCGCTCGTAACGCGCCGTCGCCGCGTCCCACCGCACCCACCCGCACCGACCCGCAGCGTCCCGCGCGAATCCGTCGAGACCCGCCCCGGTTCGGGGCGCGCCGGGGTTAGAATCCCCCCGGCACCCGCCGCGTGCCGGGGAGACATGGGTCGTTCCTCGTCGATTGCCGACCTCGCGCTCGCGCTCTTCGCCGCCGATGGCCGGGAGGAGGTTCTCGCGGCGTGGTGTGCCGCCGCCGAGCCCCCGGCCGACCTGGTTGCGTTGAGCGATCCCCCGGCCGCGCGCCTGGCGGTCGTGCTGCGGCGGCGCGAGGGGCGCTGGGACGCGGTCGCCGCCCCGCCGGTCTCGCTGGGGCCGCTGCGCCGCGAGCCGGTCTCCCGCTCGCTCGCCGAAGAGCGGCTCGACGCCCGCGACGACCTGCTCTGGTCGCTCGGCCAGCGCGAGCAGTTGGTCTGGCCGCTCTCCACCGGCGACTCGGGGGTCCTGGTGCTGGCGCGGGCCGAAGGGTCCTACACGATCGACGATCTGGTGACGCTGGCGGAGCCGACGGAGCTGCTCGCCGGTGCGCTCGACGCGCTCGGGCGGCGCCAGCGCCGCGCCGCGCCGCGCGACGCGGCCGAGGCGCCGGCCGCCGCCGCCGGGCAGCCGGAGCACCCGCGGCAATCGCTGCTGGCGCGGGCCGAGCGCCTGGCCACGGCGGGCCAGTTGGCCTCGACGCTGGCCCACGAGATCAACAACCCGCTGACGACCGTGATCGGTTTCGCCCAGCTGCTGCGCCGCGATCCCGACGCCGGCGAGCGCACGACCTGGCTCGCGATCGTGGAAGAGGAAGCGCAGCGTTGCCACCGGCTGGTGTCGGAACTGATGGGGGTGGCCCGGCCCGGGCGTCCCCGCCGCACGCCGGTGGAACTGGCGTCGATCGCCGACCGTGCGCTGGCGACGATGGCGGCGACGATGCGTGGCCAGCAGGTCGTGGCGGCGCTGCAGGTCGATCCCGCGACGCCGCCGGTCGAGGTCGCGGCCGACGAGATCCTGCAGGTGCTGCTCAACCTGCTGACCAACGCGCTGCACGCGCTCGAGGGGCACCCCGGGCGGCGCGAGATCGCGATCGAGATCGGCCCCGCGCCGGAGGGGGTGCGGCTGGTCGTCGAGGACACCGGGCCCGGAATCGCGCCCGAGCACCTCGACCAGATCTTCGACCCGTTCTTCACGACCAAGCCCGAGGGGAAGGGGACGGGGCTCGGGCTGGCGGTGGTCTGCGGCGTGGTCGCCGAGCACGGCGGCACGCTCGACGTCGACTCGGCGCCGGGGCGGGGCGCGCGCTTCGTGCTGACGCTGCCGCGGGCGGCGGGCCACGCCGCGGAGCTCCCCGCGCGGCCGGCCGCCGCCGCGCCGGCGGCGCTGCGGCCCCCGGTCGAGGAGGTCCCGGTCCTCGGGCCGCCGCTGCTGCCGCGGCTCGACGGGCTGAGAGTGCTGGTGCTCGACGACGAGCCCGAAGTCGGGGCCGTGCTGGTCGCCACGCTGCGCGAGGCGGGGGCCGAGGCCCGCTCGATGGCCGATCCCGAGGCCGCCCTGGAGTGGCTGCTCGAGCGCGGGGCCGACGTGATCGTCTCCGACCTGCGGATGCCGCGGATGTCGGGGCTCGAGTTCTACGCGCAGTTGCGCCGCCGCGCCCCGCAGCTCGCCGACCGGCTGCTCTTCAGCACCGGCGATCCGCTCTCCGCCGAGCTGGAAGGGCCGCCGCCGCGCCCCGTGATCGGCAAGCCGTTCCACGTCGCGGAGGTCGCGCGGCTGGTCCGGGAGGTCGCGGCCACGGCCACGGCCTCCGCCTTCCCGCCGCCCGAGGCCCGCCCCGAGCCGCGCGCGGCCTGGCGCGGTGTGCGCCGCCCGGGCGGGCCGACGCACCACTGATCCCGCGCCGTGTCCGACCCCGCTCCGCTCAAGCACGTCGTCGTCGGCACCGCCGGCCACATCGACCACGGCAAGTCGACGCTGGTCCGCGCGCTGACCGGGATCGACCCGGACCGGCTCCCGGAAGAGAAGGAGCGCGGGATCACGATCGACCTGGGGTTCGCGCCGGCGCGGATCGGCGACCTCGTGGTCTCGTTCGTCGACGTGCCGGGGCACGAGCGCTTCGTCCACAACATGCTGGCCGGTGCGACCGGGATCGACCTGGTGCTGCTGGTCGTCGCCGCCGACGAGTCGGTCATGCCGCAGACCCGCGAGCACCTCGCGATCTGCCGGCTGCTCGGGATCCCGGCCGGGCTCGTCGCGATCACGCGTGCCGACCTGGTCGACGAGGGGATGGTCGAACTGGTCGCCGAGGAAGTCCGCGAGCTGGTCGCGGGGAGCTTCCTCGAGGGGGCGCCGGTGGTCACCGTGAGCGGCGTCACCGGGGCCGGACTCGACGCGCTGCGCGCGGCGCTCGCGGAGGTCGCGGTGCGGCTGCCCGAGCGCGCCGAGGGGCCGTGGCCGCGGCTTCCGGTCGACCGCGTCTTCGCCGCGCGCGGCTTCGGGACGATCGTCACCGGCACGCTGCAGGGGGGCGCGCTGCGCGTCGGCGATCCGCTCGAGGCGGTGCCCGGCGGGCCGGCCGGAAAGATCCGCGGGCTGCAGGTCCACGGCGCGGCGGTCGACGAGGCCGGCCCGCAGCGGCGCGTCGCGGTCAACCTGCAGGGAGTCGACCGCGAGCGGCTGACGCGCGGGATGGTGCTGGCGCCGCCCGGCCTCGGGCCGACGACGCTGGTCTTCGACGCGCTGCTCGAGGTCACTTCCGACGCCCCCGCGCCACTGGAGGACGAACAGCGCGTGCGGGTCCACCACGGCACCGCCGAGCTGCTGGGGCGGCTGCGCCTGCCGGGCGAGCGCCCGCTGCCGCCGGGCGCGCGCGGGGCGGCGCAGATCCGGCTCGAGGCCCCGCTGGCCGCGCTGCCGGGCGACCGCTTCATCCTGCGCCGCTACAGCCCGGTGACGACGCTCGGCGGCGGGATCGTGGTCGATCTCGACCCGCCGCGCTGGCGGCGCGACGACCCGGCCTGGCCGCAGCGCGCGGAGGAACTAGCGCGCGCGGGCCCGGCCGAGCGGCTGGCGCGCGCGGCGCACGACGCGGGGCTGGAAGGCATCGACCTGGGCGCGCGCGCGGTGCGGCTGGGGCTGACGCGCGAGGCGGCGCGCGCGGCCGCGGCCGCGCTGGAGCAGGCTGCGTCCCCGGCGGCGCGTGTGCTGCTGCTGGAGGGGGACCGCGTGATCTCGGTCCCGGCGCGCGAGGCGCTGTTCGCGCGGATCGGCCAGGAGCTGGCCCGGGCTCACGCCGAGCGGCCGCTGGAAGAGGGCCCGGCCCCGGAACGGCTGCGCGGCGCAGTCGCCCCGGCGTGGAGCGCCGAGCAGTTCCGAGGACTGCTGGCGCGGCTCGAGGCGCGCGGGGCGATCGTCGCGCGGCCCGACGCGGTCCGGCTGGCCTCCCATCAGGCGGTGCCGGAGGGGGAGCAGGCCGAGCGACTCGCCGCCGTGCGGAGCGCGCTGGAGGCCGCCGGCTTCGAGGCGCTGCCGGAAGCCGACCTGCTGGCGCGGCTCGGCGGCGGTCCGGCCGCGCGGCAGCTGCTGGCCTTCGCGGCCCGCCGCGGCGAGGCGATCAAGCTGAAGGACGACCTCTGGCTGGCCGGCGCGGCCTGGGAGGCGATGGTCCGGCGGCTGCGCGAGGAGGCCGCGGCCGGGCGGGCGACGATCGACGTCGCGACCTTCAAGGATCTGTTCGGGGTGAGCCGGAAGTACGCGATCCCGCTGCTCGAGAAGCTTGACGCGGAGGCGGTCACCCAGCGGATCGGGAACGAGCGGCGGGTCCGGCCGCCCCACGGTGGCCGCAAGCCTGTTGGTGGGTAGCCCGGGCGCCTGACCGCCGGCGGACAGGTGTCCGGCCCGGAACGACCGCGGGCGGACGGGCGTGGGATCGGGAGCGCGGAGAGACGGGGGTTTCCCGTCGGCCCGCG
>JALOKP010000094.1 GCA_025456425.1 Acidobacteriota bacterium | reverse complement strand
TAGGTGTCGAGTTCGAAGTTCGGCACGACCTGGCCGAGCTTCAGCGGGGTGGTCTCACACACGGTCGTGTCCTCCTGGCTGGGTTCCAAGGCGCCGCCCTGGGAAACGGGCCCGGACGGCTGTGGGCTAGGATCGCACAGATGGGCCAGCCGGGGGACGAAGACCGACTCCGCGATCAGGTGCGAAACCCCTTGATGGGCCTCGACTTTTCCGGCGATCCCCAGCAGCGGGTGGGTCTTCACGGTCAACGCGTGCTTCTCATAGACCGAGCCCCAGAGCACGACGTTCACGAAGCCGGTCTCGTCCTCCATCGTCAGGAAGACCGTCCCCCGGGCGGTGCCGGGACGCTGGCGGCAGATCACCGCCCCGGCGTAGCGGACGCGGCGGCCGTTCGGGAGCGCGGCGACGGTCCGCGCGTCCGGCAGCCCCTGCGCGCGCAGCTGGTCGCGCACCGCCTCGAGCGGGTGACCGCGCGGCGAGAGGTCGGTCGCGCGGTAGTCCCAGGCGACGGTCTCGGCCGCGTCGAGCGGCGCGAACAGCGCCCCCTGCCGCGCCGGCGCGTCGGGCAGCGGCAGCGTGTCGGCCTGGCGGCGGGCCAGGCGCTTGAGTTCCCACAGCGCCTCGCGGCGCGCCAGGCCGAGGCTCTCGAACGCCCCCGCCTCGGCCAGCGCGGCCAGGCTGCCGCGGTCCAACCGCACTGCCCGCACGAAATCCAGCAGCGACGCGAAGCGGCCGGTTGCCCGACGCGCGGCGACGATCCGCTCGCCGTCCCCCTCCCCCAGCCCCTTGACGCAGGACAGGCCGAGGCGGATCGCCGGGCCCTCCAGCGTGCATTCCCAGTCGCTGGCGTGGACGTCGACCGGCAGGACCGTCACGCCGTGGTGGCGCGCGTCCTCGACGATCGTCGACGGCGCGTAGAACCCCATCGGCTGGGCGTTGAGCAGCGCGCAGGCGAACTCCGCCGGGTAGTGGCGCTTGAGGTACGACGCGGCGTAGCTGATCAGCGCGAAGCTGGCGGCGTGGCTCTCGGGGAAGCCGTACTCGCCGAAGCCGCGGATCTGCGCGAAAACCCTTTCGGCGAACTCCGGCGCGATCCCCTTGGCGACCATCCGCGAGACCAGCCGCTCGTGGTGCTTCTCAATCCGCCCGGTGTGGCGCCAGGCCGCCATGTCGCGCCGCAGCTGGTCGGCCTCGCCCGGGGTGTAGTCCGCCGCGACGACCGCCAGCTTCATCACCTGCTCCTGGAAGAGCGGGATCCCGAGCGTCTTCTCCAGCACCGGGCGCAGGCTCTCGTGCGGGTAGTCGACCGGCTCCTCGCCGCGCCGGCGGCGCAGGTAGGGGTGAACCATCCCGCCGGTGATCGGCCCGGGGCGCACGATGCTGATCTCGATCACCAGGTCGTAGAAGGTGCGCGGCACCAGCCGCGGCAGCATCGCCATCTGGGCCCGGCTCTCGATCTGGAACACGCCGACCGTGTCGCCGCGGCCGATCATCTCGAAGGTGGCGGCGTCGCCGGGCGGGATCGTCGCCATCGACAGTTCGAGGCCGCGGTGCTCCTTCAGCAGCCGGAAGATCCGGTCGAGCTGCGCCAGCGCGCCCAGGCCCAGCAGGTCGACCTTGAACAGCCCGAGGTCCTCGATGTCGTTCTTGTCCCACTGGATGACGGTCCGCCCCTCCATCGTCGCGTTCTCGATCGGCACGATCGTCGAGACCGGCTCGTGCCCCAGCAGGAACCCCCCGGGGTGGATCGAGAGGTGACGCGGGAAGTCGAGCGCCTCGTTGGCCAGCTCGAGCAGTTGGCCGTGGACCGGCGAGGCCGGGTCGAGCCCCGCCCCCGAAAGGTGCTCGGGCTTGACCTCGCCCCAGTGCGGCAGCAGCTTGGCCAGCCGGTCGAGCGTCGTCTCCCCCAGCCCCAGCACCTTGCCCAGGTCGCGCACCGCCGAGCGCGGCCGGTAGCGGACCAGGTTGGCGACCATCGCCGCGCGGTCGCGGCCGTACTTTTCATAGACGTGCTGGATCACCTCCTCGCGCCGCTCGTGCGCGATGTCCAGGTCGATGTCGGGCGGCTCGGCGCGCTCTCTCGACAGGAAGCGCTCGAACAGCAGGTTCATCCGCACCGGGTCGATCGCGGTGATCCCCAGCGCGTAGCAGACCGCGGAGTTGGCGGCCGAGCCGCGCCCCTGGCAGAGGATCCCGCGCTCGGCGCAGAAGCGGACGATCTCCCACATCGTCAGGAAGTAGCCGCAGTAGTCGAGCTCGTCGATCACCGCCAGCTCGCGCTCGAGCTGGGCGCGCACATCGGCGGGGAGGTCGGCGGCCGGAGCGCCGCCCGGGATCGCGTAGCGCGCGCGGGCCCCCTCCTCCACCAGCCGCCGCAGCCACTCCGCGGAGGTCATCCCGGCCGGCAGGCGCTCCGAGGGGTAGCGGTAGCGCAGCGCGTCGAGCCGGAAGCGGCAGCGTTCGGCGATCTCGAGCGTGTGCGCGACCGCCCCGGGGTCGTCGGCGTACAGCGCGGCGAAGGCGTAGCCGGTCTTCAGCTCGTGCTCGGCGTTGGGCCTGGTCAGCCGCCCCGCGCCGGCCAGCGTCACGCCGTGACGCACGCAGGTCAGCGCGTCCTGCAGCCGGCGGCGCCCCTTGGCGTGGTACAGCACCTCGGTCGCCGCGACGCGCGCCAGGCCGGCCCGCGCCGCGCGCCGCCGCAGCCGCGCCTCGGCCGCGACCTCGTCGGCCCGGCGGTGGCGCGCGACCAGCGCGAACAACCGCTCGCCGAACGCTTCCTTCATCAACGGCAGCGCCGGCCCCGGCCCGCCGGGCGAGGACAGGAGCGAGCGCTCGCCGCCCCACAGCGCGATCAGCCCGGCGGCGTGCTCGGCCACCTCGCGCCAGCCGACCCGGCTCTCCCCCTTGGGCGAGCGCAGCCGGCCACGGGTGAGCAGCGTGCAGAGCCGGCCGTACCCCTCGCGCGTCTCGGCCAGCAGGACGATCGTCGAGCCGTCGTCGAGCGAGACCTCCGACCCCGCGACCAGTGCCACCCCCAGCTCGCGCGCCCGGACGTGGGCCCGCACCAGGCCCGGCACGCCGTCGCGGTCGGTCAGCGCCAGCGCCGGCAGCCCGTGCGACGCCGCGGTCTCGACCAGTTCCTCGGGGTGCGAGGCCCCCTCGAGGAAGGAGAAGTTGCTCTTGCACCAGAGCGGGGCGTAGGTGGTCATCGCGACGACCGGCGGGGCATCCCCGGCCACACCGGCCGGGCCGTCTGCCGATCCCTCCGGAACGCAATATACCAGACAAATGTACGATCCGCACCCGCTTCTCTTGCCCGCGCCACCGCCCCCGGCGTATCGTCCTTCTTCCTTCGATCACGGAGATCTCCCGATGCGTCCGTCCGCCGTTCGCCGCCCCTTCCCCCCGCTCGCGCTCCTCGGCCTGGCCCTGCTGCTCGCCGTCCTGCCCGTCGTCGCCAAGGAGGCGAAGCACATCGCGCAGTACCGGACGATCGTGATGGCCGAAGCCGGCCCGGGCATCCAGGGTGCGGGCGAGATGGACATCACGATCGACAAGTGGTCGACCGACGCCGAGCGCGCGGCCCTGATCGACGCCTTCAAGAAGGGCGGCAACCTCGGGCTGTACGAGGCGCTGCAGAAGCAGGACTCGCACGGCTACGTCAGCCAGCCGGGCAGCCTCGGCTACCAGATCCGCTACACCCGCCAGATCAAGACCGATTCGGGCAGCAAGATCGTCGTGGTCACCGACAAGTTCGTGAGCAACGTCAACTTCGACGCCAGCTCGGATTTCCTGAAGTACCCGGTTTCGGTGGCCGAGATGGTGCTCGACGCGAAGGGGAACGGGAAGGGCACGTTGATTTCCGGGTGCCGCCTGGGGTTCGGCGAGGACGGCGAGCTGAAGATCGAGGTCCCCTCGAACCAGCCCCCGATCCCGATGACGAAGATCTGGGAGATCAAGTAGCCGCCCCGCCGGCGCGGGGCGCGGCATCGTCCGGCGCCGCGGCGCGGCGCCGCCGCCAACGGGTGGCTCCGGCGCTATAGTGGCGCCGGGAGGTGCCATGCGCCGCCGCCTCGCGGTCCCCGTCGCGCTCCTCTGCGCCCTGCTCTCCCCCGCCGCCACCTCCCGAGCCGCCGAGCCGCCGGCCACGCCGCCGGAGCCCGCGGCCGACGGCGCCTCGCCCGCGCCGGCAGTCCAGGCGACCTACCTCGCGGCGCTCGGCGTGGGGTACGGGAGCTGGGGCGGCGCGGCCGACTTCGTTCCGATCCCGACCGATTACCTCACCGAGAACTCCGGTCCATTCGAAACCGACGCGATCGGCATCGAGATGACCTTCCACGCCAGGATGAAGGGGGGCGGGCGCGTGGCGTGGTTTCTCGGGGCCGATCTCGGCAGTTACCTGTTCGAGAACGAGAGGTCGGTCGACCTGCCCGGCTGGTCGTACGACGACGGGTGGTGGGACGACGACTGGGACGACGCCCGTCTGACGCTGACCGTGAGCTTCGTCACCGCGAGCGCCCGGGTCGTCGTGGCCGCCGCGCCCACGGCGCAACTCCACCTGCTGGCCGGCGCCGGCGCCTACTACGCGACGGTCGCGGTCCAGGCCGACTCCTCGGGCGGCTGCTACTGCGGCTGGTACTCGTGCTGCGGCGGAGGCTACGAGAGCACGGGGAACCACGACTGGTCGCCGGGCGGCTACCTCGGCCTGGGGGTCGGCTTCCCGCTCGGCACGGCCGGGGGGCTGCGGCTCGACGGCCGCGCCCACTTCTTCGACTTCGGGCAGTTGGGCTACCTCTTCCCCGGGCAGTCGGCGAACGGGCCGATGTACACCTTCGCCCTCGCGTGGGACTTCGGCCTGCGCTGAGGGATCGCGCGGGCTCGCGCCGCGATCCGCGGTACCTTCCGGCCGGGAGTCGCCTCGCGATGCGCGCCATCCGCCACCTGGCAGGACCCGTCGTGCTGGCCGGCCTGCTGGGGCCGGGCCTGCTTCCGGCGGGAGTTCCGCGCACCTGGGCCGGCGAGCGCGACGGGATCTCGCTCCGCGTCACCCGGGGCGCCGGGGGCTCGGTCGACCTCGCGTGGAGCGGGGGGCGGCCCGGCTTCGAGGTCTTCCGCGCGACCGCGCCGGCCGGGTTGACCGCCTCGCCCGCCGCGCGGATCGCCGCGACGCGGGAGCGGCAGCTGTCGGACGCGCCGCCCGGGGCGCCGATCGTCTTCTACGAGGTTGGCCCGCGCTGGCCGCAGTTCTTCTCGTCCGACGCCACGCACGACGACCTGCTCAACGACCTCTTCGTGCGCCACGCGCGCGCCGAGTACGCCGCCGACAGCCTCAAGCGGCCCGACGCGGCCAGCCCCGCCTGGGGCACCGTCGCGCTCTGGCGCGACTGGGAGGTCGACGAGCTGCTGTGGCACGACTACGGCGCGCTCAACTACCCGCTCGAGGACCGGCGCTGGTTCTTCGCGTGGTTCACCCAGGCCTTCGCCGTCGATCGCTTCGGTTACGCCTTTTCCGGAGGGAGCGGGCCGGAGCCGCCCACCGCCGGGGCGAACTGCTGCTTCCACGCGGGCTGGCCCTTCCCCAGCTACGCCGACAGCCGCGGGCTCTCGGCCGGCTGGGAGTGGAACGGCCTCAACCAGGAGGGCTGGACGCTGGTCAACGCGCGCAGCGACGGGGTGGCCGACGGCGAGTGGCGCGCCAGCACGACCAAGCGCGACCCACAGGTCGTCTCGCCGGTCCTCGGCGTCGACGCGTTCCAGGCGCCGTTCGTCGACCTCGAGATCCAGTACGACGCGATCGATCCCTTCGCTTCGACGGCGGAGCGGCGCTGGCGGTTCTGGTGGCAGACCGCGGACGATCCGTCGTGGACGCTCGACAAGAGCGTGACCTCCGACGCCTTCCCGCTCCTGCCGGTCGCTCCGCTGGCGGGCGGGACCGTTCTGGCCACGGCGCACCTCCCGATGCACCTCCACCCGCGCTGGTCCGGGCGCACGATCACGCGCGTCCGGCTCGACCCGCTGGAGAGCGAGTCGGCGCGCACGGCGCGCTGGCGGCTCAACTTCCTGCGGCTCGACTACGACACCCGGATGTCGATCAACAACCCGATCCTCGTGCGGGCCGTCGCGCGCAAGTTCCTCTGGGACGGCGACGCGACCTACCTGGGCCAGCAGCTCACCCGGCTGCGCCAGGCCACGCAGTTCATGCTGACCCACCTTCGCGGGGCCGAGTTCGGGTTCCTCGACCACGGCTGGTTCGTCGGGCACGACGGGATGGGGTTCGCCGGCCCGGACCAGCCCCGGGTCGGCCACGGGATCCAGAACAACTGGTTCGACCTGGTCTCGACCGGCCCGCGCGACCTCGAGGCCGCCGTGCGGTACTTCCTCGCGCTGCAGGCGATGGCGGAGGTCGAGGCCTTCGTCGAGGCCCACCCGGAGATCGACCAACCGCGCCCGAGCGTGTCGGGTCCGGACGGCGCCGGGAGCATTCCCTACCTCGAGACCGCCGCCTCGCTGCGGGCGCGGATCGAGCCGTCCCGGCAGGCGATCCACACCGAGTTCTGGAACCCCGCGACCGGGCGCTACGCGGGCTGGCGCCGCGCCGACGGCACGCTGGCCGACTACGGCGCCGTCTTCGCCAACCTGGAGGCGCTGGCGGCGGGGATCCCCGGCCCGGACGAGGCCCGCGCGGTGCTCGACTGGCTCGACGGCCGCCGCCTCGTGCCCGGCGACACCTCGCAGGGAGCCGACCTCTACGCCAACGGCTTCGCGGTGCGGATGAACGCGCGCAAGAACGACTTCGACTGGCTGTGGGGCTGGGCCGGGTGGACGGTCCCCTTCCCCGACCAGGTCGAGGACGGCGGTTCGTCGCTGCACGCCGCCTTCTTCGACGTGCAGGCCCGCCTGCGCTACGGCGACGCGGCCGGCGCGTGGGCGGCCTGGACGCGGATGCTCGACCACCACCGCACGGTCCGCGCCTTCGGCGGGTCGGGCGCCGACTTCTACCGCGCCTACTACGCGGCCCACCCCGGGCTGGGCGCGCTGCAGGGGTGCGGCGTGCCCGGCGCGCTCGGGCTCGACTGCGAGTTCGTCGAGAACCTGCTGGCTCCGGCCGCCTGGCCGGTCGCGTGGCTGGGGATCGCGACCCGCGAGGACGGCCTGCTGACGATCGCCCCGACCCTCCCGCCCGGGCTGACCGGGGCCGGGGTGCGGAGCGTGGCCTGGCGCGGCCACCGCCTGGACGTCGCGCACCAGGCCGGCGCGATCGACCTGCGCGGCTCGACGCTGGCGGAGGGGGCCGCCGGGACGCTCGAACTGGTGTTCCGGGGGGCATGGCCGGCCGGCACCCGCGTCCTGCGCGACGGCACTCCCGCGCCGGGCGAGCTGACCTGGGCCCCGGATCGCCTGACGCTGCGCACGCCGCTGGCCGCCGCGCGGTTCACCGCGGAGTAGGCGCCGCGCTATCATCCCTGGGCCGATCGTAGTCGATCGCGCCGGCCGCGGTCCGGGAAAGAGGGAGAGCCCATTGATCCGCTTCAGGCCCCGGTGCGGGCGACGGGGCGCCCGCGGGGCCGTGCTGGCCCTCGCGCTGGCTCTCGTCCCGTTCGCGGCCGCCGCCCCCAAGACCGACGTCGTCGTCCTGGTCAACGGCGACCGGATCACCGGCGAAATCAAGGACCTGGTCACCGGTCAGCTCAAGTACAAGACCGACGACCTCGGGACGATCTACATCGAGTGGGACAAGATCCTGCGCCTGACGACGAGGCAGCTGCTGCGGATCGAGACGCGCGAGGGGAGCGTCTACGTCGGCTCGGTCCCGGAAGAGTCGGAGGACCGGGTGCTCCGGCTGGTCGCCGGCGAGAGCGGGAGCACGGTCGACGTCCCGATGGACGACGTCGTCGCCTGCAAGCCGCTCGACACCGGGTCGTTCCTGAGGCGCCTGGACGGCAGCTTCGACGTCGGCTACGACTTCACCAAGTCGACGGGCGTCGAGACGCTCAGCGGCTCGTTCGACCTGAAGTCGAAGTCGACCAAGCGCGAGTGGGGCTTCAGCGCCTTCGCGAACGTATCCGACTCGGACAGCGAGGAGGCCTCCAAGCGCTACAACGCGACCGGCACGACCCGCTGGATCTTCCCCGGCAACCAGTACCTCGAGACCTTCGCGCAGCTCGACAGCAACAGCGCCCTGGCCCTCAACCTGCGCGCCCTGGGGGGCGGGGCCTACGGCGCCTACCTGGTGCGGAACCACGTCTCGTCGCTGACGGTGGGCGCCGGCGCGGCCTACGCCTACGAGCGCTTTTCCGACGGGACGACGCAGGACAGCGTCGCCGCGGTGCTGGGGCTCTCGGTCGACGTCTTCGTGCTCGACACCCCGAAGCGGTCGATCAGTGCCTACGTCTACGCCTTCCCCGGCCTGACCGACTGGGGCCGGTTCCGCGCCGACGCCAACGTGCAGATGCGGATCGAGATCGTGAAGGACTTCTTCTTCGAGCTGGGCTTCTACGGCAACTACGACAACCAGGCCCAGGAGGAAGGGGGCGAGAGCTACGACTACGGCGTCACGACCTCGCTGGGCTATACGTTCTAGCCCCGCGGGGGGCTCCGCCAGGGCGCCGCGGTCCCCGGCCCGCCGCTCAGTTCTTCAGCTTCGATGCGAAGACCTTCTTCAGCTTCGCGAGCTTGGGCGAGATCACGACCCGGCAGTAGCCGGCGTTCGGGTTGCGGTCGTAGTACTCCTGGTGCGAGATCTCGGCCGGGTAGAAGACCTCGAGCGGCGCGACCTGGGTGACGATCGGGTCGTCGAAGACCCGGTCCGCCGTCAGTTCCCGGATCAGCGTCTCGGCCGCCGCCTGCTGCGCGGGCGAGTGGGTCAGGATGATCGAGCGGTACTGGGTGCCGGCGTCCGCGCCCTGGCGGTTGAGCGTGGTCGGGTCGTGCATCGCGAAGAAGATCTGGAGGATCTCGCGGTAGCTGGTGACCTTCGGGTCGAAGCGGATCTGCACCACCTCGGCGTGGCCGGTCGATCCGCTGCAGACCTCGTCGTAGGTCGGGTCCGCGGTCTGGCCGCCGGCATAACCGGACACGGCCTCGGCCACCCCCTGGATCCGCTCGTAGACGGCCTCGATGCACCAGAAGCAGCCGCCGCCGAGGGTGGCGGTCTCGGTCGCGGCGAGGCTCGCCGCCGACGGGGAGGAACTGGGCGTCGTCATCGGAGGGCTCCCGGTCGCGGGCGCGTCGGCGCAGGCGAAGGTCGAGAGAAAGAAGGCGGACAGCGCGAAGCGTGGGGTGATCGTCATGGAGCGATGGTGGCACGCGGACCGGGTTCTCGCACCAGCACGACCTTCCCCGTCGAGGCCCGCGACTGGAGCAGCCGGTGCGCGTCCGCAGCCCGCTCGAACGGAACGCGCGCGCCGACGACCGGCCGCAACGCGCCCGCGCGCGCCTGCGCGAGCAGCGCGTCGAAGCCGGCGGCCAGCGGCTCGGCGCGGTCGAACAGGTACACCAGGTTGAAGCCGATCACGGCGCGGTTGGTTCCGGTCATCTCGAGCGGGTCGAAGCGCGGCGTGCGCCAGCGCCGCCAGGCGAGGGCCGGCCAGTTCCGGATCCCGCCCTGCGGCATCAGGTCGGCGAAGCCGTAGACGACGAGCCGCCCCATCGGCCGCAGCCGCCGGAACCCCTCGGCCAGGCCGCGGCCGCCGACCGCGTCGAGGATCAGGTCGACGCCGCGCCCGCCGGTCAGCCGGTCGACCTCCGGCCAGACGGCGTAGCGGGGCGAGACGACGACCTCGTCGGCTCCGGCCGCCAGCGCCGCCGCGCGCTTCCCTTCCGAGCCGACGGTCCCGATCGTCCGCGCCCCCGCGTGGCGCGCGAGCTGGCAGGCCGCGCTCCCCACCCCGCCCGCGGCGGAGTGGATCACCGCGGTCTCGCCGCGCGCGAGCCGGCCCTGGTGGACCAGGCCGTACCACGCGGTCAGGAACGCCACCGGGAAGGCCGCGCCCTCGGCGAACGACCAGCCGTCCGGAAGCGGCCGGGTCCACGCCGCGGGGAGAGTCACGCGCGTCGCGCAGCCGCCGAAGCGCGTGACGCCGATCACGCGCTCCCCGGCGCGCGGCGCGGCGACGCCCGGACCCATCGCAACGACCTCTCCCGCCACCTCGAACCCCGGCACGAACGGCCGCGGCGGCGCGGCGGCGTAGAGCCCGAGCCGGCAGAACAGGTCGGCGAAGTTGACGCCGGCGGCGTGGACCTCGACCGCAACCTCGCCGGGACCGGGGGGCGCGGGCTCGAACGGCTCGACGCGCAGCACGTCGGGGCCGCCGACGCGCGGGATCACGACCCGGAGCGGCGCCATCTACGCCCGCCGGACGAGCCGCAGCGCGCCGCCGTCGCGCGTGGCGTGAAAGGCCGCGTGCAGCGCGGCGGCCCACGGGCTGGCCGCGGCCGGCGCGCCGTCGATCGTCTCCACGACGACTGCCGGGCGCGCGACGCGCTGGCCGGCGAGGAAGCGCAGCAGGTCGAGCACCACCGCGCGCGCGGCCTCGTCCTCGGGCCCCGCGAAGAGCGCCAGCGCGCGCCCGCGCCGCTCCGAGGCAGCCACCAGCCGGCCCCGCGCGAAGGCCGCGTGGTTCGCGGCGAGGCGGCGCGGCAGGGCTTCGGGAAGGCCGGACAGCCCGAGTCCGCAGGGCGCGGCCGGGTCGGCGGCGGAGACGAAGAACGACGCCTGGGCGCCGGCGCCGGCGCGCAGCGCTTCGAGCGCTTCCGACAGCGCGAACTGCGCGCCGGGGATCCCCTCGAAGAACTGCCCCGAGACCGCCTCGCCCGACAGCTCGAGCAGGCGCAGCGCACGGAACAGCCGGCCCCACGACAGCCACGGCGCCTCGCGCAGGGTCTGCTCGCGGAAGACGACCCCGTAGCGGTGCAGCAGGACCCGCGCCCGCTCGCGGTCCCGCTCGTCGCGCTCGAGCGCGTCGGCGGCCGGCTCGGGCGGGAAGAGCGGCGACCAGAGGCCGCCGAAGGCGCGCGTCGCGCGCCAGGTGCCGAAGCGCAGGCGGCGCGGCGCGAAGGGCGCCGGCTCGGCCGGCGCGAAGCCGCTGGCCAGGCCGGCCCGCACCGCGGCGAAACCGTCGGTCGTGGCCAGGCCGTCCCAGGCCAGCGCCCAGAGCCGCCGGGTCGCCTCGGCGGTGCTGACGCCGGCGCGCTGCGCCAGCGCCTCGAGCGGGTAGCGGCCGAGGAGGTCGGGGAAGAGCGCGAGCAGCCGCTCGCGCGCCGCGTCGCCCCCGCCTTCCCCTTCGACGAACAGCTCGCGCTCGCCGCCGGGCGCGAACGCGATTCGCTTCTCCCCCGCCCCGAACCACTCGGCCTCGCCCGCCGCGAGCAGCGCGTCGAGCCGGGCCGGGTCGTACCCGGGCAGGCGCACCGGCAGCACGTCGCTCTCCCACAGCGCGGCCGGGAGCGGCAGGCCGGCGAGCTGCTCCAGCACCGCGTCGAGGCCGGGGGCTACCGCGACCGCGGCGGCGACCCCCTGCCAGGACGCGATAAACCCCGGCAGCCGCGCCAGCGGCAGCGGCGCGAAGGACGGGCGGCGCGCGGCCCGCGCGATCCGCAGCAGCCGCTCCAGGTCATCGGCGTCGCAGAGCTGCGGCTCGGTCGCGTCGTCCGTGACCGCGTCGACGACGGCGCGGCCGGCGGCCTCCAGCGACTCGAGCGCGTCGCGCAGTGCGGCACCGTCCAGCGCGAGCGGCTCGGCGAGAGCGGCGGGCGCGACCGGGCCCAGGCAGCGCAGCAGGTCGGCCAGCAGGTCGGCCAGCGGATCGGCGCCGCCGGCCGCGACGGCCGGATCGGCCGCGCCCGCCAGCCGCCCGAGCGTCCGCCGCAGCGCCGCGGCGTCGGTCCCCGCGGCGAGCGGCGTCAGGCCGATCGCGCGGCGGTCCCACCCGGCCGCGGCCGCGATCCGCGGCAGCGCTTCGAGCGCGGCGACGAACCGCGGCTCGGCGGCGCCCGGCGGCGTCACCGCCGCGATCTTCCCGGCGATCTCACCGAGCAGTTCGTCCGGTCCGCGGTCGGCGGCCCGGGCCGCGGCCGCCAGCAGCTCGTCCCACTCGGCGAGCGGCACGACCAGCCGCTCGCGCAGCCAGTCGAGCAACTCGCGCGGGCCGGCCGGAGCGTAGCCCGGCCAGAGCCGCTGGGCCTTGCGCCGGAACGCGTCGGCGACGGCGCGCGGCACGCGCGGCCGCAGCGATCCGGCGTGGACCAGCTCGCGCAGCAGCCCGGCGGAGGGGGCGGCGGCGGCGCCCGCGGGGGCGTCGTCCTCGTACATCAGCGCGTTGACGCGCTGCCAGGCGATGTCGGCGGCGAAGGGCGACGGCACGAGCGTCGCCGCCTCGTGGATCGCGATCTTCCCGGAGCGGACCTCGGCCAGCAGCTCGGCGAGGCGCGGCAGGTCGAAGTGGTCGGCCAGCGCCGAGCGCCAGGCCTCGACCACCAGCGGGAACTCCGGCAGGCGCGCGACGCGGTCCAGCAGCTGCTTGGCGCGCTGGCGCGTGAACCAGAGCGGCGTGCGCCGCCCGAACCCCTGGCGCGGCAGCTGCAGCGCGGTCCCGGCCGCCTCGCGGAAGCGCGCCCCGAGGAACCCGGTCGTCCCGAGCCCCTCGCGCAGCAGCGTCTCCAGCTGCGCCGGGTCGACCAGCGCGAACAGCTCGCGGGCGCGCGTGCCGGCCGGCGCGGTCACGGCCAGCGCGTCGTCGTCGACCGCGACGTCGATCCAGGCGCCGTGGCGCCGGCGCCACGCGGCCTGCAGCGCGACGGCCAGCGGCCGCAGCACGCGCCCGCCCCAGAAGGCGTGCAGCACCAG
>JALOKP010000093.1 GCA_025456425.1 Acidobacteriota bacterium | reverse complement strand
CCGGATCATCTCGGTCTTCCCGCCGCACCAGCAGAAGCAGATCCGCCTGCAGCTGGCCGCGGTCTTCCGGGCCTGCATCTCGATGCGGCTGGTCAGCCGTGCCGACGGCCAGGGGCGCGCCCCGGCAGTCGAGGTGCTGCGGGTGACGCCGTACATCCGCGAGTGCATCGAGAACAAGGACAAGACCAAGATGATCCGCGATGCGATCGCCCAGGGTACCTCGCAGTACGGGATGCAGACCTTCGACCAGTCGCTGCACCAGCTCTGGCAGTCCAAGGTGATCACCAAGGACGAGGCGCTGGCGCGCGCCACCAACCGCGACGAGCTGCGGCTGCGGATGGAAGGGATCGAGTCGACCTCGCAGTCCTCGCAGGCCGCGATGCAGGAGGCGCTGGTCGGCGCGCCGGCACCCGCGGGCGAGACGGGCGCGCCGGCGCCGGCCCCGCGGCTCAACCGCTCCTCCCGGCAGGACGACTTCCCCCCGCTGCCGCGCTCGCGCTGAGCGCCGCGCCCGCCCGCGTCCCGACCGCCACCGGTCGGGCCTCGGGCGCGCGTGTATCCTCCCCGGGTGCCGGACCCGAAGACATCGGCCTACGATCGCGCCGTGGCGGCGCTCGCGCGCCGGGCGCTCTCGGTCGGAGAGCTGCGCCGCCGGCTGGCCCGCGCCGGCCACGCTCGCGAGGAGATCGACGCGGCGCTCCGCCGGCTGGCCGAGCTCCGGCTCGTGGACGACCGGGCCGTTGCCTATAATCACGCCCGCTCGCGCGCCGCGGCCGGGCGAAAGGGCCCGGCGCGCGTGCGGGCCGAGCTGGCCGCGCGCGGGATCCGGGGGGCCGACGCCGAGGGGGCGGTGAGCGCCAGCTTCGACGCCGACGGCACCGCCGCCGCCGCGGCCCGCGCCTTCGAGCGCTTCGCGCGCGGCAGGCCGCGGCCGCTCGCCGCGCCGGACCGGGTCCGGATCGCGGCCCGCCTGGTGCGGGCCGGCTTCCCGGCGGCGCTCGTCCGCTCGCTGCTCGCGGCGGAGGGGGCCCGCGCCGCGGCCGACGACAGCGCGATCGACGAACTGCTCCTCGACGGCCTCGACGACGAGTCGGGCGAGGGCGAACCGGGCGTCCTGCGCGACGCCGAGGACTGACCGCATGCACTCCCGTGACGTTCGCCGGACGTTCCTCGACTTCTTCGCCCGGCAGGGCCACCAGGTCGTCCCCTCCTCGCCGCTGGTGCTGCCGGCGGACCCGACGCTGCTGTTCGCCAACGCGGGGATGAACCAGTTCAAGGAGGTCTTCCGCGGCCACGACCACCGTCCCTACCGCCGCGCCGCGTCGTCGCAGAAGTGCCTGCGCGTCTCCGGCAAGCACAACGACCTGGAAGAGGTCGGCCGGACCCCGCGCCACCACACCTTCTTCGAGATGCTGGGCAACTTCTCGTTCGGCGACTACTTCAAGCGCGAGGCGATCGTCTGGGGCTGGCAGCTGATGACGGAGGTCTACCGGCTGCCGGCCGAGCGGCTGCACGCCACCGTCTTCGCCGGCGACGCGGACTTTCCGGGAGACGAAGAGGCGGCCCGCTTCTGGGAGAACGAAGCCGGGGTCCCCGCGTCGCGCGTCACGGCGATGGGGCGCAAGGACAACTTCTGGCAGATGGGCGACACCGGCCCGGCCGGCCCGTGCAGCGAGATCCACATCGACCTGCGGCCGGACGACCCGGCGCCGGCCAACCCGGCGACCGATCCGGAGCGCTTCATGGAGCTCTGGAACCTGGTCTTCATGCAGTTCGACCTCCAGCCGGGCGGCAAGGTCGGCCGGCTCCCCGCCCCCTCGGTCGACACCGGGGCCGGGCTCGAGCGCGTCACCGCGGTGCTGCAGGGGGTGCGTTCCAACTACGACACCGACCTGTTCCAGCCGATCATCCGCAGCGTCGCCGCGGAGGCGGGGGTGGCGTACGGCGCCGGCGGGGAGGGCGACGTCTCGCTCCGCGTGATCGCCGACCACCTGCGCGCGATCGCCTTCCTGGTGGCCGAGGGGATCATCCCCGGACCGGAAAAGCGCGGCGCGGTGCTGCGCCGGATCATGCGGCGCGCGATGCGCCACGGCCGGCTGCTGGGCGCCCCGTCGCCGTTCCTGTGGCGCCACCTCGAGGACGTCGCGTCGGTGCTGGGCGAGCCGTACCCCGAGCTGCGCGAGCACCTGGGGACGATGCAGAAGGTAGTGCGCCGGGAGGAGGAGCGGTTCGATCGCACGCTGGCCGACGGGTTCGCCCTGCTCGACGCTCGGATCGACGCGGTGCTGGGGGAGGGGAGCCGCCATTTCCCGGGCGGCGAGGCCTTCCAGCTCGAGAGCGAGCGCGGGCTGCCGATGGACCTGGTGCGCGACGCGCTCGAGGAGCGCGGCCTGGCGCTCGACGAGCCGGCCTACGCGGCGGCCCGGGCCCGCCACGTCGAGACCTCGCGCGTGCTCAAGGCCGACGACGGCGAGCGGGTCGAGCTGGAGGTGCTGGCCCCCTGGCGCGGGCAGGGCTCGCGCTTCGTCGGGCGCGAGACGCTGCGCCGGGACGCCGCGCGGGTGGTGGGCCTGCTCCGGGAGGGCCGCCCGGTCGAGCGGCTCGCCGCCGGCGAGGCCGGCGAGGCGGTGCTCGACGAATCGCCCTTCTACGCCGAGGCCGGCGGCCAAGCCGGCGACCACGGGATGCTCGTCGGCGGTGACGGCCGCGCCCGCGTCACCGGCGTCCACGCGCCGATCAGCGGCGTCACGCTGCACCGGGTCGAGGTGCTGGAGGGGACGCTCGCGGCCGGCGCGGTCGTGGTGGCCGAGGTCGACGCCCCCCGACGCCGCGCGATCATGCGTCACCACACGGCGACCCACCTGCTGCACGCCGCGCTGCGGCGCCAGCTCGGGACCCACGTCCGCCAGGCCGGCTCGCTGGTCGAGCCCGAGCGGCTGCGCTTCGACTTCGCGCACTACGAGCCGGTCGAACCCGAAGTCCTGCGCGACATCGAGGCCGAAGTCAACGAAGCGGTGCTGGCCGATCACCCGGTCGAAACGGTGGAACTGCCGATCGAGGAGGCGCTGGCCAGCGGGGCGATGGCCTTCTTCGGCGACCGCTACGGCGACCTCGTCCGGGTGGTGCGGATCGGCGACGTCAGCCTCGAGCTCTGCGGCGGGACCCACGTCGGCCGGACCGGCGAGATCGGCACGACCGTCGTCGGCAGCGAGCGCGGCGTGGCGGCCGGGGTGCGGCGGATCGAGGCCCTCTCGGGGATGGCGGCCCTGGCGCGGGCGCGCGAGGAGTTCGACCGCACCCGCGACATGGCGCAGGCGATGGGGGTCGCGTCCGACGCCGTGGCCGAAGAACTCGAGCGACGGCTCGAGGCGCTGCGCCGGCTGCGGCGCGAGAACGAGGATCTGAAGCTCAAGCTGGCCCACGGCGGGGGCGGGGCGGACGGCGGGGTCCAGGAGGCCGACGGACTCCAGGTCATCGCCCGCCGGATCGACGGCCTGGCCAAGGGGGCCCGGCGCGACCTGCTCGACACGCTGCGGCAGCAGAACCCCGGAGCGGTCGTGATCCTGGCGGCCGGCGACGAGGGGAAAGTGGCGCTGCTGGTCGGGACCGGGCGCGAGGTCGGTGACGCGGTCGACGCCCGGGCCGTGGTGAAGGTGCTGGCCGCGATCGCCGGCGGGGCCGGAGGCGGTGGGCGGCCGGACCTGGCCGAGGCCGGCGGCCGCAACCCCGAGGCGATTCCCGAGGTCCTGGCACGGGCGGTGGAGGCGGTCCGGCAGGCGCGCCGCTGACGGGGGGCGGAGCGGACGCCGGGTTGCCCCGGAACCTACATTCGATCCCGGGACATGCGATTCCGGGATGCCATCGGGCTCCGCGCCGTTCGGCGCGCTTCGGCCGCGTTCGCCGCGGTGTGCGGCGTGCTGCTCCTCGTGCCACCCGTCCCGGCGGCGCCCGGCGCGACGCGGACCGAGGCGATCGGCAAACCCTACCAGCTGCTGATCGAGCGGACCGCCCGGCGCCACCAGCTCGACCCGCTGCTGCTCGAGGCGCTGGTCGAGATCGAGTCGGGGCGCAACGCGGAGGCGGTCTCTCCCAAGGGAGCGCGGGGGCTGGGCCAACTCATGCCGGCGACCGCACGCCGCTTCGATGTCGAGGACGTCCACGACCCGGAGGACAACCTGGACGGGGCCGCCCGCTACCTGGCCTGGCTGATCGAGCGCTACCAGGGCGACCTGACCCTGGCCCTGGCCGCCTACAACGCGGGCGAAGGGGCGGTCGACCGTCACCTCGGGGTGCCGCCCTACGCGGAGACCCGGGCCTATGTCCGGAAGGTACTGGGCCGGGCTGGGCTGAAGGGGCGATCGGCCCGTCCCCGGGGCCCCGACCCGGTCCGACTGCTTCGGAAGACCGACGGAACGGTCCTCATCACCAACCTCAACTAGCCCGGCCGGGGTCCGGCCCCTGCAAAGGATCTCGTCTAACCGGACCCCGATTCGACCTTAGTCAATCCCGTCCGTCCCCGGAATCCGGCTCGTCACAAGGAGTTTTCCTTGCCGGGCTCTCCCGCCGGCGTACTTTTCCGACCGGACCAGGGGGGGCCGCAAGGCCCCCTCCCTGTATTTCTGCCGAGTCCGGAAAGGGGGTCGGTCGTCGATCGAGGCGCGTGTCACGAAGACGGAGAGAACTGGTAGAGGAGTCCAGGTCAGGAATCCAAGGGAAAAGGAGTCGAGTACATGAAGAAGCTTCTCTTCTTTGCGCTGATGGCGGCTTTTTCGCTGGGCTGCGCGATCACCGATTACCCGGTGATCACGGACAGCGCGGGCGCCGACAGCGACGGGGTGATGACCGGCCAGTACGACCTGGCCTACATCGTCCCCAGCAGCCAGGTCGCCACGATCTGGGACGACGGTACCGACGAACTGTTCACCCTCGTGTCGCAGGACTGGAAGGGTGACCAGTGGCTGAAGACGTACAACAACTACGACCCGAGCGGTCTCGTGACGTTCCTCGACCAGACCTACTGCGATCCGACCTTCGACAGCAGCTTCTGCGCGATCGCTACGGCCTGGAACCCCGACCTCCCGAACGCCTACGTTCACGGCGATCAGGGTGCCGGGTACAACAACGTCGACGACCCGTTCGACTACGTCGCGGACTTCAACTGCAACGGTGCCCGTTCGCTCTCCCTGCTCGTGTCCTACACGAGCCGGATCGGCGAGTGCGGCAGTGGCGTCTGGGCCGACAAGCAGGGCGCCGCGTATGAGTTCAGCATCCTGGAGCGGACCACCTTCCGCGGCCAGAGCATGTACCACATCCCCGTGGACAGCACGATCGCGGCATTCTCCGTCAACGGCAAGGACATGCCGGTCTACGGCCGGTTCAACCTCTACGTCGACGACAACATGCGGACCGTGATCCCGGTGAGCTCCAACGCCCGGTACCAGCTCAATGCGCTGGACCGCGCGG
Organism: Acidobacteriota bacterium; assembly: GCA_025456425.1. Lineage (GTDB taxonomy): Bacteria > Acidobacteriota > Polarisedimenticolia > J045 > J045 > JALOKP01. Next base: position 13,259 of record JALOKP010000093.1, on the reverse strand, counting down.
TGCAGCAGGACGGCCACTTCCTGGACGTCGACATGACCTACGGTTCGCTCAGCGCGAACTTCAAGGTCTACGTCAACACCGTCCAGAACGCGCTCGACCGGCTCTGAGCGGGAGAGGAGAAACGATGAAGAAGCTCCTGCTCGGCGCCCTCGTGCTCGCCCTCGCAGCCACCGGCTGCGCGGTGACCGACTACCCCGTCATCACCGATGACCGGGGCAGCTACAGCGGCATCATCCGGACCGGCCACAAGGCCTACGTCGTGGGCACGTCGCAGATCGCCACGATCTTCGACGACGGCTCGGATGAGCTGTTCTCAATGGTCTACCAGAACCAGTACGGGGATCAGAAGCTCTACACCTTCAACAATTTCGATCCCACGGCGTCGGTCCTGTTCATGGACCAGACGTACTGTGACTGGCGTTACGACGGCTGTGAGATCGTGCGGGCGTGGAACCCGGCCAATTCCAACATCGACGAGCCCTTCGACTACGAGTTCTTCCCGGACTGCTCCGGGGCGCGCTCGCTGTCGCTCCTGATCAGCCAGAGCAGCCGCCTCGCCGAATGCGGCGACAAGATGCTCATGGCCGACAAGCAGGGCCTGATGGGCGAGTTCGCGAACCTCGCGACCACGACCTGGCGCGGCCAGACGGCCTACGTCCTGCCGATCAACGCCGACAACACCTCGGTGAGCCTGAACGGGGTGAGCGCGCCGATCTACGGCCAGTTCACCAGCTTCGTCACCGGTGGCATGGACCTGGTCGTGCCGGCCACCCCGAACCTCCGCCACGAGCTGGCCTGGCTGGCGAACTACGTGGCGCAGAACGGGAACCAGGCCAACGTAACGCTGACTTACGGCTCGGTTAGCGCCAACCTGAACATGGCGTTCTCCGCCGCCGGGATCAACCACAACCTCAATCGCTTCTGACCCCAGACCTGACGCGCCGATCGACGGGGGCGGCTCCCACCGGGAGCCGCCCCTTTTTCTCTCGGCCGGGGGGTGGCGGCCCCGAATGGACGCTCGCGGAAGCTGCTTCCGAGGGACTAACTTACATTTATAGAGAGGCTTGTAAGGATTTTGCGCCGTTCGACGGAATCCCGCGTCCCGAGCGGAAAAAATCGTGCTTGCCCTGCTCCCGGGTCGGCGTAGATTCCGCTCGGCTCGGAGGTTCGAGCCAACGGTCCAGTTGCAGACGATACTGGAGAAAGGGGGTCGGTTAGTCGGTCTGAGCGCGCACGTTGAACTGGTAGAGAGACGGAAACCAAGTCAGGTATCCAAAGGGAAAAGGAGTCATTCCATGAAGAAGCTTCTCTTGATCGCCCTGCTCGCGGCTTTCTCGCTGGGCTGCGCGATCACGGACTACCCGGTGATCTTTGACACCCGTGGCGCCGATGCCGACGGTGTGATGACCGGTCAGTACGACCTGGCCTACATCGTGACCTCCCAGGTGGCGACGATTTGGGACGACGGCTCGGACGAGCTGTTCACCCTCGTGTCGCAGGACTGGAAGGGCGACCAGTGGCTGAAGACCTACAACAACTACGATCCGTCGGGGATCATCAACTTCCTCGACCAGACCTACTGCGATCCGACGTTTGACAGCAGCTTCTGCGCGATCGCGACCGCCTGGAACCCGGACCTGCCGAATGCCTACCCGCACGGCGACCAGGGTGCCGGCTACAACAACGTCGACGACGTGTTCGACTACGTCCTCGACCTGAACTGCAACGGCGCCCGTTCGCTGTCGCTGCTGGTTTCCTACACCAGCCGCTACGGTGAGTGCGGCAGCAGCGTCTGGGCCGACCGCCAGGGCGCCGCCTACGAGTTCAGCCTGCTCGAGAAGGTCAACTTCCGCGGGCAGAGCGTCTACCACATCCCGGTCGACAGCACCGTCGCGACCTTCACGGTCAACGGCGCGGACCTGCCGATCTACGGCCGGTTCAACATGTACATGAACGACAAGCTCCAGGTCGCCTTCCCGGTGACCCCGAATGCTCGCTACCAGCTCAACGCGATCGACCGGGTCATCCAGCGCGACGGGCATTTCCTGGACGTCAACATGACCTACGGCTCGCTGAACGCGAACTTCAAGGTCAACGTGACCACCGTCCAGAACGCGCTCGACCGGCTGTGATAGACGGAACCTTGAGCAGGAAAAAAGGAGCGAGACCATGAAGAAGCTGATCCTTGGCGCGCTTGTCCTCGCGTTCTTCGCGGCGGGCTGCGCCGTCACTGACTACCCGATCATCACGGATGACCGGGGAAGCTACAGCGGCATCATTCGCACTGGCCACAAGGCCTGGATCCAGATCTCCCAGGTCGGCACCCTTTGGGACGACGGCTCGGACGAGATCTTCAACATGGTCTACCAGAACCAGTATGGTGACCAGAAGCTCTACACCTTCAACAACTTCGATCCGACCGCGTCCGTGATCTTCCTCGACCAGACCTACTGCGACTGGCGTTACGAGGGTTGCGAGATCACCCGTTCGTGGAACCCCGCGAACGACAACATCGATGACATCTTCGACTACGAGTTCTTCCCGGACTGCTCCGGCGCCCGCTCCCTCTCCCTCCTGGTTTCCTACGGGACCCGGTACGGCGAGTGTGGCGACAAGTGGTCGAACATCCAGGACAAGGCGGCTGAGTTCGCCAACCTGGCCACGACCACCTGGCGTGGCGGCACGGCTTACGTGCTCCCGATCAACGCCGAGACCACCTCGGTGTCCCTGAACGGCGTGGCGGCCCCGATTTACGGCCAGTTCACCGCCTTCATCACGGGCCGTAACCAGACCGTCGTGCCGATGACTCCGAACGCCCGTCACGAGCTCGCTTGGCTGAGCAACTTCGTGGCCGAGAACGGCACGAAGGCCAACGTGACGATCACCTACGGCTCGGTCAGCGCCAACCTGAACATGGCGTTCGCGTCGTCCGGCATCACCAACAACCTGAACCGGTTCTGATCTAACCTCGCGCGCTCATGCTGACGGGGGCGGTCCTTCGGGACCGCCCCTTTTTTTCTTACTCAGCGTTGTGGCGTGCCGGCGGTCCAGGCGCGGGCGGCCGCGATCGCGGCGGCCGGGTCGACCAGGCCGTAGCCGCTCGCGTCGTCCGGGCCGGCCGGCGGCAGGTCGCGCGCCGTGCGGCGCAGGATCGCCTCGACCTCGGGTACGGGCAGCTCGGGCCGGACCTGGAGCACGAGCGCCGCGACCCCCCCGACCCAGCCGACCGCGAAGGAGGTCCCCGTCTCGAGCGTCAGCGAGGTCGGGTGCGGGGCCCCCGGGACCGGGACCTGCCAGCCCGGGCCGGCGAGGTCGGGGAAGACCCCCGAGCGGCCGTCGCAGGGGGAAGGGCCGCGCGACGAGGGGGCGATCACCGCCAGTCGTTCGTCCACGGCGGCGATCGCGAGCGGCCCTCCGGCACCGGGCGTGAAGCCGCCGAGCCCCGCCGGCGCCTGCCCACTGGCGGGATCGGGACCGTCGTTGCCGGCCGCGAAGACCGGCACGATCCCCGCCGCCCGCGCGGCCGAGACCAGCGCCCGGTCGCGCGGGTCGCAGTCGGCCTTGCCGTGGCCCCAGGCCCCCAGCAGCACGTCGGGGCGTGCCTCGAAGATCATCCAGTCGGCCGCGAGGGCCATGTCGACGTTGTTGTAGCTGTTGAAGCGGTTGGCCAGCGCGGCCACCCAGAGCGCCCCCGGTGCGGCGCCGAAATCGCGCCCCTCGAAGGGGCGGGCCACGGCGCAGGCCAGGACCTGCGAGCCGTGCGGCTTGGTGTCGACCGGCTCGACCCGCTCGCCGCGCGGGTCGTACCAGGACCGCTCGGCGCGTCGGCCCGCCGCCAGCAGCGCGTGGTCGCCGGTCACCCCGCTGTCGAGGCTCCCGACGACGACTCCGCGGCCATCGACGCCGGCCTGCCAGAGCGAACGCAGGCCGAGCACGGCCACCCCCCAGCTGTCGCCGGGAGGGATCGGCGGGGCGGTGCGGATCGCGGTCCCCGACTCGCGCCGCACGTCGCGCACGGAGTCGAACTCCGGGATCAACGCGGCGACCGCGGGATGGGCCCGGAGCGGCTCGAGCGCCTCCGGGCGGGCCGAGAGGAAGGCCCGGTTCCGGTAGCGCAGGTGCCGCGAGAACTCGACGCGACCGTCGGCGGCGAGCTCGTCGACCAGCGCGGCCAGCGCGCCCCGGCCGCGCTCGGCGACGGTACCCAGCGCCGCGAGGGTCTCCTCCCGGCTGGCCTGGCGCGACAGGCCGCGGGCCAGCTGGTCCGCCAGCAGGGCCTCCGTGTCGACCTGTTCCCGCAGATCGACCAGCAGCCGGAGGTAGCCCTCGCGCGAGAGCTGCTCCTTCCGCGCGAAGCCGGGATCGAGCGTCCGGGCCGACGCGGGCCCGGGGTCGGGGGCCAGGGGCGTGGCCCTGGGGGCGGCGGGGGTGGGCGCCGGAGCGGGCCCGGGGGCGCTCCGGCACCCCGCTCCGGCCGCCAGGAGGGGCAGCACGAACAGTGCCGCCGCCGCGCGGCGGGGACGGCTTGCCGGCTTCGCCCCGGTTCGGTTCCGTTCGCCCTGCCCGCCGCCAGAGAAGCCCTCGCCGCACGCCGTGGAGTCCATGCGGAGAGTCTAAGGTCCGCCCCTCCCGCGGTCGAAACTCGGGACCGGCGGGACGGCCCGATTCGTCGTACATTCCCGCGGCAATCGGGGCAATTCAGGGCGACGGACGTTGAGGAGGAGACGATGCGGGCCCATACCCCGCCCTTCGCCTCGGCGAGGCCTCGCCTCGCCGTCCGGCGCCCCGCCATCAGTGCCCCGCAACCCGCCTTCCATTCTTGCTCCGGAGGTAACCGCATGAATCCTGTGAGGCAGGGTCTTTCCGCCTTCGCAACGGCAGGCCTCGCCCTCACCCTTCTCCTCGCTGCGTCCCCCGAAGTCCTCGCGCAGCGCGTCAACCAGGTCGATCAGGCGACCTCGACCGAGCAGGTCCGGATCGGCCAAAGGACCGGTGACCAGCTCGGCCAGCAGGTCGCGACCGGCGACTTCAACGGTGACGGGCGCGCCGACTACGCGGTCGGGGCCCCGGCCTACGGCGGTCCGGCGAACCAGCGGCTCCAGGCCGGCGCGGTCTACGTCTTCTATGGCCGCTACCCGGCCGACCGCACGATCGACCTCGCGGCCGGCACGGGACCGGCTCCCGACCTGGTGATCTACGGGCCGCGGGACGGCTACAACCTCGGGGAGCACATCGCCTTCGGCGACCTCAACCGCGACGGCACCGCCGACCTCGTGATGAGCGCGCCGGGCGGCGCCGGCCCGACCGGGATCGACGCCGACGGCGACGGGACCGTCGACCCGCTCGGGCTGCAGGCCCGCGGCGAGGTCTACGTCCTGTTCGGCGGCCGGGTGCGCTCGAGCCCCTTCGACCTGCGGCGACCCGACCCGACCAAGAGCCGGGCCGACCTGTGGATCCTCGGCGTCGACGCCGGCGACCGGCTCGGTGGGACGGTGGCCGTCGGCGACGTCGACGGCGACGGTTCGGCCGACCTCCTGATGGGTGCGGTCGGCGGCGACGGCGCGACCAACACGCGCACGAACTGCGGCGAGGTCCACGTCCTGCTCGGCTCGTCCGGTGCGTTCGTGGACGGGACGCGGAACCTCAGGACGCAGCCCGCGAACGGACTGATCTACGGGCCGGCGTACGACTTCGACGGCGACGGGACGGTCAACCGCGCGCCCGACGAGCAGGGCTCGATCGGCAGCGTACTGGCGGCCGGTCGAATGGACGCCGACGCGCGCGACGACATCGCGATCCAGCTGCCGAAGGGACGCGGGGCCGGCGCGACGCCGCGCACCGCGGCCGGAGAAGTGGTGGTCGTGCTCGGCGCGAGCCCGTTCCCGGCGACGACCGACCTCAACACCTCGCTCCCGATCCGCGTCTACGGTGGCGACCCGAGCGACGGCGCGGGCGCCGACATCGCGTTCGGCGACGTCGACGGCGACAACCAGCAGGACCTGCTGATCGGCGTGCCGAACGGCGACGGACTCGACGCCGATGGGACCTCGCGGCTGGACTGCGGCGAGGTCGCGGTGGTCTGGGGCCCGCGCAGCGCCGGGACCAGCCTCGACCTCAAGCTGTTCCCCAGCGCGGCCGGGATCCTCGTGCTCGGCAAGGAGGCCGACGACGGCCTCGGCCAGCGCGTGGCGCTGGGCGACCTCGACGGCGACGGGCGCCGCGACCTGGTGATGAGCGCGCCGTTCGGCGACGGTCCGGACGGGACGCGGTTGAGCGCGGGCGAGATCTGGGTGCGCTACGGCGACGGCATCCGGCCGGCGGTGAACACCGATTTCAAGAACCTGGGCGGCCCCGTGATCTGGGGCCGGGCCCAGAGCGACTCGCTGGGCCTCTCGCTGGCCCTGGCCGACATCGACAAGGACGGCACGCGCCAGGAGATCCTGGCCGGCGCGCCGTTCTCGGACTTCCCCGACCCGGACGGCACCGGCTCGCAGACCGGCCGCGAGTCGCCCGGCTACTTCTACATCACGACCAACAACGACCGCGACGTCGACACGATCCGCGACACCGTCGACAACTGCCCGACGATCAGCAACGTCGCGCAGTCGGACCTGGACGCCGACCTGCTGGGCGACTTCTGCGACAACTGCCAGAGCAACTCGAACCGCGACCAGGCCAACGCCGACGGCGACGCGCTGGGCGACGCCTGCGACAGCGACGACGACAACGACACCGTCCCCGACGACTTCGACTTCGACGGCACCTACGAGCCGTGCGTCTCGAACCAGACGGGGGCCTGCGACGACAACTGCCGCGTGGTCGCCAACCGCTTCGACCCGACCCCGCAGGAGGACTCGGACCTGGACGGCGTCGGCAACAAGTGCGACAACTGCCCGACCGTCGCGAACGCGAACCAGGCGGACGCCGACCGCGATGGGACCGGCGACGCCTGCGACCCCGACGACGACAACGACGGGATCTCCGACGCCACCGACAAGTGCCCCAGCGTGGCCGGCCCCAACGACGACACCGACGGCGACGGCAAGGGCGACATCTGCGACAACTGCCCGAACACCAGCAACGCCGACCAGCTGGACACCGACGGCGACGGCGCGGGGAACGCCTGCGACAACTGCCCTGGCCTCTCGAACCCCGACCAGGACGACCCCGACGCCGACGGCCGCGGCGGCGCCTGCGACAACTGCCCCAATACGGCCAACCCCACCCAGGTCGACACCGACGGCGAGAGTGCCCCTTCATCTGGATCGACGCCAACGGCGACCTCGTCCAGCAGGCCAGCGAGAACTGGCTGTTCCTCGACAACGACCGCGACGGGACCCGCGACGCCAACGAACCGCTGACCCGCGGCCCCGACGGCGTGGGCGACGCCTGCGACAACTGCCCGTTCCAGTGCAACCCGTCGCAGACCGAGTCCTCCGGCTTCTTCTCCGACACCGACAAGGTCGGCGCGGCCTGCGACAATTGCGCCGGCAAGAACAACGGCAACTGCACCGTCAACATCCTCTACTGCGATGCCAATGCCGACGGCACGACCAGCCAGGCCGAGCTCGACACGGGCTTCCAGAAGAACACGGACGGCGACATCCAGGGCGACGCCTGCGACAGCGACGACGACGGTGACGGGGTCAACGACACGACCGACAAGTGCCCCCTGATCTTCAATCCCGACCAGGCCGATACCGACGGCGACGGCAAGGGGAACCTCTGCGACAACTGCCCGAGCGTCTCGAACGCGTCCCAGACCGACACCGACGGCGATAAGATCGGCGACCCCTGCGACAACTGCTCGACGATCGCGAACCCGGACCAGCTCAACGCCGACGGCGACGGCTCGGGCAACGCCTGCGATACCGACGACGACAACGACGGCGTCCTCGACAGCGACGGTGACGGGACCTTCGACCCCTGCACCGGCGGGGCCACCGCCAACTGCGACGACAACTGCCAGTTCACCGCCAACGCCAACCAGGCCGACGCCGACAGCGACGGGATCGGCAACGCCTGCGACTTCACCGACGTCAACCTGGCGACCGACACCTCGGACTTCGTGGTCTACGGCGCCGAGCTCAACGACAACGCCGGCCGGGTCACCGCGGTCGGCGACCTCAACGGCGACGGCCGCAACGACGTGGCCATCGCCGCCCCCTCGGCCAAGAGCAAGGACAACCTGCGCGACGGGGCGGGCGAGGTCTACATCCTCTTCGGACCGTTCAAGAAGGGCGAGCTCGACCTGAAGGTCCGGGCACCCGACGTCGTGATCTACGGCGAGCGGCGCGAGGACCAGTTCGGCGCGGCGCTGGCGATCGGCGACGTGACCGGCGACGGCACCGCGGACCTGGTGGTCGGTGCCCCCAGCGGCAACTGCTTCTGGCTGCTCGGCCAGGAGCGCACGAACTGCGGCCGGGTCTACGTGCTGCGCGGCCGCACCCCGTGGCCCGCGACGATCGACCTGTTCAACGATCCGGACAGCGACCCCAACGACAACGACGACAACACCGTGCCGGCGGCGACGGCTGCCTATCTGGCCCGGACCGCGGGCGACGCGCTGGGCCGCGCGCTGACCCTGGCCGATCTCAACGCCGACGGCCGCCTCGACATCTGCATGGGCGCGCCCAACTACTTCGAGCCGGTCGGCGACCCGCCGAAGAACGTGCCGTTTGGCGGCGTCTTCGTGATGTTCGGCGGCCCGGGGATCACCGGGACGGTCAACTTCGGCCCCAACACGAGCGGCGGCCCGCCGGCGAGCAACCCCGACTACCTGGTCAAGGGGGCCGACGAGGCCGACCGCGCCGGGCGCGTGCTGGCCGCAGGGGACGTCAACGGCGATTCCACGGCCGACCTGCTGGTCGGCGCGCCGGGCGGCGACGGGCCTTCCAACGGCAAGCGCGACGCCGGACAGATCCACATCGTCCTGGGCGGGACGCCGATCAACCAGTTCGGCAAGCGCGACCTGGCGACGACCCCCGACCCCTACATCTACGGCGTCGACAACTCCGACCTGATGCCGACCGCGCTGGCCGTCGGCAACGCCAACAACGCCGGCGCAGCCGACATCGTGATCGGCGTCTCGGGCGCCAGCAGCAAGAGCAACCTGCGCCTGTCGGGCGGCGAGGGCTACATCCTGCTCGGCCGCACGACCTGGACCACGGGTCAGGCCGACGCGCTCGCCAGCAAGTTGATCTGGGGGCGCACGTCCGCTGACTTCTTCGGCCAGTCGGTGGCAATCGGCGAGGTCGACGGCGACGGCTCGGCCGACTTCGCCTTCGGCGCGACGGGCTCGGAGGGGCCGCTGGGCCAGTCCCCGACCCAGGCCGGCGAGGTCACGCTGCTGTCCTGGAAGGACATCAGCTCGCTCACCGAGGTCGACCTGGTGACCGCCAAGACGGCGGCTTCGATCCGCGGCGCCAACGCGGTCGACCAGCTCGGCGCGTGGGTCACGATCGGCGACATGAACCGCGACCAGATCGGCGAGGTGCTGGCCTCGTCCGAGTTTGCCGACGGTGACCCGGACGACACCTCGAACAGCCGCGAGAGCGCGGGCGAGGTCTGGATCGTCGCCCCCTCCGACGCCGACGGCGACAGCCTGCGGAATCTGGAGGACAACTGCCCTCGCGTCTCGAACCTGGACCAGCTCGACGGCGACGGCGATGGCGTGGGTGACGTCTGCGACAACTGCCCGACCACCCCGAACCCCGGGCAGGAGGACGACAACAACAACGGGATCGGGAACATCTGCGAGAACGACTCCGACCTGGACAACATTCCCGACAGCGGCAAGCCGGTCGTCTGCGCCGGCGGCCGGACCTACGAGTGCAACGACAACTGCCCCGGGCTGCCCAACGCGAACCAGTCGGACATCGACGGGGACGGGACCGGCGACGCCTGCGAGACCGACGACGACGGCGACGGAGTCCTCGACGCGACCGACAAGTGCCCGACGATCTCCAACGCCTCCCAGGCCGACGCCGACGGCGACGGCACGGGCAACGCCTGCGAGCTGCTGGTCCGCGACCTGGCCGCGGGCGGGATCGCGGTCTACGGCAAGACCACCGGCGCGCGGCTCGGCGGCGGCGGCGTGATCGGCGACTTCAACCGCGACGGAACGGCCGACCTGCTGGTCGGCTCGCCCTTCGCGTCCCCCGGCGGCCGCAACGAGGCCGGCGCGGTCTACATGTGGCTCGGCCCGATCCCGGCTTCCGAAGACCTCGCCACCACGCTGGCCGACTACGAGGTCTACGGCCAGCGAGCCGGCGACCACCTCGGCTGGACCGTGGCTGCCGGCGACGTCAGTGGCGACGGGACGGACGACATGATCTTCTCCGCCCCGGACCACGACGGCTCGGCCGCCAACAAGCCGAACGCCGGCGCTGTCTACGTCAAGCACGGCCCGGCGACCGGGACGCTCGACCTGGCGATCGCCAGCGCCAACCGGATCTTCCGCGGCAAGGACTCGACCGACCGGCTGGGCCTCGCCCTGGCTGCCGTCGACTTCAACGGCGACGCGAAGAAGGACCTGGTCATGGGCTCTCCCAACAGCTCGAGCACCGGGAGGACCGGCAACGGCGAGATCTGGGGGATCTACCAGGCCCGCCTCGGCAGCGTCACCGACCTGACCACGGTGAACGTCGACCTCTATGTCCAGGGGGCCGGGAACGACGACCGCTTCGCGTCCGCGCTGGCCGGCGGCGACGTCACCGGCGACGGCACCGAGGACATCGTCGCCGGGGCGCCCGATGCCGACGGGTCGAACAACCTGATCCCCAGTGCGGGCGAGATCTACGTCCTGCGCGGCGGCAACTCGCTGCTCGGCGCGTTCGACATGAGCCTCGCCGCCGACTACCACGGGCTGCTGTTCGGCGAGCTCGCCAACGACCGGGCCGGGGCGGCGCTGGCGATCGAGCGCTGGGACGCCGACACCCCGCGCGACATCCTGGTCGGGGCGGCCGGCCGCGACGGTGCTCCGGGCTCGACCCGGACCGACGCGGGGGCTGCCTTCGTCGTCCGCGGCCGCGACTTCTCGACGATCAAGGGGAAGCTCCTGCTCGACGAGGCGACGCTGGCGGTGCACGGCGACACGGCCGGGGCCCAGCTGGGCAAGGGCGTGGCCTTCACCGACTTCGACAACGACGGCTCGGCCGACCTGCTGTTCGGCCTGCCGCTGCTCGACGGCCCGGGCGGCACCCGGGCGGACGCCGGCGCGGTGCTCGTCCTGCCGCGCGAGCGGGTCCGGACCGGGACCGCGGTGATCGAACTGGCCCGCCAGCCGGCGGCACAGCTGCTCCACGGGCGCAACGCCGGCGATCAGCTCGGTTCCACCGGCTGGCTGGCGGTCGGCAGACTCTCGGGGAGCGTGACGCGCGACGTCGTCGCCCCCGCCGAGCTGGGCGACGGGCCGGCCGACAATCGCGCCTCGGCGGGCGAGGCGTGGATCGTTCCGCAGGCCGACCAGGACCGCGACGGTGCCCCCGACTCGCTGGACACCTGCTTCCCGACCGACCCGACGAAGGCCGACCCCGTGCCGACCGGCACGACCTCGGTCTGGACCACGCCGACGACGTTCCAGTGGTCGACCGTGTCCAACGCCACCAGCTACAACTTCTACCGCGGCACGATCGTCCGGCCGTGGTCCTACAACTGGACCTGCCTGCAGAAGAATCTGCCGACGCCGGTCGGCACCGACACCACCAAGCCGCCGGCCGGGCAGGCCTACTGGTACGACAGCGTCGCTCAGTACACCGGCTGCATCGGGAAACCCGGCTCGGACAGCAACGGCCAGCCCCGGCCGCAGCCGCCCGTCTGCCCGTAGTACCCGTCGTCGCTCACCGCGGCGAACGCGGACCAGGAGCGCCGCCTCCCCTCGCGGGGGGCGGCGCTTTTTTCGCGCGGGCCGCGGGGGAGCGGAACAGCCGCCGGTCGAGCTTCGCCAGGTCGGCCGGCCAGGGGCTCTCGAACGCCATCGGCTCGTGGCTCTTCGGGTGGAGGAAGGCCAGCCGCATCGCGTGCAGCGCGACGCGGCCCGGGCCGTCGTCGGTGGCGCCGTAGAACCGGTCGCCCAGGATCGGCCAGCCCGAGGCCCCGAACTGTGCGCGGATCTGGTTGCGGCGGCCCGAGACGAGGCGCACCCGGACCCGGGCCCGGGGGGCGGGGGGGCCGGTCGCCGCCTCGGTCTCGTAGGTCAGCTCGGCGTCCTTCGCGTCGCGCGGCCGGCGCGCCTGCGGGGCTGCGACCAGCATCCGCAGCGAGCGCGGATCCTCGCGCAGCAGGTGGTGCAGCCGTCCGCTCGCCGGCCGGGGCAACCCTTCGGTCCAGGCGACGTACTCGCGCTCCGGCTGGCGGGCGCGGAACTGCGCGCGCAGCGCCTCGGCCGCGGCCCGTGAGCGGGTGAAGACGACCAGCCCCGAGGTGTCGCGGTCGATCCGGTGCACGACGTGCAGTTCGGGGACGCGATGCCCCGCGAACTGCAGCGCCGAGAGCAGGCGGGCAACGAGCGGCGGGTCGTTCGCGTCGGGCTTCCCGGTCGGGATCGTGACCACGCCGGGCTCCTTCTCGACGACCACGAGGTCGGCGTCGAGGTGGATCACCCGGAAGCCGGGCCCCTCGAGCGGCCGCTCCCGCCGCGGGCGGGGCCCGCGCGCCGCGATCCCGGCCGGCGCTTCGACCCGCGCGCCACCGGGCGGGCGGCGCACCGGATCGGCAGCCACGCGGCCGTCGAGGGTGACGCCGCCCGACTCGATCAGTTCCTTCGCTTCGCGGTGCGACAGCCCGAACTGCTCGTGGACCAGCGACGCCAGCGTCCGCCGGCTCGCTCGATCGAGCGGAACAGGGCGCCGAAGTTCCCCTCGCCGAAGGAGAGGTGGTTCTTGCGCTGGATCAGCTCGATGAAGATCGGGCCGATCAGGTTCCTGGTGAAGATCTGGAGCAGGTAGCCGTCCTCGTCGCCGTCCACCAGCACCTTGTGCCGGCGGATCCGGGCGCGGTCCTCGGTGACGCGCGGGACGCGGTCGAAGACCGTCTCGTAGTACGACGGGTCGATGTCGAGCGTTTCGATCCCCGAACCCTCCAGCCGGTCCAGGCTGTCGAGCAGGTCGCGGGTCAGGAAGGCCAGGTGCTGGATCCCGGGACCGTTGTACTCGCGCAGGTACTCCTCGATCTGCGAGCGCTCCTCGCTCCCCTCGTTGATCGGGATGCAGAACGAGCCGTCGGGCGAGCGCAGGGCGTAGGAGGTGAGGCCGGTCTTG
>JALOKP010000092.1 GCA_025456425.1 Acidobacteriota bacterium | reverse complement strand
GATCACGAAGGCGTCGACGTGCGGCGCGGCGCGGTCGATCGTCTCCTGCAGGTCCCGGACCTGCTCGTCGGAGTAGCCCATCGCCGGCAGGATCGCGCCCGTGCCGGAGTACTTGGCGAAGGTCGCGGCGATCGTCCGCACGGCCCACGGGCGGGGGTCGACGATCTCGGCCGCGCCGGCCTGCTTCGCGGCCACGACGCCGGCCCCGAACTTCATCCCGCCGTGGGTCAGGGTCGGGCCGTCCTCGATCACCAGCACCTTCTTCCCGCGGATCGCGGCCGGGTCTTCGACCGTCACCGGCGAGTCGGCCAGGATGATCGCGGCCTTCGGGCTGAGCTCGGCGCAACTCTTCGTCACGGCCTGGACCGCGGCCGGCTCGGCGCTGTCGACCTTGTTGATCACGAAGGCGTCGGCGGCGCGGGAGTTGGCCTCGCCCGGATGGTAGCTCCGCTCGTGGCCGGGACGCAGCGGGTCGGCCACGACCAGGTGCAGGTCAGGCGTGTAGAACGGCAGGTCGTTGTTGCCGCCGTCCCAGAGCACGACATCCCCTTCCTTCTCGGCCGCGCGCAGGATGTCCTCGTAGTCGACGCCGGCGTAGATGATCGTGCCGCTCACGATGTGCGGCTCGTACTCCTCCCGCTCCTCGATCGTGCAGTGGTGGCGGTCGAGGTCGGCCAGCTCGGCGAAGCGCTGGACGCGCTGCTCCGCGAGGTTGCCGTAGGGCATCGGGTGGCGGATCGCGACGACCTTCAGGCCGGCCTCGCGCAGGATCTTCGCCACCTTGCGCGTCGTCTGGCTCTTGCCGCAGCCGGTCCGCACCGCGCAGATCGCGACCAGCGGCTTGATCGACTTCAGCTCGGTCGCTTTCGGGCCGAGCAGCCGGAAATCGGCCCCCGCCGCCAGCGCCCGGCTGGCGATGTGCATGACCTGCTCGTGCGAGACGTCGGAGTATGAGAAGACGACGTCGTCGACGCCGTGATCGGCGATCAACTGCTCCAGCTCGCTCTCGTCGACGATCGGGATCCCCTGCGGGTAGCGCGGCCCGGCCAGCTCGGGCGGGTAGGTGCGCCCGTCGATGTCCGGGATCTGGGTGGCGGTGAAGGCGACCACCCGCTGGGTGGCGTCGTTACGGTAGGCGACGTTGAAGTTGTGGAAGTCGCGGCCGGCTGCGCCGACGATGACGACCTTGCGCTCTGGCATCGGATTCGAGCCTCTCGGGCGGCCCTGCCGGGCGGCCTGATGGGTGGATGAAGGTGGGCTGAGGGGAGGATCTTACCAAATGAACATAGGACTTGCCGCCAATTCCGGCCCAGTTCGTTCGGCGGTGCAGGCTAGGGGCCAACCCCCAGCAGGCGGTCGAACTCCTCGCGGGTGACTCCCAGGTCGGCCGCGGCCCGGTCCAGGTCCCCGCCGGTCCGCTCCAGAGCCAGGGAGATTCGGAGCCGGATGACGTGGACCCGCGCCGCGTCCAGCGTGGCGTCCAGCGGCCCCTCGAGCGGCAGCAGCCGGGCCAGGGCGGCCATGTCGGGATCCTCCACCCGCGCCCGCAGCTCCAGCTCGGCGACCCCGATCCGCTCCCCCCCGGCCATCACCGCCGCGCGCTCCAGTTCGTTCTCCAGTTCACGGACGTTGCCGGGCCAGCGGTAACGGGTCAGCCGGTCGAGCGCCTCCGGCGCGATGTGCAGGCCCGGCCGGCCGAGGTCCCGCGCCAGCCGCTCGACGATCGCCTGGGCCAGGATCGGGACGTCGGGTGGGCGGTCGCGCAGAGCCGGGAGCAGGATCGGGACGACCGACAGGCGGTAGTAGAGGTCCTCGCGGAAGCGCTTGGCCGCGGCCTCCGTCTTGAGATCGCGGTTGGTGGCGGTGACGATCCGCACGTCGGCCTTCCGGGTCTTGGTTCCGCCGATCCGGTCGTAGGTGCGGTCCTGCAGCAGCCGCAGGATCTTCGACTGCAGCGGGAGCGGCATCTCGCCGATCTCGTCGAGAAACAGCGTCCCCTTGTCCGCCGCCTCGACCTTGCCGATCGCGGTCGCATTGGCGCCGGTGTACGAGCCCTTCTCGTGGCCGAACAGCTCGTTCTCCAGCAGCGTCTCGGGGATGGCGGCGCAGTTGATCGCGACGAACGGCCCGCGCCGGCGCGGGGAGAGCCCGTGCAGCGCCTTCGCGACCAGCTCCTTGCCGGTCCCCGACTCGCCCAGGATCAGCACCGTCGCCTCCGACGGCGCCACGCGCTCGACCAACCGCGCGACCTCCTTCATGGGCGGCGTCGTCCCGATGAAGCGCGGGAGCCCGGGCCGGTCCTCGAACAGCCAGCCCTGGGTCCGCGCGCGGCGGCGCGCGATCAGCGCGCCGAGCTGGCCCGCCAGGGCCGGCTCCGGCACGCCGTCGGGCAGCGCGTCGAGCGCGGCCACGACGTCGACCGCGCGGCGGCGGAAGGCGACCGCGACCGCCGGGCCAGTCAGGGCGCGGCCGGCGACGACGACCGGCAGCGCCGAGTCGGCGGCGGCGAGCGACGCGAGCAGCTTGTCGAGCGCTTCCGGCTCCGCGCCGTCGGCCACGACGACCGCCACGCCGGTGGCGCGATCCCGGACCGCGGACGCGGCCTGGGCCCAGGCCGCGGGCTCGGCCTTGGCCTCGAGGCACGCGCCCCAGGCCTGCGCCAGGCGCGCTGCGGCCTGGTCCGGCCCCTCGGGCGCGGGAGGGCCGACCACGAGCAGCGGCACGAAGTCGGGTTCGCGGGTTGTCCTGGTCGCGGCTGGGCTCACTCGCTCACCGTCCGGAAGGCTCCTCGCCGGACGGCGACGACTCGAGACGGGCTTTCTCCTGCTGCAGTTCCTGGATGCGTTCGCGCGTCAGTTCGAGCCGCTCCTTGTTGTTCTTCCCGTCCAGCGCGGCCTTTTCGGCGTCGCTCAGCTTGGGCGGGGGGAGGAGCGGGTTGGCCATCGAGCGGGCGTTGTCGTTGAGGCGCTTGAGTTCGGCGTCGAGTTCGGCGGCGCGTGCGGCCTTGGCGGCCGTGCCGCCTCCGCCGCCGTCGGCGTCGATATCCGGCGCGAGCGCGCTGCCGTCGTCGCGCAGCGCCGAGGTGGGCGGCGGCTCGGCCGAGCGGGCGGACGAGGAAACGGGGACGACCGAGTTCCCGTAGAGCCGCTCGAGATCGGCATTGCTGATGGAGACGACCGGCCGGCCCGTCTTCGGGTCGGTCTTCGTTGGAAGCGCAACCCTGCCCAGGCGGCTGGTCTGCCCGATCGGGCGCGGCGGCGACGCCGACGGAGCGGACGGCGCGCGCGGCGCGGGCGCCGACGCGGTCGCGTCGCCCGAGATCCCGACCTCTTCGTCGTCGGGTGCAGGCACTTCGGTTCCGGCCGCCGCCCGGGCGGCCTCCGCCGCCGGACCGCGCAGTTCCTCTGCCTTTTTCTTCGCCGCCGGCGGAGCGGCCGGCGGAGCGTCCTGGGCCGCGACCGGGGCCGCGCCGAGGAGGATCACCGCGAGCGCCAGGCCGGCGGCCGCGAGGTACGCGCGAGCGGACATGCTGTCCTCGATGACGGAGTTCCCCGTCCCTCTCTCTTCCAATATGACACCCTCACTCCACGATCGTCCATTCAGGGTGCGGCGACCACCCTGATCCCTCGGACGACGATCCGGGGCGCGCCGGGCGGCCCCGGCCGCGTTCGAGGGTCGTCGCGCGCGAAAGGACCCGCCCGGACCTCAGCGGGCCCGGCGCTCCCGTCGAGCCGCAGTCCTCCCGCGCGGGCCTGCCCCAGCAGCAGGCCGGGCCCCTCCAGGTCGAGCTGGCCGGGAAGCGCAACCAGTCCTTCGAACGCGGCGACCTCCGCGGGCTCGGGGTACCACCGCTCTGGCGGCGGGAGGCCCGCCGGCGGCTTCCATCGGCCGGGCTGCCAGCCGCCAGCTTCCCGGGCCAGCGGGAGGTGATCGTCCGGCGACTCCCCGGAACGAGACGCGCCTCGGGTGTCGCGCGGGTCGCCGGGGGCCGCGAGCGGACGCGGCGCGCCCCGCGCCAGGCTCATCGCCGCGTCGCCGGCCGCGACGCACCAGGCGCCCCGGCGCCCGCCCGCGGGCAGCTCCAGCACGGCGCCGCGCGGCGCCGCCGGGATCACCCACCACAGCGCGCCGTCGGGGAGCTCCCCGAGCGCCCGCGCGCTTCCGGCACCGTCGATCCGGAACGCGCCGCCCGTGGCGGGGTCACCTTCCGCGAGCCCCGCCCCGCGCCGACCGAGCCGGGCCAGCTCCTCCCAGGCCGGGTCGACTGCCGGCGCCACCGCCTGCGGGCAGCCGATGAAGAGGCCCGACCGGTCGGCCTGCTTGTCGGGCGGTGCGGGCGGTGTGGCGCGCGGCCCGAACGGGAGGGGCGCGGCGCACGGCCCCGTGGCCGGGGGCCCGCCGTGCCAGAGTCCGCCGATGCGCGCACGCCACCAGGGATCGGGGACCGAGCCCGGCGCGCTGCGGAAGGACTCGAGGTCGGGGGCACCATCGCCGTCGGCGTCGTCGTCGAGACCGTCTCCGTTCTCGTCGTCGCGGAGCGGCGCGTCGACCATGCGCCACGGGACACCTCCCGGCCAGCCGTGCCAGGTGCCCGCGCCGGCGTGCAGGTCGCCGGCGACGAACGCCTCGCCCCGCGCCCAGCGCGCCGCGCCGAGCAGCCGCGCGTCCCCCGCGATCTCGAGCGGCCGGTCCAGCCGGCCCCACTCGACCCGCACGACCTCTCCTCGGGCCGCGGCGCGCGTGCGCGTTCCGCCCGCGGTGGGCCAGCTGACCGCGGCTTCGATCGTGGCCAGTTCCGTGCCGCCGGGCGCCGTCGGCGGGCGCCCGCCACGCGGCGGCCCGAAGAACGCCAACCGCTCCACCCGCGCGCCGGACGGGGCGCCGAGCACCGCCGCGATCCGCAGCAGCACGGCGCTGCCGCTCCCGTCGGACTCGAGCAGGACGTCCGGCCGGTCGGCCGTCCCGACGAATCGGTCGCGCGGTGCGGGGCCGTCGGGCGGCCGGAAGAGATCGTCGGCGCCCGCACTCTCCTTGTAGCGCACGTCCCACGGCGCGTGCTCGGCACTCCAGCGGCGGCCCGCACCGTCGCCGTCGGGATCGATCGCGCGCAGATCCCGCTGGACCTCTCCGAGCCGCGGTGGCGCGACCAGTCCGCCGCGCTCGGCGTCCTCGAACCAGGCCGCGGCGACCTCGACCGCCGCGCGCGCGAACGCCTCCGCCCGCGCCGCGTCGGCGCGGCCGCGCGCCGCGGAGAGGCGCGCGTCGGCGACGGTCCAGGCCCCGATCCCAAGCGACCCGGCCAGGAGCGCGATCCAGAGCGCCACGACCAGCGCGGCCCCGCGCTCGCCCGGCCTCGCCGCCACCAGCGCGGCCCCGCGCTGGCCCGCGATCACCAGGCCTCCCCGACCGCGATTTCGCGTCGGAAAGTCTGCTGCCGCCCGCCGGCGCGGCCGACCGTCAGTTCCAGCGCGATCCGCCGCACGCTGGCCCGGCACCCCCTTCCCGCCGCGTCGTCGCGCCCGCCGCACGCCGCGACCGGCACCCCGCGCGCGTCCCAGGCCCGGACCGCGAAGTCGATCGCGTCGTCCGCCAGCGGTTCGACGACGCGGAAGCGCGCCGTCCCCAGGTGCCGCGCGTCGTTGACGAAGGTCACGCGGTAGAGCGTGCCGCGGCCCCCTTCGCCCGGAAGGTCGGCCGGCCCGGCGTCGATCCGCTCGACGCGGCCGTCGCGCGGGGCGACCTCGTCACCCGTCGCGGTCGTCGCGCGCCCCGTCGACTCGAGATCGGCCTCGAAGGTCGCGCGCGAGAACCCCCGGCCTCGCCGCAGGAAGACGACGACCTCGTCGTTGCCGGTGTCGGTCCGCGCGAAGATGCCGGCGAGGGCCTGCTCCGGCTCCGCCGCCAGATCCGGGTCGTCACGGTCGAGGTCCGCCCGCACGCCGAGCCATCCGACGTCGAGCAGCTCGAGCGGCTCGTCGGGACAGTGCGCCTCCCGACCTGGGCAGGTTCCGAGATCGGCCCGCGCGATCTCGCGCACGATCCGGTCGAGTGCCCACTGCGCGGCGGCGGCGCGGTCGGCGTCCCGGGCCGCGCGCACCGCGAGTTGCTGCAGCCCGCGCACCAGGACCAGCGAGGCCGCGATCGCCGAGAGCGCGACCGCGACGCCGACGAGCGTCTCGACCGGCGTGAAACCGCCCTGCCGTCTCCGCACAGCCCCTCCCTTCCCGGCCGCGCGCCGCTTCGGCCGTGCGCCACCTCGGCCGCGCGCCACCTCGGCCGCGCGCCGCCCCCCGGCCACGCGCCGCCCGCGGCCGCGCCGCCCCTAGAAGCGCGTCGCCGCGATCGCAACGACGCGCCGCCGCCCGCCGTCGTCGTACGCCACGCGAACCTCCACGCGCAGCGCCACGGCGTCGGCGAAAGCCACGCGCGCCCCGCCCCGGTTGAGCCCGACGAGGCGCGCCTGGATCCGGCCGCGCGGAAGCCGGGCGAGCAGTTCCTCCCAGTCGGCCGGCGCACCGTCCCCGGTCGCCACCGTCGACTCGGCATCGGCGGGCGACGCGTCGAACAGCTCCGGCAGACGGTACCAGCCGACCGTGTCGAGCCGTGCATGGACGGCCTCGGCCGACTCGCGCGCAAGGTCCAGCCGCGCGGCCTCGGCCGCAAGGCCGGCGGCGCGCTGCGCGAGCGACGCGGCCCCCAGCGACGCCACGCCGAGGATGGCCAACGCGGCCAGCGCCTCGACGAGGGCGGCGCCGCGTTCCGTGCAAGGACCCCGGTTCATGCGCGAGAGCTGGAGCACGGACCGTGCCGCCGGCGGGCCGCGCCGAATCGACTCCCGGACGGTGTGGCGTCCGCCGGCGGACGAACGGCCCCGGACACCCGTCCGCCGGCGGACGCAGGAGCGCTTCACCGGGCTGCACGGGGCGCGCCCGAGACACTAGAATCGACTCCCCGACCCCCCGCGAGGAACCCGTGTCCGATCTCCGCTCCGCGGCCGACTCGGCGTCCGCCGCCTTGATCTCCCGCCATGGCGAAGCCGAGCGCGCGCGCGTCGAGCACGGGGTGCGCCAGGTCCTCGCCTACTGGCGCCCGGACGACGGTTCGCCGGAGGACCTGCGCGCATTCCTCGAGACCGAGTTCCTGCCGCGGGGCCCGGCCCTGGACGCGGCCTTCGCGCGCTTCGAGGCTGCGCTCGAGCGAATCCACGGCCACCTGCTCGCGCTGGCCCGCGACCTCCGCTTCCCGATCGACGTCGACACCGGGCCGCTGACACCGCTCGACGAGCGCCTGGCCACGCTCGATCCGTTCGCGCACCTCGACGAGGACCTCTTCGCGACGAAGATCGCGTTCGCCGGGCTGCTCAACTTCCCGCTCACGACGCTGGCCGAGCGCCGCGCGGCCGGCGCCGGGTGGTCGCGCCGGGAGTGGGCCGAGGCCCGGCTGGCGGAGTCGTTCGCGCGCCGGGTGCCGGCCGAGGTCGCCCAGCAGATGACGCGCGCCCTGGTGGCCGCCGACGCGTACATCAACGGGTACGACCTCCACGCCCGCGGCCTGGTCGACGAGTCGGGCCACAGTGCGTTCCCGGACGGGCAGCGGCTGATCAGCCACTGGGGACTGCGCGACGAGATCAAGGCGCGTTACGCCGACCCGGACGGCCTCGCGGCGCAGCGCCTGCTGCAACGCGCGCTGGAGCGGATCGTAGCGCAGGAGATCCCGGTCTGCGTGCCGGGCAACGCGGCCGTGGAGTGGAACCCGTTCACCAACGAGGTGCGGGCCAGGGCGAGCGCCAGCGCGCCCGCGCCCGCGTCCGACCGCGAGCCCGACACGCGCTACGCACACTGGCTCGCCACCTTCCGCGCCGCGCGCGCGGCCGATCCCCACGAGCCGGCGCACCCGACCTTCCTCGCGCGCCGCTTCGACCGCGACCGCGAACTGGCGCCGGAGGAGGTCGAGGCCCTCCTGACCGCGGTGCTCGAAGCCCCGGTCGGAGCCCGCGTTGCGGCGCTGATCGAGCGCCGCCTCGGCCGGCCGCTCGAGCCCTTCGACATCTGGTACGCCGGGTTCAAGCCCGGCGCGGCGCTCGACGAAGCGGAGTTGGACCGCGCCGTGCGCGCGCTCTTCCCGCGGGCGGAGGACTTCGCCGCGGCCGTCCCCGCGCTGCTCGAGCGGCTCGGCTTCGCGCCCGGCCGGGCGCGCTTCGTCGCGGAGCGGCTGGCCGTCGATCCCGCCCGCGGCGCCGGCCACGCGATGCCGGCCGGGATGCGCGAGGACCGCGTCCGGCTGCGGACCCGCGTCGGCCCCGGCGGGATGGACTACAAGGGCTACAACGTCGCGATGCACGAGCTGGGGCACAACGTCGAGCAGGTCTTCTCGATGGCCGGGATCGACCACACGCTGCTGGCCGGCGTCCCGAACGTGGCGTTCACCGAAGCCTTCGCCTTCCTGTTCCAGGGGAAGGACCTGGCGCTGCTGGGGCACGGCCGCGACGACGCGGAGGCGGCCGGACTGCGGGCGCTCGACCTGTTCTGGAACGTGCGCGAGATCGCCGGCGTAGCGCTGGTCGACATCGCGACCTGGCGCTGGCTCTACGGGCACCCGGAGGCGACCGCGGCCGAGCTGCGCGAGGCCGTGACGGCCCTCGCGCGCGCGACCTGGAACCGCTGGTACGCGCCGCTCCTCAGGCACGCGGATGCGCTGCTTCTCGCGGTCTACTCCCACGCGATCTCGCACCCGCTCTACCTGCCCGACTACCCGCTGGGGCACCTCGTCTGCTTCCAGATCGAGGAGCACTTCCAGCGCGCGGCCGCCGAGCCCGGGGCCTTCGGCCGCGAGGTCGAGCGGATGACGACGCTCGGCCGCCTGACGCCCGACGCGTGGATGCGAGCCGCGGTCGGCGCCGGCGTCTCGGCGGCGCCGCTGCTCCAGGCCGTGGAGCGCGCGGTCGCGGAGCGGGAGACGGCGGAGGGGATGGCGGGCACGCGCTGACGTGAGTGCGGGGGGGAAACGCCGCGCGCGGGTGGTGGCGCGCGCATTCGTGCGGCACGCGGGGACGGGTGTCGTGTGCCGCCGTGCCACCGAGCGGGGCAGAGCCCCGTCGAATGCACTCCTGCGGCGAGAGAACCGGGTTGAGTGCACACCGCCCGCCCTTCGCGACCCCGACCTTCGGAACAGAACCGGAGATCGAACAGCGACGAACAGCGCAGGGCGTCGAGCCGGTCGCGACCCCCCGTCGAACCTGCCAGGAGGGTGCACCCGACCTCCTTCCGTCCCGCCTGAAGTGCATTCGATGCGGCTCTGTTCGCAGCGCCGCTTCCCGCGCCAATCCCGCTGCCGCTCCACCCACCCTCCCTCCCACCCACCCATCCGACCGCTGCCGGCCTCGGGCTGCAGGAGGCCGCTGCTTGCGCTCGGCCCCGCCGACTTCCGTCCGGCGCCTCCTGCACCCCCGTCGCGCCCACCCTGGCGCACCCGCCGGCGCCGCCACGGACCGCGATCGCCGAGACGCTCGGAAGGCGCGACCCCGCCAACCGCGAACCACCTTAGTTGACTTCCGTTCAACGCCGGCGCCGCGCAGACCACGCGGCCCGCACTGCGCCTCTTGCCGGCCGCCGACGCAACGCGCCGAGCGGATGGCGAAGCGCCGGAGGGGCTTCCGACGGCGCACCCCCGCGACGGCATCGCGCCCGCACGCCCCGCGCGCTGCGCCGCTGCGGATTCGCAGTCCGGGTTGGAATCACGAGGCAGCTTGCAATCAGGACCAGATCGGCGTAGTTGTCCGTCGGGAGTTTCCGGTCCCGTCTCCCGCAGCTTCAGGAATCGTCGACGAGGCATGTGATGCGGGATCGGGTTGCGCATTTCGGCTGCCTGGTGGAGAGGAAGCACCTCGCTTCGGGCGGGTGGCGCGCCGACGCGCTGACCTGCGCCCTCACCGCGGCCGCCGCCCGCGCCGCCCTCACCGCGGCCGCCGCCCTCGCCGCCCTCACCGCGGCCGCCGCCCGCGCCGCCCTCACCGCGGCCGCCGCCCGCGCCGCCATCGCCGCCCTCACCGCAGCCGCGGTCGCCACCGCCAGCGCGGCCAGCGCCGCCCCCGGTGGCGTCGTGCCCACGGAGGAGCCGGCGGTCTCGCGCGACGACGAGCCGGTCGTGATCACCGGCGAGGGGCTTTCCGCGCTGATCGGCACTCCCGTCGACCATCTCGGGGTTTTCCGCTTCGACCCGTCCTCGCAGGCCTTCCTGCCGATCCCCTTCCAGGTCGACGAGCGGCTGGACGTGACCTTCACCGTGGGGGGGCAGGGCGAGTTCGTCGAAGAGGACATGTACGACGTGCTCGGCCTCGATGACGGCCTGCTGGACGAGCAGGACGAGGTCGTCTTCCTGTTCGGCGACGGCGGCGCCCAGGCGCCGACGGGTGCCGCGTGGCCGGCCAACGCGACCAGTATCCGCTACGAGACGATGGTGCAGGACGAGCGCAGCGGGCAGCAGCCGGTGACGCGCTGGGCCTATCTCTTCGCCGGCCCGGCGCTGCAGCGCTCCCCGGTCGGCTACGTCGCTTGGGGCGGCAGCCCTTCCAGCTCGATCGTCACCTCCCGCTTCTCGCTCGACTTCACCGACCGCTGGCTGCTGACCGGGTTCCGCGTCACGCCGCCCTGCGGCAGCGGTGCCGACCTGATCGACCGGCTGAAGATCCGGTCCGCGCCGCTGGGCCTGCCGAGCGTCGACGAGGAGGTGCTCAACCTCAATTCCGAGTTTCTCGGCGGGCTGGTCGGCCCGATCCGCGTCGTGCGCTCGGTGCGGGGCGCCAAGAGCGGCATCAACACGATCCACTACGACCTGGTCTCGCGCGGGCGCTGGACCCGGCTCGTCCACCTGCGGGTCCACCCGCTCGACCGCTTCGACGTCTACTTCGACTGGCTTCCGCGCAGCAACGCGCTGTTCTTCCGCGACGGGATGGCCGGACCGGTGCCGATCAACGGCGTGCCGGACCCGGCAGTGAACACCAGCTTCGCGGCCTGGAACCTGGTGCGCGGCCCCGGCGGCGGGATGTTCGTGGTCTACGACGCGCCGCCGTCGCCGTTCTTCTCGGAGCGGCGGCTCTACTACCGCGACGACGCCGGCTACAACGACGCGCCGGCCGGCACCGGCCACTACCCCGACGAGGACGACTCGGCGTACGGCACGCACGGCCTGTCGATCCTGAACGTGCAGGAGTGCAACTTCGAGCGCGTGGACGTCGGCTTCCGCGTCGAGCCGCTCTGCTCGGCGGAGGGGAGCCTCGACCTGGCCCTGGCGCACTTCGAACTGGTGACCGATCCGCTCGAGGTCGAGGCCACGCCGCAGAGCGCGGCGCTCGGGACGGTGCGGGGCCTGGCCGTCGCGCGCGACGGGTCCGACGTCGTGCTGAGCTGGCCCCCCGCCGGCGGCGCCGCGTCCTACCGCGTCTACTCGACCCTTTCGATGAACTTCCCGTTCGCCTCCTGGACGCTCCAGGAGGAGGTGCCGGGGACGGCGTACCGCGACGCGGGCGAGGCCGTCCGGACCGGGACCAAGGCCTACTCGATCGTCGCCGTGGGGCCCGACGGCACGGAAGGGCTCTGGTAGCGGGCGGCCCGGGCGGGCTGGCGCTCAGCCCAGCCGGATCAGCCCCAGGTACCAGCGCACGGCCGGCTCGCCCCACAGCGCGAAGAGCGCCGCCGCCGGCGTCAGGAAGCAGCCAAAGGGGAGTTCGCGCGTCATCGTCCAGCGCCCGCCCAGCAGGAACGGCAGCGCGACCAGCGTCCCGAGCAGCGAGCCGCCGAAGATCGTCACCGCCACGCCCGGCAGCCCGAGGTAGGCGCCGACCGCCGCCATCAGCTTGAGGTCGCCGCCGCCGAGCGCCTCGCGCCGGAACAGGACCTGCCAGAGCCACCCGACCAGGAAGAGCGCGCCAAACCCGGCGGCGGCGCCGGCCAGCGCGGTGGCGAGGCGCGGCCCCGCCGTCCCCGGCCCCACCGCGATCCGCGCCAGGTCCAGCCGCCCGTTCCAGGGCGCGGAGGCCAGGCCCAGCGCGAGCAGCGGGAGCGTGATCCGGTCGGGCAGCAGCTTGTGGTCCCAGTCGGTGAAGAAGAGCGCCAGCATCGCCGACAGGAACGGCAGCAGGACCAGCGTCTCGATCGTGATCCCGTAGCGCCAGCCGGCGGCGAGCCAGAGCGCGGCGTTCGCGGCCTCCACGAACGGGTAGCGGGCGGCGATCGGCGCGTGGCAGGCCGCGCACTTCCCACCCAGCACGAGCCACGAGACGACCGGGACGTTGTGATACCAGGCGATGGCCGCCCCGCAGGCCGGGCAGGACGAGCGCGGCCGCACCACCGACCGCCGGAGCGGCACCCGGTAGATCACGACGTTGAGGAACGAGCCGACGACCAGCCCGACCAGGCCGAGCAGCACGAACCCCTCGATCCGCAGCAGCTCCGCCGTCGTCACGGCTGCCTCTGGAAGCTCTGCCCCGGCGCCGGGAGGACGGTGCAGGCGGCCCGGTCGAGGTGGAACGGGTTGCCGGCGGCGTCGACCGGAACGGCGCCCAGCAGCCCGGCCTCGACCAGCGCCGCGAGCGACGGCGGGCAGCCGCCGCGGCCGGTGCGCCAGGCCTCGACCGCCCGGCCGGCCTGCTGCAGCTCGAACTGCACGCGCGTCCGCTCGTACCACTGGGCGACG
Organism: Acidobacteriota bacterium; assembly: GCA_025456425.1. GTDB lineage: Bacteria > Acidobacteriota > Polarisedimenticolia > J045 > J045 > JALOKP01. The sequence goes on along the minus strand of JALOKP010000092.1, from coordinate 239 downwards.
ACCTGGCGGGTGTTCTCGTCGGTGGTCGAGTCGAGGATCTCTCGATACTCGCGCAGCGCCGCCGCGACGTCCCCTTCCCGCTCCAGCATCTTCGCCGCCAGCCGCATCAGCTGCGGCGGCGCCTTCGGCATCCGCGAGGCGCGCGCCCAGTAGTCGCGCGCGCAGGCGTAGTTCCTCAGCCCGTAGCACTCCCAGCCGGCCCAGTAGGCCAGCTCCCAGTTGTCCGGGTTGCGCTCGAG